>CAJWZW010000072.1 GCA_913050565.1 uncultured Synechococcus sp.
CTTCAGGGTCTGGAACTGCATTGCGAAAACGCGGCGAAGCAACTGGTCCGTGCTGTCAGCGCACAACAGCGCGGTGAAACCAGCCTGCTGATCGCCTTCCGGCATCCCAGCACCCGGGATCCCGTTGTGCTGGCGGACCTGTTCTGGAACAGGGTCAGAGCCGAAGCGGATTCGATGGGTCAGCCGCTGCTGCGACCGTTTGAGCTGCGCTTCCTCTACGACCGCGGCATCCCGATCTGGGCTGGCCCGCTGATCGGATGGCTGCTGCAGCGCTGCGGCGGGATTGCCATTCACCGTGGACGTCTCGACCGACCTGCTCTCAACCAGGCCCGGGAGGTGCTGGCCCAGGGGCGTTATCCCCTGGCGGTGGCTCCCGAGGGTGCCACCAACAACCTTTCGGGAGAGATGGCACCCCTGGAACCGGGGGTGGCGCAGCTCGCCTTCTGGGCCGCTGAGGATCTGTCCAGCAGCAACGATCCCCGCAGCCTGCAGGTGCTGCCGCTGAAGATCCAGTACAGCTGGCGGCAACCCAACTGGGCCGCTCTCGATGCACGGTTGTCCGCCCTGGAGCAGCACCTGGGCCTCACGCCTGATGGCGATCCGAACGAGGGATCTCTGGATCAGCGGCGAAGCCGTCTGGTGGGCATCGGCACCGCCCTGATGGAGGCACTGGAGCAACTCGAACGGCTGCGGCCCGAAGAGGGGCTGCCACTGACGCAGCGCATCGAGAACTACCGCTTGCACGGTCTGGAGAAAGCGGAGGGTCACTTTCATCTGCGGGCCGGGAGCACCCTGCAGGAACGCTGCCGTCGCATCGAACAGGCCGCCTGGGATCGCATCTACCGGGAAGGCCTCGAACAGCTCTCGCCCCTTGATCGCAGCCTGGCGGACTGGGAAGCCCGCGAAGCCGATCTGGAATTGACACGGATGCGGCTGGTGGAGCACTTCACCAGCGTCAGCGGTCATTACGTCAGCGATGCGCCGGTCTTCGACCGTCTGGCGGAAGTGCTGCTGCTGGTTGAAGAAGCGATCGGCTGGATTGAGGACCGACCCTGGGCCGCACGACCCAGCCTGGGCCCCCAGCGGGTTGAGTTCCGTCTTGCCGAACCCATCCAGGTAGCGAACCGGTTGGACGACTATCGGCGCAATCGCCGACAGGCGGTGCAGGAGCTGACCGAAGAACTGGCCAAGCGTTTACAGCCCAACTGAACCCCTGTCGCCATGCTCATCGCCTACCTCTTCTGTCTGCTGGCCGGTGTCGTGCTGATCAGCCTGTCCCTCGACAACGACGGCGGTTTCGACGGGGAGGGAGGTCACCTGTCCCTCCTGTTCAGCACCCCGTTCTGGTCCTTCGGGCTGACCGGGTTCGGACTCTGCGGTGCACTGATGCTTCTGCTCAGTCCCGGGGGGTCATGGTTGCCGCCGAGCCTCGTGGCGCTCGCAATGGGTCTGTTGATGGGGTGGGCCGCCACCAAAATCCTGCGCCTGATCGGACGTCAGGACGTCGACAGCCTGGTCCGCAGCGATGACCTCGTCGGCAGGGAGGGGCAGGTGTCCCTCGCGATCGAAGCAGGCGGACGCGGGTTCGTTGAACTGTCGGCCCGGGGCAGCCTGATCCGCAGACCCTCCCGCAGCAGCGATGGCAGAGCGCTGCCGAAGGGCACCCGCATCGTTGTCGTCGCCGCCGACACCAACACACTCAGCGTGGAACCCCTGGAAAACCCGTTCTGATGACAGGGCTCTGAATCCCGGCTATGGGAAAGGAATCAGCTGAAGGACACGATGAGCGATCAGGCTCGCGTCCAGATCCAGGCATCGCCCCCGGCCTTCCTCCCCACCAACCGCAATCAGGGCGAGGCGGTGATCGGAGGTGTGGCAACCCTCTTCGTCGTCCTGGTGGCGCTGAATCTGATCAGCCGCTGGATGATCCGCATCTGCCGGCCCAACGAGCTGCTGGTGGTCACCGGTTCGCGCAGCAACCAGGGGGATCAGGGGATGAAGGGCTACCGGGTTGTCGCCAATGGCGGTTGGACCTTCGTCAAACCGATCCTGGAAACAGCACGGCGGATGGATGTGACCCTGCTGCCGGTGCTGGTGGAAGTGAACAACGCCTACTCCCGTGGCGGGACACCTCTGAACATCCAGGCCATCGCCAACGTGAAGGTGAGCACCGATCCAGCGGTGCGCAACAACGCCATCGAACGATTCCTCGGACGGGATTCGAAGGAGATCGTCCAGGTGGCCAAGGAAAACCTGGAAGGCAATCTGCGCAGCGTTCTTGCCCAGCTCACACCGGAGCAGGTGAATGAAGACAGGCTGCGCTTCGCCGAACAGATCGCGGAAGACGTCGGACAGGATCTGCGGCGCCTTGGATTGCAGCTGGACACTCTGAAAATCCAGAGCGTGTCCGACGACGTGGACTACCTCAACTCGATCAGCCGGCGGCGGGTGGCTCAGATCGTGCGTGACGCAGAGATTGCCGAAGCCGAGGCCATCGGCCAGGCCGAACGCATCGAAGCGGAGATGGAAGAGGTGGCCGAGGTGGTGCGCACAGAGGCCGAAACGGATGTTGTGGAGAAGGACAACGCCGTTCGAACCAAGGTTGCGCAGATGGAGAAACAGGCCCGTTCGGAGGAGGAGCGAACCACCGCGGCGGAACTGGAGGCGCGCGCTCGCGCCGAACAGAAACTGCAGAAAGTGAGGGCCGACCTGGAACGGCTGCGACTGCAGGCCGATCAGGTGCTGCCAGCTGAAGCCAGCCAGAAGGCCCAGGAACTGCGCGCCCGCGGTCAGGCCGCTGCGACGGCGGAGGACGTGAAGGCAAGTGCGCTGGTGAACGATCTGCTCACCCAGGTCTGGGATGAAGCGGGAAACACCGCGGAACTCGTGTTTCTGCTCCAGCAGATCGAGATGGTGCTGGAGCAGGCCACACGGCTGCCGGGACGTCTCACGTTGAAGCGGGTCACCAGCCTTGATGGCAATGACGCCACCAGCCTGGCCAGCCTCGTTGCCCTGAATCACGTTGTGGTTCGCCAGTTCTTCCAGCAGGTGAAAGAGATCCTCGGGATCGACCTGCTCGCCACCCTGTCCTCCACCGGAGATCGCTGATGTTCGTTGCAATCGGTCTGACGGGTGCCGCCGGAGCCTGGGCCTTCGTGGCTCTTCTGCGGCAGCTGTATTACATCTGCCAACCCAGTGAGGTGCTGATCTTCGCCGGGCTGCGGCGACG
The DNA here is from genome assembly GCA_913050565.1 of uncultured Synechococcus sp. Lineage (GTDB taxonomy): Bacteria > Cyanobacteriota > Cyanobacteriia > PCC-6307 > Cyanobiaceae > Parasynechococcus. The sequence goes on from CAJWZW010000072.1 coordinate 3,230, forward strand.
GATCGGATCCGGCCAGCAGGTGGGCTACCGCACCGTGCGAGGCGGCAGTGCCCTGCGCATCCCGGTGCTCGAGGAAGTGATGCGGCTTGATCTCAGCAACATGACCATCGACCTGCGGGTTGAGAACGCCTACTCGAAAGGGGGGATTCCGCTCAACGTCTCCGGAGTCGCCAACATCAAGATCTCCGGCGATGAACCCGGCATCCACAACGCCATCGAACGGCTGATCGGCAAGGAGCAGGCCGAAATCCGCCACATCGCCAAGGAAACCCTGGAGGGCAATCTCCGGGGCGTGATGGCCAGCCTGACTCCGGAACAGCTCAACGAAGACAAGGTGACCTTTGCCCGCACCCTGCTTGAAGAGGCTGAGGACGACCTTCAGAAGCTGGGGCTGGTGCTCGACACCCTGCAGATTCAGAACATCTCCGATGACGTTCGCTACCTGGATTCGATCGGCCGCAAGCAGCTGGTGGAACTCAAACGCGATTCACGGATCGCTGAAGCGGAAGCCAAATCGCAGTCGTCCGTGAAGCAGGCGGAGAACGAGCGGATCACGTCCCTGCGTCGCCTCGACAAAGAGCTGGCGATTGCCACAGCGGAAGCGGAGAAGCGGGTGAAGGATGCCCTCACCCGCCGCGACGCTCTGGTGGCGGAGGTGGAGGCGAAGGTGGGCGCCGAGCTTGCAAGAGCCGAAGCGGAGATTCCGGTGCAGCAGGAGCGGATCAAACAGGTCACCGAACAGCTCCAGGCCGATGTGATTGCCCCGGCGGAGTCGGAATGCAAAACAATGGTGGCTGAGGCGAAAGGCCAGGCCGCCACGATCGTTGAACAGGGGCGATCCCAGGCCGAAGGCCTGCGGGATCTGGTGGAGTCGCTCAAGAAGTCTGGGGATGACGCCAAACGTCTGTTCCTGCTGCAGAAGCTGGAGCCTTTGCTCACCATGCTGAGCGACACGGTTCAACCGATCGAGGTGGAGGAAGTGAACCTGATCGGGGAACGCGATGGACAGGGCAATCTCTCCCTGGCCACGCTGCTCAAGCAGTTCCAGGAATCCACGGGTCTGCGCCTGCCTGTCAGCGACCCCGAATGAAGCTTGTCAGCCACAGCCGACTCCATCAAGATCGCCGCTGAGTTATCGACCCTTCATGTCGCGAGCGACACGCCTGATCCGCAAGCTTGACGAGGCTCTGGCGCAGCACCGGACCTTCGGCGATGCCCCCGAATCGTTCGTTGACGAACTCGTTGAGGCTCTGGAGCAGGACGTGGCGACGATCCAGGCCAAGGACAAGCCGAAGCACTGGGCGGAGATCTATGTGGAGCGTGATCGTGCCCTGATCAAACAGGAGGTGCTCAACCGGATCATGCAGCGGAGCTCAGAGTGAGCTCTCCGGAGAACTGTTGCCGGTGAGCAGATCGGGCTGAAGTCCACCGAACGTGCGAGCCAGATTTTCGGACGTGAACACCTCTGAGGTTTCGCCGTAGGCCAGGACGGTCTTGTTGATCAACACCACGAGGTCACAGAACTCACGCACGTGGTTCAGGTCGTGGGTGGAAATCAGGATGGTGCGCCCCTCATCACGGAATTTGAGGAAAAGCTGAGCCATCAGCTTTTCGGTGCGCACATCAACCCCGTTGAACGGTTCATCGAGCAGCAGCACATCGGCGCGCTGAGCAATGGCCCTGGCCAGAAACGTGCGTTTGCGCTGACCGCCGGACAGGCTGCCGATGGGGGAGTTGCGCAGATCCAGCAGCTCCACCCGCTGCAGGGCATCCCGCACGGCCACCCGATCACTGTTGCGGGGAATCCGCAGCGGATTCATGGCGCCGTAACGGCCCATCATCACCACATCCCAGACGGACACCGGGAACTGGCAATCAACTCCGTCGCTCTGCGGCACGTAGGCAACAGCCTGCTGACGCTGGGCCTGCTTCACCGTCGTGCCATTGATCCGGATCCGGCCCCGGGACGGTCGGACAAAACCTGTCAGCGCCTTGAACAGCGTTGACTTGCCGGCGCCGTTCATGCCCACCAGACCGCAGATGCATCCCTCGGGCAGCGTCAGGCTTGCGTCGTAGAGCGCAACGGTGCCGTTGTAATCCACACAAAGCTGGTCAGCCTCGATCCGCATCAGATCTGTCCGATCTCCCGAAAGTGAACAAAAGCCATCTCATTGTGTCGTGGCGGTAGCACTCCGGTGCCCTGAAGCCGTCTGCGTTGATCGGGGAAGTCCCTAATTTCAGGATCAATCAGGCAATCCATCGCAGCGATGCGCAAGAAGGAACGGGCTGAGCGGGTGATGGAACGGCTCAATTCGCAGTATCCCGAAACCCCGGTGCCGCTGGATCACAACGACGCCTTCACGCTGCTGATCGCCGTTCTGCTCAGCGCCCAGTGCACAGACAAAAAGGTGAATGAAGTCACCCCGGAGCTGTTCAGGATCGGACCGGACCCGGTCGCCATGGCAGACCTGGAGGAATCGGACATCCTGGCCACCATCCGTCAGCTGGGCCTGGCGAAAACCAAGGCCAAAAATGTCCGACGACTCGCCCAGCTGTTGCTTGAACGCCATGACGGAGAGGTGCCAGCCAGCTTTGAGGCCCTGGAAGCACTGCCTGGTGTGGGGCACAAAACAGCAAGCGTGGTGATGGCCCAGGCCTTCGGCGTCCCGGCTTTTCCTGTGGACACCCACATCCATCGACTGGCCCAACGCTGGGGGCTGAGTCGCGGGGAGAGCGTGGTGCAGACGGAACGGGACCTCAAGGCCCTGTTCCCAAAGGAGGAGTGGAACCGCCTGCACCTGCAGATCATTTTCTGGGGGCGCGAATTCTGCAGCGCGCGCGGATGCGACGGTCGGGTGTGCAGCATCTGCCGCGAGCTCTATCCAACCCGCCGCAAACCGGTGATCACGCGCAAACCCTGATGCAAAAGGTGACAGAGCCAGGGAAATGCAGAGCCGTGGGAGAACAAATCAGCGGCATCAGTTTTCAGCCTTGATCGTCTGAAGTTTTTCTTACGTTTCAGAGGTATTTTCAAAGTTCAGCACAATTTATTTTCAGGACAAATCAATCCTGTCCGGCATTCATCCATCGCAGAAGCCGTGTACAACCGCAGTGGGATGGTTCATAGTGAAGAAGACCTTCGGTCCGAGGACCAAGCGAAAACACACAGCGACCCGATTTCAACGCTGGGAATTCGAGATACCGTTCCCGACCAGCACAAATGTGGAAAGATTCAGCAGGTTTTCTATCAACTACGTCGGTTCAGACATCGGAAAGAAACCAAGGGTGGACAAGCTTTGATGGAGAACAATCATCACTGAAGATCTTTCCTACAAATCCGAAGGTGCCTGGCTGAAGAACGAAACGCAGAAATTGTTCTGTCAGTTCGCCACTCATCAGGATGGGGCTCAGAACGAATCAATCATCATGCATTCGTTTCACTGGCGCCCACCCGACGACCCGATTCCTCAGGGGAGTCAATTGATGAGTCGTGCCGAAGCTTTGCAGAAATGGAACACGCTCAAATCAATGGGATGGGAGCGATGTGCCGGCCCGCTTCGATAAGTCTCCTGCCGGAGATCTTCCAACCGATCGCGACCAATCAAACGATCAATCGAACATCCCCAGCACAAGATTCAAATCCGGTTTGTGCCCCTGAATGATGTGGGTTGCGCGTCGCCTGAGGGGAACGATGAAGCGTCGCTCCCCGGGCAGCCTTTTTTCTGCCAAGAAACCTAGTCATTGCAGGTGTTCTGAAAACTAAAAACGTACGTTTGAACGCTGATGCGTACGCAGAGATGGTTGACCAATGGTGGAGCGTACGCAGAGCCACATCCTGCTGACGGCTAGGGGCTTACGAGCAAAAAGAAACCCCCGCCAAAGGCAGGGGCTCTAAAAACGCTTCTCAGGAGTTATCAGGTTGATTTAATTTCAACTTGGCATATTCACGAGCTTGATCGATGCCACGCTTTGTCAGAAGAGGTGTCGCTATCACGCTCAACCATGCGCCATAAGTTGCCGCTTTGTCCTTCGGCATATTTGGCGTGACAATGCCAGCCACAATACCAATAGTGAAAGTGCCAAAAAAGGTGTAAAGGATAGGAGTCAATGTGTATCTTTTGTATCCATAAAACAGTGGATACAAGGGAATCAGGTGGGCAAATGCTCGACCCCAACCAATGTCTTCTTGACGGAGCTCCCAGCCTTTGACCTTGCGTGATGAAGTCATTGACTTATTTGTGGAAGTACTGGAATGGCACTCCTTTTAGCCCACTTCCGGAGCCCAGCCAAATTCCTTCTGCCAGGTCGGTGCCCATAGCTGGCACTTCTTTTTGAGGTGATCGCCTTGCTGAAGCTGCTTCTGTCTGGCGTTGCAGCCGAGAAGGGTGTGGCAGTGCTGATCGACGCCGTAGCAGAAGTGCTGACAGGTCATGCAGATGCAGGCTCCCTTCCAACCCTGAAGCTCGCGGTCATCGACAAAGTCCCATTCCTCCATAAATACCCAAAGCAGTACGCATGTACTAGTACGGGTGGGTGGTTCGACGCAACAGATATCCCTGCGAGCTTCAGAGCCGAGATTCCGTAAACCCTTGTCCCCACAACTGGGGACATTCACTCAATTGAGGGATGTGCCTGCACCACGCTTCCGGCGACGGTGTCTCCAACAGCTGATCCTGCGCGACAAGTAATTAGCCATTTCTCAACCATATCGATTCCTATATGACTCCAGGATTTCCAAAAGTTCCTCAGGTGTCTTTCCATAACATTCACCCAGTGAACGCATTTGGTCATCAGGCTTCATCCATAAGCTCACAAACTTTGCCTTGCTTTTGGTATTGCCTGCTCCTATTTGTGTCGTCATGATTTCAAAGCGGCTAATGTCACTCCAGCGATAATGAAACTTTCTAAATATCACCTGATGTCGTATGCCATCTGGGCCTATTTTCAACCAGCTACTTCCAGGCCAAAGAATCAATACGGACGAAAAAATTACTAAACTGAATGTCACGCAGAGGATCTGACCAAACAATGTTTCAGTGATAGTTATGCCCCTAATAGTTATGCCCCTAAGCGTGATGATGCCATCACCCCCTATTAGGTAAATCCCCAGTGCAATACATCCGATGCTGAACAGCATTATTAATGCCCAGTAGATTTTACTGGGATAAAGAGTCATGGACTCTGGTAGTAATCCCTGTTGATTCACAAGCCTTAGTTCGTTCTCAATGGCTGTTCATAACGTTAGGGAAGACTC
>CAJWZW010000073.1 GCA_913050565.1 uncultured Synechococcus sp.
TAACGATGCCATTGATTTGCCGGTCACTCTCTCTGAGAGTCCTGCCATTTTGAAGCTTGGTGCATCTTCGGGCAGGCCTTCAACGTGGTCTGGATCAACATCGGCATCCTCAGCGTTAACGACTGATAAGCGCTCTGCTTCCTGGAGATCGTTATTTGACTCGGCGGTCTTCTCAAGGCGCTCGCCCAAGGCATGAACCCAATGGCCAAGGCGAAATAAAACGCGTGCCGAGATCAACGAAATGCGTGAACGAGGTTTCTTCATCGGACGAATGCTGTCATTGCTGTCTGACTAACCGATGCTGATGCAGCGACTTTCTGGGTTCATCCATTTTGTCGGATGAGGGAGGGTGAATTTGATGCATCAGGGTCAGCTGAACAGCTGATTGGAGCATTTGCCAGGAATTGGATCAAGCCTGCCTTGTCTGTGATTCATCATTGATGTTTGAATGATTTCCTGCAAACTCTTTTTAACTGCTTAATCACAATTCTTCAGGCCATTGAATTCCATCTTCTGGTTCGCAGAGCATTAATTTGCGGTGATGTGTCGTTGTCTGTCTGTGCAGATATCCATGTGCAGTGATTCTTGTGTTGATCCTGTGCTCATTTTCAAGTCATTTGCTTTTGAGCAGCCCCCATCGACGTTGCCAGGAATTTGTGGGTTCAAGATCGCAACAACCTTGCTCAAGTTTGCGTCGTCTGAGGATCTCATCAGTTGTTCCTGTTCCTGATGAATCACGGAAGGGAACAGCGGCGCGGGTACTCAGATGTTCCAGCTCCATCTCTGATAAGGGCCGCCATCCAGCTCCACTCATGGGACATCCCTCGCCACCTGGTCGAACAGCCATGGTGCCGCTGCTCCACCCCAGCCTTTCTCCTGGTGCCGCCAGCAGTGAGAACAGTTGCATGCCAGCTCGCCTCAAGCTGGCTCGAACTGCGGCTGAGCGGCTGTAGGTGATCAGTCGCCCTCCGGGTTTCAGGCGTTCCGCAAGGGCATTGAGGAACTCCTCGCTCCACAATTGCGGACACCGCTGGGGTGAAAAGGCGTCCAGCAGGATCAGATCAAAATTCTGGCTCGCTGGGATGCGCATCAAGGTTTTCCGAGCATCACCCCAGATCAGCCGCCCCTGGCTGCTTTTGTCCCACCAGCTTCCATTGGTCTGCAGGGATCTGAGTCGCTGCAATACAGATGTGGACCACATCTGTTGGAAGGACGGTTGTTCGAGGGCCAGATCCAACGGACGTTGATCCAGCTCCAGCCCCCACCACTGCAATGACGGAGGTGGAACGGGCATGGCATGCATGACCGCTGCGCTGTTGTATCCCAGCCCGAAGCAAACATCGAGGATTGCGATCGTCTGCTCCGGCTGGAATCGTTCGAGTTGCGCCGGCACCACGAACTTCGCGTTTGCCTCGTTCAGGGCTCCGGCGGAATTGTGAAATGCCTCTCCGAACTGAGAGCTGTGGAGGCTGAAACTTCCATCGGCTGTCAGATGAGCCTCCAGCCTGCCCAGATCAGCTGCGCAGTCGTTCAAGTTCATCCCAGAAGGTGGGATAAGACACCGCTGCCGCCTCGCTGCGGGCCAGGGTTGAGTCCCCTTTTGCCAGCATTGCTGCGATGGCAAGGCTCATCGCGACCCGATGATCGGTTTCGCTGTCGAGGCTTGTTCCCTTGAGAGGACGACCGCCACGGATGGTCATGCCGTCCTCTCTCTCGTCAATGTCAGCACCCATGGCTTGGAGCTGTCGTGCCATCACCGCCAGACGATCGGTTTCCTTCACCCGCAGCTCGGAAGCGCCGCTGATCCGACTTTCCCCATCGCAGAAACAGGCTGCAACGCACAGGATTGGGACCTCATCCACGAGGCGGGGCATGATCTCCTCCCCGAATTCAAACGGTCGCAGTGTCCCCTGGGTGACTCTCAGATCTCCGACGGGTTCACCTGCCACATCGCGGGGATTGAGCACTTCGATCTGTGCGCCCATCTGATCCAGCACTTCCAGGATTCCTGTTCGCGTCGGATTCAGACCCACGTTTTCGATGGTGAGATCTGCGCCAGGAATCAGCGATCCGGCCACGAGCCAGAACGCGGCTGAACTGATGTCTCCTGGAACAACAACAGATTGTCCGTGCAGAGTTGCACCTGGATTCACGCTGATGTGCCGTCCCATCTCTCCTCCGACGGTGAGATCAGCACCAAAGGCTTTGAGCATTCGTTCGCTGTGATCCCTCGATTGAGCAGGCTCGATCACTGTGGTGGCACTCCCGGCCGTCAGAGCGGCCAGAAGGAGAGCGGATTTCACCTGGGCGCTGGCCACGGGTGTGCCGATCACCGTTCCCTTCAAGGGGCGTCCCTGAACGGCGAGTGGTGCCAGGTTGCCTCCGTCCCGACCGCGGACGTCTGCGCCCATGGAGGCGAGAGGTTGCCCCACCCGTCGCATGGGCCTGCGACGCAATGATGCATCGCCGTCCAGCACGAAATGGCGTCCGTCCCGGCCCGCCAGCAGACCCAGCATCAGGCGCATCGTGGTGCCTGAGTTGCCGCAATTGAGGATGGCCTCGGGTTCCTTCAGTCCATCCAGTCCGACGCCTTCAACCGTGACGATCGCACCGGCTTCGATCGGACTGATTGACACCCCCATCAGGCGCAGACAGGCCGCAGTGCTGATGGGATCTTCCGCGGGCAGCAGGCCCTCAATCCTGGTGGTCCCTTCCGCGATCGCTCCGAACAGCAGGGAACGATGTGAAATTGATTTATCGCCGGGAACTTGGACCCGGCCCTGGAGCGATCCGCCTGATCGAAGCGCGCGATGGGGGGTGTTGCTACCGGTCGCGCTCAAGGCTGGAACGTCGTTTGAAGGATCTTATTGGCCGGTCTTCAGACCTTGAATCAGCCGATCGAGGGCATAACCGAACAGGCTTGGATCCGGTTCCTCCTCGCCCAGATCCGTCAGACCGAGCTCAGCCCACCGATCGGAGACGCGTTGCTCGAGATCAGCGGGGCGGCTCAGGGGTTCGCCCCAGTCATGGTTTTTCTCCGGTCCAACCTTCGTGGTGGCATCAATGGCCAGGCGTCCACCGAGTCCGAGCTGTTCGCTTGCGAAATCAAGGCTGTCGAAGGGTGTGTTCTCCAGGGTGAACAGATCCCGCTGAGGATCCACCTGTGCAGCAATCGCCCAAACCACCTGCCTGGGATCGCGAACGTTGATGTGGCTGTCCACCACCACCACGAACTTGGTGTAAGTGAACTGGGGCAGGGCGCTCCAGAACGCCATGGCGGCCCGTTTGGCCTGGCCGGGATACGCCTTGTCGATCGAAATCACCGCAAGTTTGTAACTGAGCGCTTCCATCGGCAGGAAGAAGTCGGTGATCTCCGGAATCTGCTGACGCAGGATCGGTGTGTAGATCCGATTCAGGGCGATCGCGAGCATCGCCTCCTCTTTCGGCGGTCGACCGCTGAACGTGGTGAGAAACACCGGATCGCGCCGCTGGGTCATGCAGTGGAATCTCACCAGAGGTGAGTCCTCCACACCGCCGTAAAAGCCCATGTGGTCTCCGAAGGGACCATCGGGCATCACCTCCCCGGGGGTGATCGTTCCCTCCAGCACCACCTCGCTGTGGCTGGGCACCTGCAGATCAATGGTTTTGCACGGGGCAAGCCGGACCCCTTCTCCGGCGTAGATGCCGGCAAACAACCATTCACTCAGCTGCACCGGTATCGGGGTGGCTGCGGCCATCACCAGCAGCGGATGCACCCCGATTGCCACGGCAACCTCAAGCTTTTTGCCCATGGCGGCGGCCTTGCGCAGGTGGCGGGCCCCCCCGCGCACACTCAGCCAATGCACGGTCATCGTGTTCACCGACTGCCTCTGAAGTCGATACACCCCAACGTTGGGAACACCGGTTTCGGGATCCTTGGTGATCACCAGGCCAAGGGTGACCACACCGCCGGCATCTCCGGGCCAGGGCCTGATCAGGGGGATGTTGTCGAGATTGACCTCATCGCCCCGGAAGATCTGCTGCCGGCACGGCGGGGTTAAATCACGATCCGGTTTGGCTTTGACGAGGTCCCAGAAAACCCTGGCGAACTGTTTGGTTTCGCTGAGGCCTTTGGGTGGACGGGGCTGCTGCAGCAAAGCCAGCCGCGACCCCAGTTCTTCGAGTTGCTCGGCCCTTTCGAGCCCCATGCTCCACACCACTCGCTCCACGGTGCCGAGGGTGTTCACGGCAACGGGCATCGACGAGCCGATCACGTTCTCAAACAGCAGCGCGGGCCCCCCCTGGCTGAGCACCCGGTCGGCGATCGCTGCAAGTTCCAGATCCGGATCAACCGGAGCTGTGATGCGTTTCAGCTGTCCGCGCTCCTCGAGCAGAGTGAGAAAACCCCGCAGGTCGCGGGTGGCCGGGCCTGAACCGAACAGGGCCATGGAGTCGAGGCAAACAGTCGGGCTATCTCGGTACTGTGTCGCACGCCGATCACCAGCGTGGCCATGCAGATCTCCTACTTCCATGTGCCCGCGGAGATGCCGTCAACGGTTGAGCCCGAAGCAGCTGTTGTGATCGATGTGCTTCGCGCCACAACCACCATCGCCTGGGCTCTGCGGAACGGTGCCGAAGCGGTGCAGGCCTTCGCCGACCTGGATGATCTCAAGGCTGCGGCCGAGGCATGGCCGGCTGAACAACGGTTGCTCCTGGGTGAACGCGGAGGCCAGAAGCTGGAGGGCTTTGACCTCGGCAATTCCCCTGTGGCTGTGACCAGGGATGTGGTGCAGGGAAAGCGGTTGTTCATGAGCACCACCAACGGAACCCGCGCCCTTGATCGGGCTCGAGAGGTTCCCCTGCTGCTCACAGCGGCTCTTCCGAACCGGGGAGCCGTTGCCAGTCGCCTGATCGATCGCCGACCGGCATCACTGGCCATCATCGGCAGTGGCTGGGAAGGCTCCTATTCCCTGGAGGATTCCCTGGCGGCCGGAGCCCTGATTGAGCGCCTGCAGCAGAACGGTGGTGCGACGGTTGTGATCGGTAACGACGAAGCCACGGCAGCGCTGGCGCTCTGGAAGCAGTACAGCTCTGATCCGGAAGCCGGTCTGCGTTGCGCGACCCACGGCCAACGCTTGATCAGGCTCGGGAACCACGACGCCGACTTCCTCTGCTGTGCCGGTTTGGATCAACTGGATGTCGTTCCGACTCAGCAGGCGCCCGGAGTTCTGCAGAGCGTCTGATCGCTTCTAAAATCGGGCTTAACGGATTCTTCATGTGACTGATTTTCTGGCCGCTGCTGTTCAGCTCACCAGCAGCCAGAACCCCGAGCTGAACTTCAATGCCGCCGAGGAGCAGATCGATCTGGCGGCCCGTCGTGGAGCTGAGCTGATCGGCTTGCCTGAAAACTTCGCCTTCATGGGTGATGACAGCCAGAAACTTGCTCTGGCGCCTTCGCTCTCGGAACAGTGCAGCCGCTTTCTGGTGACGATGGCCCGTCGTTACCAGGTGGTTCTGCTGGGTGGAGGGTTCCCGGTACCCGTCGGCGATGGTTCCCGGACCCTCAACCGGGCCGAACTGGTTGACCGTGACGGTCAGCTGCTCGCGCGTTACGACAAGATCCATCTGTTCGACGTTGATCTGCCCGACGGCAACACCTACAGGGAATCATCCACCGTTGATGCCGGCCAGCAGCTGCCCCCTGTCGTGGAGATTCCCGGTCTCTGCAAGGTGGGTCTGTCCATCTGCTACGACGTGCGCTTTCCTGAGCTCTACCGCCATCTGGTCGCTGCCGGTGCCGAGCTTCTGATGATCCCTGCCGCCTTCACCGCCTTCACCGGAAAAGACCACTGGCAGGTGCTTCTCCAGGCGCGTGCCATCGAAAACACGGCCTTCGTGATGGCTCCAGCCCAGACCGGCCAGCACTACGGACGTCGTTTCAGCCATGGGCATTCCCTCGTGATCGATCCCTGGGGGACCGTTCTGGCTGATGCAGGTGCGGTGGTTGGATCCGCGATAGCCCCACTGAACATCGGTCATCTGTCGCACGTGCGAGGGCAGATGCCGAGCCTGCGTCACCGTCAGCCAGCTCTGTTCTGAACCCGATGGCTGGGTCGCGATCGCGCCGCTGGTTCGGGCTTTCGGCTGCAGCTCTGCAGCTGTTCATGCTGCTTCAGGCAGCGCCGTCTCAAGCTGCCAGCGCCCTTGCAGCCTGGGCGTTGCGGGAAGACGGCACCCTGCAGTTGCGCACCCGACGCAACACCAGGCTTGATGCTTTTTTCCAGGCCCCCAGTGATGGACGCGGTCCCAGGGTGTGGATTGATTTTCCCGGGGAACTGCGCTTCCCGAGGCGCCTGGCCGGCCGTGGTGCCGTGCGTGAGATTCGTCTCGGTAAACCACGCCCCGGGGCCACCCGACTGGTGGTGGAATTTCAGCCGAAGACCCGGCTGAACCCGGCGGACCTGACGCTGCGCGGGACTGCGCCCGATCGCTGGGAGCTGCGCTTCAGCGGTCTCCCCATCAAGGGACTGGCCGATTTCGGTGAGGGGGATCTCAGTGGTCGAGCCACGGCCTGGCGTCCCCCGAGCGGTTTCCGACCGACCACGACGCCGGTCAACCCTGCGGGGCTGCCCGTTGTACCCACGGGTCGCTATCGCATCGTGATTGATCCGGGCCACGGCGGTCCCGATCCCGGTGCCATCGGGATACGGGGACTGCGCGAAACGGATGTCGTTCTCGATGTGTCCCTTCAGGTTGCTGCCCTGTTGCGGGCCCGGGGTGTGGAGGTGTTGATGACCCGGACCCGTGAGGTGGATGTGGATCTGCCACCTCGGGTGTCGCTGGCCAACCGGTCGCAGGCAACCGCCTTCGTCAGCATCCATGCCAATGCGCTGAACATGCGGCGGCCCGATGTCAACGGCATCGAAACGTTCTTCTTCTCTGATCCCCGCTCCGGTCGGCTGGCCTCCTACCTGCAGCAGCAGATGGTGAACGTTTCTCCTGGAACTCCCAACCGTGGCGTGAGGCGTGGACGTTTCTTTGTGATCCGACGCACCGTCATGCCTGCGGCCTTGATTGAGATGGGCTTTGTCACAGGGGCCATCGACGGTCCCCGACTGGCCCAGCCCGATCACCGCCGGCGCCTGGCTCTTGCCATCGCTGCGGGAATTCTTGATTACCTCAAGCGGGAGGTGCGATGAAACCACTGCTTGGCTTCTTCGACAGCGGCGTTGGTGGGTTGACCGTTCTGAAGCGTGTGCTCGAACGCCACGGGGCAGTTCCCTCTGTGTATCTGGGTGATACGGCCAGGGTTCCCTACGGCAATCGTGCGCCCGCAGAGATCCGTCTGATTGCCGCTGAGGTTGTGGCCTGGCTTCGGGATCAGGGGGTCACAACTGTGGTGATGGCCTGCAACACCACCAATGCCCTGGCCCGCGATGTGGCAGAGGGCCAGGCGGGATGCCCTGTGATCGGCCTCATCGGTGCCGCTGCTGCGATGGTTGAAACCCGCCGGGTCGGGGTTCTGGCGACACCCGCCACGGTGAATTCAGGCGCTTACCGCGCCAGCATTGAAGCCCTGCATCCCGGATCCGTTGTGATGGAGCAGGCATGCCCTGCCTTTGTGCCATTGATCGAAGCCGGTGATCTGTTCAGCGATGACCTGCGTCGTGCTGCCCAGGACTACCTCGAGCCGCTGTTGTCGGCATCGGTGGATTCGATCGTGATGGGCTGCACCCACTACCCCTTGCTGGTGCCCCTGTTCAGACAGCTGCTTCCCGATTCGATTCAGCTGATCGATCCTGCGATCGGTGTGGCGCAGCAGCTGGATGCCGTTCTTGGACCACCCGGCACACCCATGGCCGATTGCCTTCAGCTCGAGGCCTGCAGTTTCAACGTGACGGCCGATCCCGATGGTTTTGCCAACCGGGCGACGCCGTGGCTCGGTGAGCGTCCATCCGTCGTGCATCAGCGGCTGCAGCAGCCAGACCGAGACCACTAGGATCGCGGCGTCTAGAGGTTTCATGGCCACCGTCACCGAGCTGCTGCAACCGGTCGAGACCGATCTCGAGACCTTGCTCGGAGACCTGCGCAATCTGATCGGTGCTGGACACCCAATCCTTCAAGCCGCTGCAGAGCATCTGTTCAGTGCCGGTGGCAAGCGCATCCGTCCTGGAATCGTTCTACTGACCTCCCGGGCCCTTTCAAGCACTGGAGATCTCTCTCCTCGCCACCGACGCCTGGCGGAGATCACGGAGATGATCCACACCGCTTCCCTGGTTCACGACGATGTCGTGGATGAAGCATCCACTCGCCGTGGTGTGGACACCGTTCACAGCCGCTTTGATGCCCGGGTTGCGGTTCTTGCCGGTGATTTTCTCTTTGCACAGGCCAGCTGGCA
>CAJWZW010000074.1 GCA_913050565.1 uncultured Synechococcus sp.
TTTGAAGACGAAATCGCCGCAGCCTGAGGCCTGAATCCGTGAGCGACGCACGTCAGCTGCTGGGCATGAAAGGTGCCTCCGGCACCTCCAACATCTGGAAGCTGCGCCTGCAGCTGATGAAACCGGTCACCTGGATTCCCTTGATCTGGGGTGTGATCTGTGGTGCGGCGGCCAGTGGTCAGTACGAATGGAAGCTTGACCACCTGCTTGCAGCGTTGGCCTGCATGTTGATGAGCGGCCCCCTCCTGGCTGGTTTCACTCAGACAATCAACGACTACTACGACCGCGACATCGACGCGATCAATGAGCCCTACCGGCCCATTCCCTCCGGAGCCATCACGCTGGGTCAGGTGAGAGTGCAGATCTGGGTTCTGCTCATCGCGGGCCTGGCTGTGTCCTACGGACTTGATGTGTGGGCCGGCCATCAAACCCCTGCGGTGTTCCTTCTTGCCCTGGGTGGCTCGCTGGTGAGTTTCATCTACTCAGCTCCGCCCCTGAAGCTGAAACAGAACGGTTGGCTTGGGAATTACGCCCTGGGGGCCAGTTACATCGCACTTCCCTGGTGGGCCGGGCAGGCCCTGTTCGGCCAGCTGACCTGGAGCACAGCGATCCTGACCCTGGCCTACAGCCTCGCCGGGCTGGGCATCGCGGTTGTCAACGATTTCAAGAGTGTTGAAGGAGACCGTGAACTCGGTCTTCAATCCCTGCCTGTGGCTTTCGGCATCAAAACCGCCAGCTGGATCAGTGCCGGGATGATCGACCTGTTCCAGCTGGCCATGGTTGCGGTGCTGATTGCCATCGGCCAGCATTTCGCTGCCGTGCTTCTGGTGCTGCTGATCGTGCCTCAGATGACGTTTCAGGACATCTGGCTTCTCCGGGATCCGGTTGAGTTCGATGTGAAGTATCAAGCCAGTGCACAACCCTTTCTGGTTCTGGGCATGCTTGTGACAGCTCTGGCGATCGGGAACAGTCCCCTGACTCAGGTGATGTGAAACGTTCACGCCTGCCCTGGGGCCTGATTGCAGCGTTATCTGCAGGAGCAGGCTTCGCAGCGGCCATCGGCACGATGGCTTTCAGCCAGCTGGTCGATGCAACCCTTCCGGACGCACGGGGCATCGCCAGCTTCAACCGACCAGGGACCATCACTTTGCTCTCGAGTGAAGGGCGGGTGATTCAGAAACTGGGGCCTGCCACGCGGGAGAAGCTGAAGCCCGGTGAGATGCCCTTGCTGGTGCAACAGGCCTTCATCGCAGCGGAAGACCGACGCTTTTACGACCATGACGGAGTTGACGGCTGGGGCATCGCACGCGCTGTCGTCACCAACGTGCGGCAGGGATCGGTTCGTGAAGGTGCCAGCACGATCACCCAGCAGCTGGCACGAACGGTTTTTCTGAGCCAGGACCGCACCATCACCAGAAAGCTCAAGGAAGCAGCCCTGGCTCTGAAACTCGAGCGACAGCTCAGCAAACAGCAGATCCTTGAGCAGTACCTCAATTACGTGTATCTCGGATCCGGCGCCTACGGCGTGGCGGATGCCGCCTGGATCTACTTCTCCAAAACCCCCGACCAGCTGAGTCTTCCGGAAGCGGCCCTGATCGCCGGGCTGCCTCCGGCACCCTCGATCTACTCACCACTGGTGAATCCAGACCTGGCCCTCAAGCAGCGAGCCCTGGTGCTGGATCGCATGAAGCAGGAGGGATTCATCACCGCCGCTGAAGCAGCCCGGGCCAACAACACTCGGCTCAACCTTCGGCCGGCAACGCCGAAATACTTCAACAGCGCTGCGCCGTACTTCACCAGCTGGGTGGCCCAGGAGCTGCCGAAGCTGGTCACACAGGAACAGCTTGAAGTCGGTGGCCTCAAGGTTCGAACCAGTCTCAATCTCAACTGGCAGGACAAAGCTCTTGCGGTGATCCGCAAGAACGCTCCGTACGACACCGAAGGAGCGATGGTTTCGATTGAACCCGGCACCGGCCTGGTGAGGGTTCTGGTGGGCGGCAAGAACTTCAACCAGAGCCAGTTCAACCGTGCCACCCAGGCGCTTCGCTCGCCTGGATCCACATTCAAGATCTTTCCCTACGCCGCCGCCATCGACCGCGGGGTCAAGCCGGAAGACATCTTCATCGACAAGCCTCGCTGCTGGAACGGGTACTGCCCCAAGAATTTCCGGGCGAAGTATTTCGGCAGGGTGTCGCTTGCCGATGCTCTGAAAAACTCGCTGAACACCGTTGCGGTTCAGCTTCAGGACAAGATCGGCTTTGACGCCATCATCGAAACCGCCAACGGTTTCGACATCGGGACCGAGCGACCACTGGGTCGCTACTACCCGATGGCCATCGGCGCCTATGAACAGACCATCCTCGATATGGCCTCGGCCTATGCCGGGGTGGCGAACCGCGGAATCTTTGTTCCACCCACCCCCTTCGAGGAAATCCGAGGACCGGAGGACGAGCTGATCTGGAACAGGAGGGCGGACGGTGAACGGGGCCGCAAAGCCCTCGACAGTGATGTCGCCGACGCCATGAACTGGATGCTGCAACGGGTTGTGTCCGGCGGCACGGGCATTGCCGCCAAGCTCGACGACCGAGCCGTCGCCGGCAAAACCGGCACATCGGAAGGAGCTCGTGATCTCTGGTTCATCGGCTCCATTCCCCAGCTCACCACGGCTGTCTGGTTCGGTTACGACAACAACCGCGAGACCAAGAGCAACAGCGGTGAAGCGGCCTGGGCCTGGAAGCAGTTCATGCTGCAGGTGGTGAAAGAGATCCCACCACAGGCCTTCCCGAAAAAACCGAAGCTCAAGCGCCCCTTCCGCCCGCCGGGCAAAGCAGAGCGCCGCAAGGACAAGGGGACTTACAAGCCTTACGACTATCAGCCGGGCGCGGTCTACCAAGGCCCGCAGAAACCGGAACAGCCAGAACCGCCCACGAACTGGATGCCATCTCCGGATGCTGGTTCTGCACAGCCCTTCCCGGAACAACTCCCTGAACCAGCACTCCTGCCCCCGACGCCTCAGGATGCACCGGATGAGGTTGACGGTCGCCGCAACTGGCTGAAACCTCAGATTCAACGGCGCTGAAGCACCGCGGCAAAAAACCCGTCGCCACCTGATGCATCATCGGGCCAGCGCTGATGTTGCTCGAGACGCTCCAGCTGCGGATGGCGCTTCAGCAACTGATCGATCTGCTGATCGTTCTCAGCAGGGTGAATCGTGCATGTGGCGTAAACGAGGCGACCCCGAGGCGCCAGCAACGGCAGAAGGCCATCGAGAAGATCTTTCTGCAGGGACAACATTCCTTCAATCGAAGCCGGGGTGATCCGCCAGCGAGCATCGGGATGGCGAGCCAGGGTTCCAAGACCGGAACAGGGAGCATCCACGAGGATTCGCTGAAAACTGCCCTTCCAGCCGGGACGCTCGTTCTGAAGCGCAGCCGCATCCGCCGCCAGGGCCGAAATCGAGCCCAACCCAAGCCGTGCTGCATTGGCGGCAACCCGTTGAAGTCGCCCCGGAGACCGGTCCACGGCCCAGATTTCACCGTCGTCGTTGATCAGCTCCGCCAGATGGGTGCTCTTGCCACCGGGAGCTGCACAGGCATCAAGGATGCGATCCCCCGGCATGGGCTGCAGCAACGGGGCCACCCACTGAGCCGCCCGGTCCTGCACACACCAGTGGCCTGACTCATATCCAGGCCAACGACGCAGATCACCGCCATGCCCCTCCACCTGCAGACCCTGGGGACAGCCTTCGATGAGGTGGGTTGTCACCCCCGCTGATGCCAGATCCTCCTGAACCTTCTCGCGGCTGCAACGCAGGACATTGACCCGCAGATCCAGGGTGGGCACCCTGTTGCAGGCGGCGGCGACAACAGCGGCGCCTTCAGCACCCCGCCACTCCAGCAGCAACTCTGTGAACCAGTCCGGCAGGGAGTGCTCCAGAGCCAGCGCCTGCGCCTTGTCGGCCGGGGTCTCGAGTTGCTCCCCCGCAGCATTGGCCCGTTGGGCGGAGCGCAGGAGACCGTTCACCACAGGCGCCAGACGCGCCAAGCCCCCTGCCTTCGCCAGGGCCACACAGGTGTTCACCGCCGCTGAAACAGGGATCCGCTCCATCCACAGCAACTGGTACAGGCCGATGTGCAGCAGCCAACGCAATTTCGGGGGCTGCTTGCGGGCCGGTACCCGTCCAAGCCGGTCCAGCCAGCCATCCAGAGAACGACGGCGACGGATGGCGCCGTAGGCCAGCTCCGTCGCAAGCCCCCGATCAGGACCTGTCAGAGAGCACTCCCGCAGGGCCCTCTCCAGGGCCACATCCGCGTAGGCCCCTGCTGCCACAGCCTGTAAAACGTCCCAGGCCAGGCGCCTTGGCGGAAGTCCGGGGGTCGCAGACCGACTCAAACAGCTGATGCGTCAGTTCCCAGACATAGCGTCCGGACGCCAGAGCTTCTCCCGCAGAGGCAGACGCCCCTCTGCATCGACCGGAACGCCCTCCTCGATCAGCAACTCCCGCTGGATCCAGTCACTGCCCTCGCGGCTCAGGCTCATGGAAATGCAACCCCTGGCATTCACCACGCGATGCCAGGGCACCTCGGAAGGGAGGGTGAGTCTGCGCAGGGCCCAACCCACCTGCCTGGCGCAGCCGTAGGCACCGATCAGATCGGCAATCTGTCCGTAGGTGGCCAGTTGCCCACGGGGAATGCGGGAGACGGCATCCCAGACCCTTCTGTCAAAAGACCGTTCCATCACTCAGTACAGATGGGAACTGCAGGATTGCGCTGGCTTGCGTGGACCAGCCGGAGACGTACGGTTCGACAACGACATGCTGGAGCTGGACAAGACCGGCAACGGCACAGCAGATCTCACCCTGCTTCCGCCTGAAGCCCAGTCCATCAAAGGCGCCAATCTGATCCTCTGAAGCTCGGTTCATGCCCCTGCTGCCGCGACGGTTCGAACGGTTGAAATCCGTTCTGAATCAACGCATGGCGGATCTGACGGTGCTCATCGAGCACGTGGAAAAGCCCCACAATCTCTCTGCGATCCTGCGCAGCTGCGATGCCGTGGGAGCCCTCGAAGCCCATGCCGTGAGCCTGGACGGCAGGCCTCGGACGTTCAACAGCACAGCCCAGGGGAGTCAGAAGTGGGTGCATCTGCACGACCATCCCGACTGTGCAACGGCGATCCGCTGCCTGAAAGAACGTGGTTTTCGTCTGTATGGCACTCATCTGGGGGTCAGCGCCAGGGACTACCGCGACTGCGACTTCACCGGACCCACCGCCTTCGTGCTGGGGGCCGAAAAATGGGGGCTGACCGACCAGGCCTGTGCGCTGATGGATGAAGCGCTGTTCATTCCGATGCGAGGGATGGTGCAGTCGCTGAACGTGTCCGTGGCCACGGCCACGCTGTTGTTTGAAGCCCTGCGACAGCGGCAAGCGGCAGGCGTGGCGCCCACGCAGGGGGAAGGGCTGACGCCGGAGCAGTACCGCCGTGTGCTGTTTGAGTGGTGTTATCCCGAGGTGGCCAGCTGGTGCCGGGAGCAGGGCCGGCCCTATCCAGAGCTCAGTGACGAGGGTGAACTGCTGGAGGAGCTGCCCCGCACTGTGAAGCTGCACTGCTGAATGTGACCGAGGTCTTGTAACGCATTGAACACCTGAGCCATAACCGAAGCAGCGACGGTTGCACCATGAACGACAAAGCCCTGCATCAATACGCCGTCACCTACCACTGCGGTGAGAACTGGGGCGAGGAGATGCTCCAGTCCAGTGATCTGGGCCATGCGGTGGAGGCAGCCCATGCCCGGTTCCCGAGTTCCTGCCGGATTTCGATCCGGGAGGTGAAGCCTCAGCCCAATCGCTGATCAGGAGGGCCGACGAGGCAGCACCGGCAGCTGCAACACCACAAGGAGAGCCAGGCCTTCCAGCACAACATTGCGGCTCTCCCACAGCACCACCACCACCAGCAGGGCTGCCAGCAGTTTCTCCAGCAGCCCGATCACCTCATCAGGATTTCTGCGGCCGGAGAGCCACACATTCAGTGCCAAACCGATCAGCAGCAGGCTGGTCCACCAGGGCATGGGCGATCCGGCAGTCCTCTCAGTCTGACGAAGGGCGCTGATTGGCGCCGCTCACCCAGGCTTCCAGACCCTCGCCGAGAAACGAGAGGCCGAGCACGAGGATGAACATGGCCAGGCCTGGGAACAGCGCCGTCCACCACACACCCGTGGGCACCGCAGCCAGAGCCAGATTGAGATCACCGCCCCATTCCGGAACCGTCTCCGGCAGCCCAAGGCCGAGAAACCCAAGGCCTCCCAGCACCAGCACCGCATCGGCGGCATTGAGGGTGAGCAGCACCGGCACCGACGTGATCACGTTGCGAAACAGATACCGGCGCAGAATCCAGAACGGGCCGGCACCCAGGGATCGGGCCGCTTCAACGAACAGTTCGCTCTTCACCTGGGCCGTCTGGTTGCGCACAACGCGGAAGTACTGGGGGATGTAGACGACGCACAACGCTGCTGCCGCATTGGGAATTCCCTTGCCCAGCAGAAAGGCCAGCACCACCGAGAGAAGCAGAACCGGCAGGGTGTACAGGGTGTCCATCAACAACACCAGAACCCGGTCCACACCGCCCCCGAGGTACCCACTCACCATTCCGAGCGGAACACCGAACACCAACGCCAGGCCCACCGCCAGCAGCACCACCTGCAGGGCGACACCACTGGCCGCCATCGTGCGCACACACACATCGCGGCCGAGGCGATCGGTTCCGCACCAGTGGCTCCAGCTGGGGCTGTCGTAAATCGGATTCGCCAGCCCCGCGTTCGCATCGGGCAACCAACCCAGACTCACCAGAACAGGGGTGATCAGAGCCACCATCAGGTAGACCGCAACAATCACCAGACCCCAGCGGGCCATCCGGGTGGAGAGGCTCTGGAGCAACGCTGATCCCTGCCAAGTGGCTGCATCATCTCGCCAACCGCGGGAGAATGGCCAGATGGGACCATCCCGCCCCTGGCGCCGGCAACTTCTGGGCACCCTGCAGGGTCAGCTGCAGCTGGCCACGTATCTGGCTGTGTTCGTGGGATTCACCGGAGCGTCGATTGCCGGGCTGTGGATCGGTCAGCGCAACCTGATCGACTCCACCCGGCGAGACCTCAACCAGAGTGCGCAGGCGATTCAGACCTGCCTGCGAGAGGCCGGGGATCAACCGCAGCTGCTGCGCCAGGAGCTGCTGCTCCACTCCAACCTGCGCCGACAGCTCTGGATTGAGGAGGCCAATGGAAGTCTGCTGTTGCCCCAGAGTGATCATCTGCCGATCAAGGAGAGCAGCATCCGTCTGGCGATGAGCGCCAACCCCGAACGGGTGGTGGGGCAGCTGCAGCGGGTGGAGCTGAAGGACAGGACCTATCTCAGCGAGCTGGTGGAGCGCTTCCCCTCCGGAGCCATGCTCTGGGTCAGCCAGGAGGTGAGCGAGAACCAGCGGGCTCTGAGCAGTTACCTGAGCCTGATGATCCTGATCTGGGGCAGCTGCCTGGCGATCACCCTGCTCACCGTGACCTGGCTGGTGCGGCGGATCGTGCGGCCCCTGGCCGCTCTCAGCGCAGCCACCGATGCCGTCACCGCCGACACCCTCGATTCAGCTCAACTGGCGTTGAACGAGGGTCCGATGGAGGTGATGCAGCTTGAGCGCAACTACAACGCACTGCTGCAGCGACTGTCGGACGCATTCACTCAGCAGCGGCAGTTCGTCAGTGCGGTGAGCCATGAACTGCGCACCCCCCTGACCATCGTTCAGGGCTATGTGCAGCGAACCATCCGCCGTGGAGACAACCTCACCGAAGGACAGCTGAAGGGGTTGCGCACCGCCGAGGAGGAAAGCATCCGCATGCGGCGGCTGCTCAATGATCTGCTCGATTTATCGCGGAGCGACTTCGGCCATCTCGACATCCGAACTGAACCGGTGGCCCTGGCCGATCAGATCGAGCAGGTGGCCGACCTGGCCCGATCCACCCTGGAACGACCACTGGAGCTGATGCTTCCCGAGGACCCCGATCAGCGATCGGTGCTGGTGCAGGCCGATCCAGCCCGGCTGCGCCAGGTGTTGCTGGATCTGATCGAGAACGCCGACAAGTACTCACCCCCCGGGCGACCCATCCGGCTGGAGTTGCACGCCACTGGAGGTGTTGGTCGCGTTGCGGTGATTGATCAGGGCATCGGCATCCCCGAAGAGGAGCAGCAGACAGTGTTCAAGCGTTTCAAACGGGGCAGCAATGCTTCGGAGAAAACAGGCTCGGGACTGGGCCTTTGCGCGGTGAAGCTTCTGGTGGAGGGA
>CAJWZW010000075.1 GCA_913050565.1 uncultured Synechococcus sp.
AAAAATATTACTGAACGGATGCACCACACCAGAAGGTTTGTTTTCACCGTGATCCCGAGGATCCATCCGGCTGAACCCTGTCAACATCAACTGACAGGGGTGTCGCGAAAATAATGCTGTGATCAACAGCAATCACAACTCGAACAGCATTTGTCCTGCCCGGCATGGCCATCAGCACAGGGCTGAGAGCAATAAACCTTGCCGGCCTTTTCGACAGCTTTCTCAGGTGAAACCGTGCATCCGCAGGGCTCGCAGGCACAACCTTGGCTCACGTTCGACATCTGGAGAACCGATGACTGACTCCTTCATAGGACAGCAGCCGCTGCCATGCAGCTCAGGCATCGGCAATCGAATCAACTGTATGGATCACGCTGGTGCTGACCCTCCACCCTGCGCAGAGAGAGGGCCAGTGGCAGTCCAGCTCCGATGAATGACATCCAACCACCATCGGAAGAGCTTTCTGTGCGACCAAAAAGCCCTCCAACACCCTGGCCTCACCGCAAAGGTGATGAAGCTTCAAATGCTGCAGCTGTGCCAAACAAATGAATAGGCCGTGTGACAGCTGGGTCTGACCCCCACTCCCGGAGAAGGATGAGGGCCAGTTGCAGTCCAGCTGCCGATGCGAAACCAAGACCCATCGGCTGAGAGTCCCGGGGAGAAACCCTCTCCACAACCCTCGCTCCTGAGACGGAGCTCTGCCCCGTCGAATGCTGCATCCATCCAATTCAAAGGAGCGTGCGAGCCGTTCGAATCAGACGTGCTCTCTCAAAAAGTGCCGCTTCATCTGGCCGCGGAGCGTTTGCGCACCACCCGGCTGTTGCCGCGCTCACTGTCTTGGGACGGAGCTGTATCGGACGAACCCGTGCTGGCCGTCTCATCCGGTGAGGACTCATCATCGGGTTCCTGGTCCGATATCAGACCAAGAACCATCGACGCTTCCAGCTGGTCGTGCATATCGCCGATCGTCATCAGGGCCTTGAGAACCAACTGAGCCCGTGGAGCCTTCGGCAGGCCCGGACGGAGCTTCTTCGTGGTGTTCCAGAGCTCGAGAGCCACTTCCTTGAGCAGGTCCTTGTCAGCTGCCATGCGATGTCATCTGTTGGAGTTGATGCAAGCACGGGGCCGGAACCGCAGCAGCCAGTCATCACCGATTCCAACCGGTTGCTGCAGCGTGCCCGAGGGCACGTCCTCCATCCGCTCGATGTCCAGATCTCCCAGCGGCGTTCGAGCCGCCATGCCTCCCATCAGCTTGGGCGCCACAACGGCGGCCACCTCCTGAACACAACCCTGGCGCAGTGCGATGGCTGCAAGCTCCGGGCCGCATTCCCACAGAACCCGGTTGCAACCACGGCTGGCGAGGGCCTCCATGAGAGCCTTCGGATCACAGACCTCGAGGGGCAGCCGCTCTGGCCCTGAAGCCAGCGCACGGCCAACAGCTTCAGGGCCATGGGCCACAACGGTGGGAGCGAGGTCCACATTCCAGAGATGAGCCTTTTCGGGCAGATCCAGACTGCGGCTGAGCACCACCCGCAACGGTTCCGGACGTCGCTGACCGCGACTGGTCAGCAAAGGGTTGTCGGCACGGACGGTTCCACCGCCCACAATCACAGCATCACAATCGGCTCTGAGGCGATGCACCCAGGCGCGGGCCGGAGGACCCGTGATCCATTGGCTGAGACCATTCGGCAAGGCAGTGCGCCCATCCAGGCTCATGGCCCACTTGAGAATCCCCCAGGGGCGACCGGTCTTGAGACGGTGCAGAAAAACGCGGTTCTGCTCCAGCGCCGCCTCGCGGAGGACATCGGCAATCACTTCCACACCGGCCTCGCGCAGTTGAGCGATGCCGCCGCCCGCAACCCGGGGATCGGGGTCCTTCAGCGCCACAACAACCCTGGCGATACCGGCACCGATCACCGCTTCACTGCAGGGAGGCGTGCGGCCGTGATGGCAACAGGGTTCAAGGGTCACAACCAGCGTGCCGCCTCTGGCCGCCTCTCCTGCCTGGGACAGAGCCCCAACTTCGGCGTGGGGTTCACCGGCGCGGGCATGGAACCCCTCTCCCACGAGCCGACCGTTGCGATCGAGAACCACAGCCCCCACAAGCGGGTTGGGGCTGGTCTGCCCCTCGGCCAGAGCCGCCAGGTCGAGAGCCCGGCGCATCCACTTGTCCCACATCAGCCGAGCGGTTCCGTCTGAAGCGACCGCCACTCACCCACCACGTAGGGAGGGACCGGCAACTCGTTGAACACCCCCGGCAACACCAGGCGCAGCGGTCGGTTGTTGCTCAGATCATCAAGGAGGGGGTCGAGGGCGAATTCCGCCGCCGCTTCACGGCCATCGGTCGCCAGAACGGAACTGTTGAGCGTGATGTCCTCAAGCGCCCACTCGCGCCGACCGGACAGCACCTGAAGACTCACCGGATGATCCAGCCGAACCTTGCCGGGGTAACCGACGATCCGCAGCACCACGGGCTGCCCAGGCGCTCCTTCGCGATAGGCGACCGCTTGCCAGCTGTCGTAGTCGAGATCGCGCAGGCTCTCGAGGCTGCGAACAACCGGCACACCGTTGTCTCCTTCGTGCTGATGAACCTGGGCCCAACTCCGGTCCGGAGCCGTTAGAAACACCAGCGCAGCGATCAGGCAGCAACACAAACGGCGCATCGGACAACAGGGAGGTTGATGAATTCTCACAACAAACCTTGTGCCATGGCCAAATATCCGAATAATGGCCCAATGGATCAGTGGTTTTACTCAGCTGGAACCCTCAAATCTCTGTTCGCGGCCATCGGCTACGACTTTGAAATCAGTCAGCTGAGTCCAGGTGCACTCGAAGGTCGCTTCCGGTTGGGTGGATCCCGGCTTGTGCCCCTGATGTCGATCACCACCAACCAGGTGCTGGTGTTTGAAGGTGGCCGCAGAGCGGGCTGGCTGCCGTTCTGCATCAACACCAGCAGCGAAACCTCGCTGGTGCGCGGCACCGAGGTGCCGCAGATGTCCATGCATGGCTTCTGCAGTGATCTCCAGGACGCTTTCTTCCAGTTGCCTGCCGGCTCCCATCTGCAGATCGCGCTGGTTTCACGCGACCGGATGGAACAGCTGGCACTCGCCGCCAACGAACACCACGCGTTGGATCTGATCAGCAGCACGAATTCGGCACGCCTTCCTGCAGAACGGTTTGATCGCCTCTCCAAGATCCTGCAACCGAATCAAAGCGATCCCTTCCAGGGCGAATTGATTGAAGCGGAATTGCTCGACCTTCTCAGCCAGCGGGACGTCCAGCGGCTCAGCACCGGTGAGCTGAACCACCGGGCGGACCTGATGAAACATCTGATCAGCTGGGGGCAGTCGAATCCAACCTCAGTGATCAGCCTGGAGGATCTGACGGCAACGATCTTCGCCTCCCGCTCCTCGATCGTGCACAACTGCCGCTCGATGTTCGGAATCGGACCGATGGCTCTGCTCAAGCGAATCCGGTTGGGTCAGGTTCAGAACGCTTTGCTGAATGCAGATCAGAGGGCGCTCATCGGCTGCCGAACCGTGCAGGAGGTGGCCAATCATTTCGGCTTCCAGAGTCGCAATCACTTCGCCAGGGACTATCGGGACCTGTTCGGTGAAGCTCCCAGCGCAACCCTTCAACGCTCCGGAGGAAACGGAATCCTCTGCCAGCCGGTGTCGGTGGCCCAGAGCCCCCAGATGGCCATGGCCCGCAGGTAATGACAGGCACGGAAGGTGTTCACAGAAGTGATCGCCTCAGGCGTCCGGAACTGCAGACCACCGCTGTAGACCTGATCCACCACAGCTGAACAGATGGCCTCCGCCGTCCCGGCCTCGTCCATCAGCCGGAAGTAGCTGGCGATGCCGAAGTTGATACCGGTCCAGACCTCCAGGGGATGCGTGCCGTTGGGATCCAGGGGTGATCCATCGCGCCGCAGACCGTTGGCAACACCGAGACGTCCCCCCTCGAAGGCCTCGAAGCAGGCTTCACGCACGGCTTTCAAGGTGCTGCGGCTGTTCGACTCACTCACCACAGGGGGCAGGTCCAGCAACCGTGCATAGAAATCACCGCACAGCTGGTCAGCCATCACCACCGGCGTTCCACTCTCCGCATCGATGTCGTAGTACTCGCCGTTCCAGAGCAACTTGTCGAAATTGCTGCGGGATTGCTCGAGCCAACCGCTGAATTCCCGCTGTTCAGCGGACGTCTCAAGGCCGGTGGCCAGCTGAAGGGTCTGAGCGATCGCCAGAGCCGCCTCCAGGGCCGCGATCCAGAGGGCACCGCAATAGGCGCTCACCCCCTGCAAGGGCCAGTCGTCGAAGGTCTGATCCGGAGCCCCACCGTTATCGGGCAAACCATCTCCGTTGACGTCAAATTTCTTGAGGTAGCGCAGGGCCTCCACCGCTGCCGGCCAGCACTCCGCCAGGAAACGGATGTCCTGGCCGCCCGGCGCCAGCTTGAACGTCCGCCACACCTGCAGAACGAAGTCACTGGCGAGATCCTTCCAGAGGTTGCAGTCCTGATAGGCGGTGTAGTTGGTGGCATCCCAGGGCTGCTCATTCGGGGCACCGAGATCGTGGGGTGTGGCTCCTTTGACCTTGCGGTCAGCCTCCACACGACCCCTGCCCTGAGTGAAGTACCAGCCGATCGGCCGCTGGGTGCTGTCCGCAGCGGAAATCGCCCGGGAGAAGCTGCGCAGCACCGCCTTGTCCAGCTCCGGCCAGAGCTGCAGAAGAGCCAGGGAGCCGTACAGACGCACATCCAGACTTTCGTACCAGGCGTAGTCGAGACACTCCAGAACTCCGAAACGACCGTGGGGGTCGTCCGGTGACGCCGCCGTCCAGAGACTGCCACCACTGCAGAGGTCGTACAGCTCGTTGAACAGAGCCATCCGCAGCGGTTCCGGCAGGGTGCGGCGCTCGAGCACCGGTTTCTGCCAGACGTCGATCTGCTGACGCCACTGGCTCCAGTCCCGCAGGGCTTCGGCAGCGATCGCCGTGGAATTGGTTCCTTCGCTCCCGAAGAAATCGGTGTAGCGCCGAAGGGCCTGGCTGCCGCTGGCAAACGCCGTGACCGGCAGATCCCAGCTGATCACCACAGGAATCTCCAGACTTTCACCCGGATCCAGCCGGCACTGGACGGCGAGAGCCGCACTCAGGGGGTCATCCGCCCCGCTGCGGCGGTCGTTGTTGCTGTCGGGAATCGAACCATCAACGCAGAAGCTGTCCCACAGCTCACGGCCATCCCCCGCAGGGTTCCAGCGGCTGCAGCGTTGGATCGTCACCCCAGGCTGCTGGATCGTGGCCAGGCACCACTGCCCCTGACCTTCGGCAATGGGTTGGGAGAGGTTTCCCTCCAGAACCACACCCTTCAGCGTGCCTTCGTCCACCCAGCGATTTCGCTGACCGCTTGTGGCTCCGATGGCGGGGGCATAGTTGTGCTCCGGACTGCCGTCATCACGGAAGTGCACCTCAGCGGAGGCATCCGTGTTGGTGAACCAGCCGATGGTGTTACGCCAGCTGAGCATCAACGACAGATCGAGCGGCCGGCCGGTGGGGTTGCGAAGGGTCCAGACGAACACAGCAACCGGGTAGCTGCTGCGTTGGTAATCACCCGGAAGAACCGGGCTGAACGCCTCACAGCGCACCTCGGCGTCGAACACACCCTCGTAATGGGTCCAGCTGAGCGGATAGCGGGCGGCATAGGTGCCGGTGCTTTGGTCCGCCGTGCTGGCCGGATACCAGTCCCAGGCCTGCAGAGGCTCGCCGGCTTCCGGAGAGGAGGCATCCGCGCCCGGCTTCACGGCCAGTGCATGGGCCCGTTGGCTGCGGCCATCGCTCTCAAACAACGCGAACTGGCAGTCGGGCAGCACCCCGAACCAATGCTCTCCTCCATCGAGATGCCAGAGATTCACATGGCCATCCGGTGCGCGCCCGAAGCAACCGGCCCCGAAGCCCCCGAGCGGCATGCCGTGGTTGGGGCCATCGTCAAGATTGCTGTCGTAGCGAACGGTGTAGGGCTGATCCCAACCCAGCCCGAATGGGCGACTCCAGCTGGCTTCCGGAACCGACCAGGTGCTCGACCGCCCACGTCGACGCAGCAACGTCTTCAACGTTGTGAGACCGAGTGGAGCCATGCCAGGGCTGCAGATCGCCCCAGGTTGGCAGGTTTGACCGTCTCAGCCAGCGGTGAAATCCCGAGGATTGTCCTCAGCATCCAACAGGGCATCCAGGGTGACGGCGGTGCGAACGAGGGCCTGGTAGTGGCTCAGTGTGCGGCGGTTCCGGTCCAGCCAGAGCCCCGGTGCCGGTCCGGCATCCAGGTCCGGCCGATCGGCATCCAGCAAAGGCAGCTCATCCGCCCTGGAAATCAGGGCCAGGAGCAGCTCATGCAGGCGCTGACGCCGGGACACAGTGGTGCTCATGGGGCGAGGAGCTCCCGCAGACGCCGCTGCGCCTCGGCCGGGAGTTGCACAGGATCAGCGGTGTAGCTGCGGGCCTGGGAGATGCGCTTCCGGATCGGCCCCCGCGCTTCATCCCAGCCGCCGAGGCGGAAGTGGTCGTAGATCCGCTGCACCGTTTCGAGAGGCATGGCCACCAGATCGTTGTAATCGACCTCCAGCAACTGGTCGGCCGGAATGAGGGGGCGGCTCACCTCAAATGCGTTGATCAACTGCCGGTGAGCCGCCACCGTTTGCTCAACCTGGGTGCACAGATCAGGAGCCGGCTGCAATCCGACCAGTTCGGCCAGCCTCTGCTTGACCTGCACCAGCGAACGGATCGAATCCTCCGCCTCTCGTTGCAACAGCACGAAACGCGCTCTGGGGAAATGGCGCAGAACCATGGCCACTCTCGCCATGTGGGCACTGTTTTTGATCAACAACCTGGAGCTGCCGGCACCGTCGTGGAGCCAGGTGAGGCGTGTGAACCGCAGCCACTGCCGCTCATAGGCGGCTGAGCATCGCATCACAGTGCGACGGAAATGGAATGGGTAGAGCTGTGGAAAGGCCATGGCCGCCATGTGCGTGTCCATGGTGAGGCGGGCGATCCCGACTTCATCCTCCTGTGGATCGTTCTCGGACCAGGGAACCGCATCAATCGGCCTCACCGCCGTCATCCAGGCGCGCATGAAAAGCCGGAGCAGAGGTTTGAGCAGCAGGGCCACCTGCGGAGCCACGGTGAGGGAATTGCGGGCGGTGGCCCAGGCCGGATCCGAGGCGAGCAGCTGGTGCAGAAATGTGGTGCCGCTGCGCCAGTGACCGATCACCACCACTGGATCCGGCGGCAGCTTGCTGCGGCGAAGCCTTTGCTGGAACAGCAGCGTCTGCAGCCAGGCCAGGGGCTCCACCAGCAGACCGCTCAGACCGATCAGAAGGCTCACAGGCCAGCGGGACGCGGCCGGCCGGCTGAGCTGCAAGCCCTGGAACAGCACTGAGGGACGGATGAAACCCGCGGCGACCAGTCGGTCGGACAGCACCTTCCAGCTCCGCATCAGATGGCTCCTGCCTGCCACCAGAATGACGGAATGATCGATGTGATCGGCACCGATGCAGGCGCACCGGGCTCCCTGCCTGCAGCGCAGCAGGAGCTGATCAGGGCTGCCGACCGAGTGGCTGCACCGAAAAGGCTGCAAACGGCATTGCGGCAGTGGCTTGGCAGCGACCACCCCGAACTGATCAGCAGCGATGATCCCCGGGCTCTGGCCACCTGCCTCAAGGCCCTGCCGAGCACAGCAGCGGTGGTGGTGCTGGCCAGTGGTGATCCGCTCTGGTTCGGTATCGGGCGCAGCCTCAGCGACCGGCTCGGCGGGGAAAGGCTGCGCTTCCATCCGGCACCAACCGCCCTGCAACTCGCATTTGCCCGCATCGGTCGCCCCTGGCAGGACGCCAGCTGGGTGAGCCTGCACGGCCGTGATCCCGATGTTCTGGCCCCACTGCTGCAGAAACGTCCAGCGGCTCTGGCGGTGCTGACCGATCCACAGCAGGGTGGTGCCGAAACCGTGCGCCGGATCCT
>CAJWZW010000076.1 GCA_913050565.1 uncultured Synechococcus sp.
AGAGCTGCGGCGTCGATCAAACAACCAGTGCCATCGAAGGGTTGACGAGTCAATGACACATCCTTGCAATTGTCTGATCTGCGTTGAATGCAACGCCCCATACCAGGAACCGGATGATGGATAGCTCCTGCAAAAAATCGAATAAAAAAGATGTCATTAACGACAGTTGCTCTCACTTCACGATCAACCAGAGACAAACAAACAGCCAGGCAGGCTGATTTTTAGCCACCAATTCATCAGCGCCATAAGCACAACAACCAGAATGATTAAATAGCAGGCTCAATCCGATTCGCCCCAAACATTAAAAACCTACAAGACAACAGAATGCCCTTAAAACCTGTTCCTTCCCGAGTTCGATCCAGACAATCAAATCCTTAAAATATTGCAACAGCTTCTTTGGAATCAAAGCAAGATTCACAGAATTCAAGCGAGGCAAATCCTTTTCATGTTCGACGCAGACTCTTGCTCCATCCTGATAGTTGATCAGGTTGATCCCCTTGGAGATGCAAAGTATCGATCCAACAAGGAGAGCAGCCTCCAAACCGAAGTCGTGGTGAGCGACAACTTAATCAGCAAAAAAGAGGTTCGCGCCGCTACAAATGCCTGGACTGATGCCCTCGTCAGCATTAGCCAGACCTACAAAGAACAGGGCTTCGATGCCGCTGAAGATCTTGCGGGGGATGTCATTGATGGCGCCTATGCCTACCAGCGCGGTGCCGTGGCTTTCAAGCCAACTTGGGCATTCGGGGACACCACGTTCCGCACAACCCGAGATGGAGCCCTCTCGTATTTCGTGGGTGGCAACGACAATTTCGACGACCCGGGTTTCGCGATCGGCAACAAGCCGGATCCCGTTACAGGGCAGAGAAGCTCCTGGGACGATGCCTGGTTTGATCGCTCGGTGATGCGACTGGACGGCAACACCGCCACTGTTCAGGGGTTGCTGTACACCAAAGATGAAGCCGGCAATCTCAGCTACGTCGACAAAACCTGGGCCTACCAGAAAGACGATGACGGGACGGTGAGGATTGTTCTGCACCATTCCTCCACG
This sequence comes from uncultured Synechococcus sp., assembly GCA_913050565.1. Taxonomy (GTDB): domain Bacteria; phylum Cyanobacteriota; class Cyanobacteriia; order PCC-6307; family Cyanobiaceae; genus Parasynechococcus. Next base: position 1,052 of record CAJWZW010000076.1, read on the forward strand.
CCCTACGCCTCTGTCGAAGCACCTGACGAGTTAAAGAACCGGAAAGTCGACCACCGCAGCTTCGATCCTGCCAATCAAATCAGGAAAAAAGAAGTGAGAGCAGCTCAGAAAGCCTGGACCGAAGCTCTGGTCGGCATCAGCCAAATCCATAAAGAAGAAGGTTTTGATGCCGCCAGGAGCCTCGCCGGGGATGTGATTGATGGGGCCTATGACTATCAGGCTGGCCCCGTTGCCTTCAAACCAACCTGGGCTTACGGCGATACCACGTTCCGCACGAAACGTCGTGGAGCTCTTTCCTACTTCGTTGGAGGAGACAAACGATTCGATGACCTCGGTTTTGCCATCGGCAACAAGCCGGACGCAGAAACCGGGGAGAGAAGTCCCTGGGCTGATGCCTGGGCTGAAAATGCTGTCATCCGACTGGATGGCGACACAGCAACGTCCATGGGCTGGGTCTACACCCAGGACGAAAACGGCAACGTCAGCAAAGTCGACAAGACCTGGACCTGGCGCAAGGACGATGAAGGCAACCTGCGGATCGTTGTGCACCATTCCTCCATCCCCTACGGCTGAGGGGTGACTCGGCATCGGACAATCCCCCGCGAGGGCCCACTCCGATGCCGTGCTGCCGATCCTCTACAGCTTCCGCCGCTGCCCCTACGCGATGCGTGCCCGCTGGGCGCTGCTCGAGGCGGGACTTCGTGTTCAGTGGCGCGAAATCGCCCTGAAACAGAAACCGGCGGAGATGCTGCAGGTGTCCCCCAAGGGCACCGTGCCGGTGCTGGTACTGAACGATGGAACGGTGATCGACGAAAGCCTGGCCGTGATGGAGTGGGCCCTGGACCAGGCGGATCCCCGCAGGCTGAGGGAAGCCGGCGATGCCTCGGCCTTGATCGATCAGAACGATGGTCCGTTCAAACACCATCTCGATCGTTTCAAGTACACCGATCGCTACCCCGGAGAACTGCAGGACACCCACCGCGTCGCCGGTCTGGCGATTCTGCGGAGCTGGAACCAGCGCATCGCCACGAAGGGGTGGTTGCTCAGCGATGAGCTGTCGCTCGCCGATGCAGCCCTGTGGCCCTTTGTGCGGCAGTGGCGAACCGCAGAACCGCAGGGTTTCGATGCTGACGACAGCTTGCAGGAACTGCGCAACTGGTTGAACCGCTTCCTGGAGGATCCCCGCTTCGAGCGGTTGATGCAGCGGGCCGACCCATGGAACGCCGGCGGGCCTCAACATCAGTTTCCGGCTGACGCCATCGCCGTGCCGCAGGATCAACCCCTGTTCCACCTGGCGCTGCTGAACGACTGGCAAGCAGCGCAGGCGAGCGGTTCCTACCGCATCTCCACCCGCGGAATGATGCTGGAGCAGGTGGGCTTCATCCACTGCTCCTGGCAGGAGCAGGTGGATGCCACCTATCAACGCTTCTATGCCGATGCCGGCGATGTGGTGTTGCTGGAGATCGATCCTGCCGTTGTGGATGCACCGCTGCGTGCCGATGCCATCCCCACCGGCGAACTGTTCCCCCACCTGTATGGGCCGTTGAACCCTGCGGCGGTGCGGTCGGTTACGGCGATGCCCAAGGCAGCATGACCAGCGGCATGCCGGATCAGATGCTCGAACAACTGGAGAGCGAGGCGCTCGAGCGGGGGTTGCTGTTGCGGCTGCAGGTGGGCAGGCCACTGCGGTTGTGGAGCCTGCGGGTGGTGGTGGCGCAGCCAAGTGATGGTGGGCGCCTGTTGTTGCAGGGGGAGATGAAGGGCTGGGCCTATGGCGCCGAAGCCGGCCTGCAGCTCGACACGATGCGGGTGCAACCCGGAGCACCCGCCGGAGTTGGTGATCTGGTGTGGGCCGCCACGATGGCGTGGGCCCTGGAGACGACGCCGTGCCGCCGGGCTCGCCTGCTGGCGATTCGCGATGCGGAGCAACAGCATCGCCGCCTGGTGCGTTATTTCAGGCAGCGCGGTTTCAGCACGGTGCGTGAGGTGGAGGCGGCCCTGTGGGATCTGCCGCTGCGAATGGTGTGGGGTGGTGCCGGCGCGCTGATGAGCGGAGAGGTGCACGCCGTGCTGGAGCGAAGCCTGCGGGGATGGCGTCAGCCAGCGGCGTGATAGCTGCTGCGCACCAGCGGACCACTGCGCACCTGGGCGAAACCGAGCTCCCGGGCCACATCCGCCAGCTCGTCAAATTCAGCCGGAGTCCAGTAGCGATCAACGGGAAGATGCGCCAGGGACGGACGCAGGTACTGCCCGAGGGTGATGCGCTGACAATCAACCCCTCGAAGCGCTTTGAGGGTGTCGATCACTTCATCCCGTTTCTCCCCCAGGCCCAGCATCAGACCGCTTTTGGTGGGAATCGAAGGTTTCAGCTCCCGGGATGCAGCCAGCAGCCCCAGTGAGCGCTCGTAGGTGGCACCACGCCGCACCTGCCGTTGCAGGCGCTTCACCGTTTCAAGGTTGTGGTTGAAGCACACCGGTGCGGCCTCCAGCACGGTGGTCAATCGCTGCCGCTGGGCCACCACGGCCTGATCCGAATCCGGATATCCACCCCAGAAATCGGGGGTGAGCACCTCGATGGCAATCAAGGGATTGCGGGCCCGGATCGCCGCCATGGTGGTGGTGAACAGGCTGGCCCCGTGGTCGGGAAGGTCATCGCGCGCAACGGCGGTGAGCACCACATAGCGGAGCTGCATCGAATCAACGGCATCCGCCACCCGCTCGGCTTCCGCAAGATCGACCGGCATCGGATGCTGGCCCTTCTCCACCTGGCAGAACGCACAACTGCGGGTGCAGATCGATCCACCGAGCAGAAAGGTGGCCGTTCCGGCGGCATAACACTCGCCACGGTTGGGGCAACGCCCCTCCTCGCAGATGGTGTGCAGGCGATTGTCCTTCACCAGCCCCTGAACCCGCTCGAGATCGGAGGCATTGCCGATCGGCCGGCGCAACCATTGCGGCAAACGCTGCTTCGGAGGAGTGGCGCTGAACTTGCTCATCCGCGCAGGAGACCTGTCCAATTCTGATCAGAAAAAACCAGAACGGGTTGTGCGGTTCAGTCCAGCGGACGACGACCCTCCAGGGCACGACTGAGGGTGACCTCATCGGCATATTCCAGTTCACTGCCCATCGGCAGGCCGTAGGCGATCCGGCTCACCGAACAGAAGGGCTTGAGCAAGCGGGCCAGGTAAAGGCTGGTGGTGTCACCTTCAACGCTGGGGGTGAGCGCCAGAATCACCTCCGTGATGTCCTCACGGTTGATGCGCTCCACAAGGGGGGTGACATTCAGCAGCTCTGGGCCGATGCCGTCCATTGGCGAGATCAGCCCGCCAAGAACGTGATAGCGCCCCTGGAATTCCCGGGTGCGCTCAAGCGCCAGCAGATCCCTCGAATCGGCCACCACACAGATCAATCCGTTGCAGCGCTCCAGGTTGCGGCAGATCTCACACTCCGCTTCGGCAGAAAGGTGATAGCAGGTCTGGCACTGGCCCACCTGCGTACGCGCCGCGAGTAGTGCATCGGAGAACTGGCGGATCTGCTCCTCCGGCTGATTGAGCAGATGAAGGGCCAGACGCTGCGCGGTTCTCGGCCCGATCCCTGGCAGACGTTCGAACTGATCGATCAACCGGGCTAGTGGTCGGGTGAAGCCGCTCAGTGATCTTGCGCCGATGGGACGGACTCTAGGCAGAATGCTGCGATTCGAACCGGTTCTGATGCAGCTGATCCGTTCCTTCACCCGCACCGTTCTGTTCGGAGTGCTGGCACTGGCGTTGGGTGCCTGTGCTGCGGGACCAACGGCCGGCTTGCAGTCGTACCAGAGCCCTGATGGGCGCTTTGCGTTTCTGTACCCAACGGGCTGGACCCAGGTGCAGGTGAGCAATGGACCAAGGGTGGTGTTTCACGACCTGATCCACAGCGATGAAACCGTCAGCCTGATGATCAACAACGTGAACGAGGAAAATGAGCTCACGGAACTCGGAAGCGCTGTAGCCGTGGGTGAACGACTGCGGCGTGAAGTGATCGCCACAGCGGGCAGCGGCCGTACAGCCGAACTGGTTGAAGCCAACGAGCGCGAGGTGAACAATCACACCTTCTACGACCTTGAATATGCGGTGCACCTGGAAGATCGCGATCGCCATGAACTGGCGACGGTGGTGGTGGATCGCGGCCGGCTCTACACCCTGGCCACAAGTGTCAACGAGGATCGCTGGGAGAAGGTCCAGGATCTCTGCGGCCGGGTGGTGCGCTCACTGAACCTGTTGATCTGAGTCATCACCGGCTCGACCAGGTGGTCTCCAGATAACTGATTCCACCCTTCTGAAACGGTCGCGCCTTCAACTGTTCTGTACTCAGATCACGACTGGTCAGGGCCTGAGCGATCGTCACCAACTCCAGCGGACCCAGATCGGTCTGCAGGTAAGGAGTTGCAGCAGCAATCAGCTCAGGCAGTCGGATCAGATTCTGAGGTTGCTTCAGGCGATCCACCAATCCATCAATCGCGAGCTTCTGCCGCTCCAACCGCCCCAGATCTCCCTCCACATCACTGCGCCAACGCAGAAAGCCCGTCAGTTCACGTCCTCGCAGCACCTGCCTTCCAGGCTGCAGATTGATCTGCAGGTTCTGGCTGCGGTCCACGTAATACATCCGCTTGGGCACATCCACCTCGATGCCCCCCACCAGATCCGCCAACCGTGGCAATGCATCCAGCTTCACAACAATGTGACGCCGCACGGGACGATTCATCAAGCGCGTCAGCTCCCGTTCCACCGCCTCCGGTCCACCAAGGGCCAGCAATCCGTTGATCTTCATCTCGCCCCAGCCGTCGGGGTTGATGTAGCTGTCTCGAGGGATCTGAGTGATCCGGGTCACTCCACGGTCAACCCGCAGCGTGAAAATCGTGTCGGAATTGCTGCCAACAGCATCACGGCCCAGCACCACAACATCACCGGGGCCACTCAGCCTTTCCAACCAGGGACTGACCAGTCGGACCGACACCGACAGCAACAACCCGGCACCCAGACCCAGACCGCACAACTGCCAGAGCGGACGTCGACGGAGCTGTTGCAGCAGTGAAGCCATTGCTCCAGATAACCACCTCAGACCAGTGGATCGCTGATCATCATCGAGGCACAGGGCAACTGGCTGATCAGCTTGCTGGTGCGATCGCTTCCTGGGATGGGCAGTCCCGCCACCCGTCGCCTCTGGGTGCGCAGGATCACCAGATCATGGTCACGGCTGAGCCGGTGAATGGAGCCATCAATGCCAGGCCCGCGCACGATCACGATGTGAAATCGCTCAGCTGGAATTCCCACCGGCCGCCAGCGGATCAACTGATCCTCCATCCAGCGACGGTCCTGACCGCTGAAGCGGGGATCGTGAACGTGAAGCAGCGTGATCCGGGTTCGCTGGTTTTCATCGGCGCTGTTGATCACCCGCAATGCCAGCTCCACCTGCTCCCGCGCACTGGCGGATAGATCCTTGATCGGCACAAGAATCCGGTGCATGGGCCCCTGCTGTTGACGCCCCAGATTCACCACGACAACCGGGCAATGGGCGGTGCGGCAGACGCCGTCGATCAGATCACCCATCAGCCAGGCCCGCAGCTGGTCACTGCGGCCAGCTCCCACCAGCAGGAGATCCGCTGCCTGCTCGATCGCCGTGCGGCTCATGCCACCGGCGATGTCTTCATCGAGCCGCAACAGGCTGCGGGTGGGGACCTCCAGATCGGTCCCGATCGCTTCGGCGGTGGTCAACCGGCTGCGGGCCGCTGCAACCGCACGGTTGAGGCCACCACGCACCTCCGCCAGGCTTGGGTTCACCATCGCCAGAGGCAGCAGCAACCCCTGGCCACCGGATGAGCCCCGCACCAGTCGAGCCCCCATCTCCAGCAGACCCTGCTCGGTGCTGGGGTTGGCCACAGGAACCACAACACGCAGCGGCCGCTGCACCACCTCGCTGCCGCCATCCCCAGGCGCAGCTTCCTCACCGAAACTGGCCGGCAACTGGTTCTGCTTCGGTTCATTCAGCCGGGTGACCGACCGCTCCGTGAGGATCGGTCCAACCGTGGCCGTGACCACCATCACCGCCAGCACAGCATTGAGCACCGTCTGGTTGAGCAGCCCGGCCTGAAACCCGATGAACGCCGTCGCCAGCGTTGCTGCGACTTTGGGCATCGTCAGCGACCACATCATCAAGATCTGGGAACTGCGGTATCCGAACAGGGAGCCACTGATCCAGGACGCCAACCCCTTCCCACCAACAGCGCCCACCAACATCAGCGCCGTGAACTGAAAATTGCTCAGGCTTGCTCCGAGGCTGCCCACATCCAGCAGCAGCCCAAGATCAATGAAGAAGATCGGAATGAACAGCACTCCTCCGATAAAGATCACCTCCTCCTTCACCCGCCCCTCCGGCAAAACGGAATTCACCGCCAGGCCTGCCAGAAACGCACCGACGATCTTTTCCACGCCGGCAAGCTCAGCTCCAAGGGAGGCCAGGAACAGCGCCACCAGCACAGCCAGCACCATTCGGTTCTCGTCATTGATGCCCCGCAGCACAAGCCGCTGACCCAGCCAGCGAATCCCGAGCACCACCAGAACGGCGAACACTCCGATTCGCAGCAACAGCAGACCAAGACCGACACCACTGAGATCCCCCTGCCCCAGGCCCAGGCCAACGGCGAGCAGCAGCAACGCCACGATGTCGGTGAAGATCGTGCTGCCCACGCTCACCACCACCGACTCATCCTTCTGTGCGCCGTAGCTGCGCACAATCGGGTAGCCAAGCGGGGTATGGGTCGCCATCAATGCCCCCAGCAGCAGACACGACACCGAGGCGAATCCCGCCAGCAAACCAATTCCCACTCCGGTGCCGACACCGATCAGCAGGATCAGTAATCCATAGATGAATGAGCGGCGTT
>CAJWZW010000077.1 GCA_913050565.1 uncultured Synechococcus sp.
AAAGCCACAACGCATGGGGTTGCGTCAAAGCTGTGGTGATTTTTGAAAATGCAGCCGAGACACGTTGAGACTGGAGTCCTGGCAGGGGTTTTTGAGATTGAGGATCGGCGGAATGGGTCCTGGCTAATGAACGCGATCCTGCTGTCAAGCGTTTCGATGGATTGAAACGATCCCCACAGGATTGAGCTCTGGCTGCGATTTAGAGCCGCTCCCTGTGGATTGCCAGTGAGCATCTGTGGAAAAAGTGGGTTCGGCTGGGGAATCGCAACGGTCATCAGAAAACCTAATGATTGGAAAATCCCTTCTGTCGCTGCCGAGATCGGCAACGGTTGGAGCCGGAAATGCCGGGGTTTTCTTAAGACTTCTGTGAGGAACCTTTCGAGCCCAGCGTCCGTGGTCCCAGCGGGTGGTCGGCGTGGGGATAAGGCGGATGGTGATGGTGGCCTCCATCGCCATGGCTGTGATCGTGGGGGCTGTGATCGTGGGACCCGTGATCGTGGTGTCCAGGGATCACATCGACCTGGCAGACCCCGGTGCACTCCCTCTCGCAGAGCGTGCAGCTTTCCGCCAGCCCCTCCACGTGGTGATGGTGGCTCTCCTGGGCCCGGCCCACGTCCTGTTCAAAGCCGAGCACCTGAGCCCGGTACTTGCAAAGCGAACAATTCATTGCCGTGTCGCCGCGCAACACCTCCTCAACCCGTTCTCGGAACGTGTCGACCACCTTCGGGTGATCGCCCAGATACCCCGCTGAAAGAAATTCCACCTCGGGGTGATCAGCCGCCACGGCCTCCGTGTTCTGACGGATCCGACTGACCAGCACTCCCGAGAACAGGAAATAGGGGATCACCACCACGCGACGGAAACCGAGGCGCACCACGTGCCGCAACCCCGATTCCACCAGTGGGAAAGTGACTCCGGAATAAACCGTTTCTCCCCAGCCGAAGCCGAACCCCTCCACCAGCATCCGGGTGACCTTGGCCACATTCGAGTTGGCATCTGGATCAGAGGAGCCCCGACCCACCACCACCAGAAGCGTGTCGCTCAGAGGAACCTGGGCGGGTGCCTGATCCAGGCATTCCTGGACCCGCGCGCCGGCGGCAGCCACCATCAGGCGATCGATGCCGAGCTCCCGCCCGTAGTCGATCGATAAGCCTGTTTCCGCTGTGTAGGTGTTGAGAACGGAGGGGATGTCGTTCTTGGCATGTCCTGCCGCGAACAGCATCGCTGGAATGGCCAACACCTTCGTGACTCCACGTTCGCGCAGGGCATCGAGGCCATCGCGCAGGATCGGCCTGGCGAATTCCAGATAGCCGTGCTCAACCGGCATCGGCCCCAGCTTCGGTCGCAAGGCGTCGACCATCTGGGCGAATTCCTCCACCGCCAGACGGTTGCGACTGCCATGGCCGCAGATCAGAACGCCGAGACGATCGGCTTGAAGGTCGGGCAAGGGGGCGTGCCACTGTTCGTTTGATCTGACCTTATCGGCTGCAACGGAATGGATCAGACACCGCAAGCGTTGTTTAATCCTCAGGCGGCCGATGCCCGGGTTTTGGGCGTGCTTCAGCCGGAGTTGCAGGATCTGCCGGAGTTGCTCAGAACCTGGTCGAAGCCAACCCCCCTGCGCGTGTCCAGTGGAGGAACCACCTCACGAGCGGCCGCGAGCGGTTGCTGGTCACTGGATCTCAGCGCCCATGGACCTGGTGTGGCCTGGGACGGTTCGAATGCGACCGTCCGCTTCGGAGCCGGCTGCCGGGTTGGAGAGGTGCTCGAGGCGTTGGTGCCCCATCAACGGACCATTGCCGCTGGGCTGTCGGGTCTGCCTGGGCTTGGTTATGTGTTGACCGGTGGCATGGGCCCTCTCAGCCGTCGGTTTGGTCTGGCGGTGGATCAGCTCAAGAGCCTGAACGGGGTCTGGGGCAGCGGTGAACCCTTTCAGCTGGAGCGGTCCAGCCATGGCCAGACCGCCGAATGGCGAGGCCTTTGTGGTGCAGCTCCCTTCCTGGCGGTGGTCACAGAAGTGGAATTGGCCACCCAGGAGCTTCAACCCCTGTGGGTGCAGCAATCGATCGGCACACCCCATCAGCTGGCCGACTGGATCGAGTCGGCTGAGCACACCGAAGCTGGCGTTTCACTGCAGTGGCACTGGGACGAGCCGGATCAGCTCCGTTGTCTCCAGGTGCGATGTGATCCGGCCCCTGATCACAGTCGCATCGAGGGTCTGCATCAGTTGCCGCCACTGGCATCCCCTCCTCCAGCTCAGCCCAGGTTGCATGCAGAGGTTGTGGGACTTCTGGGGCCGGCCAATGCCGCATCCTGGCGGCGGCTGCTCCCTGATCTGCAGGAACTGATGGCGCAACGCCCCCATCCGAGCTGCACTCTTTCGGCTCAACAGCTGGGGGACGCCACGGCTCAGATCGCGGCTCGCGAAACGTCCTTCGTGCACCGGGATGCAGTCTGGAAACCCTGGATCACCGCGGTGTGGCCGGCCGGTGATGCTGATCTGCGCCATCGCAGCCTCGCCTGGCTGGAACGGGTCTGGCAGCTCATGCACCCGGTGTGCCCCGGTGTGCATCTGGCTCAGCTGCATGATCACCTCCCGTTTCACCGTGACGAACTCGCGCAGGCTTTCGGCCCCTGGCTGCCATCGCTGCGCGAGCTGAAGCAGCTGCGGGACCCGCGGGGAATCCTGCCGCCCCTTTGATCTACCGTCGCGACATCTTCCGGCAGCCGTGGATGGCCACGCGATCAACGACGACCCTGGTGAACCAGTGGTTCGACAACCCAAGCAAGGACCTTTTGTCGGGTCTGGTGGTTGCCTTCGCGATGATCCCCGAGGCGATCGCTTTTTCCGGCATCGCCGGTGTTGACCCGAAAGTGGGTTTGTTCGGGGCTTTCTGCCTGTCTCTCACCATCGCCGTCGTGGGTGGCCGCATGGCGATGATCACCTCAGCAACCGGGTCAACAGCGCTGCTGATGACAGGGCTTGTGGCCGTGGGAGAAGCACGGGGCCCGGGCCTTGGTGTGCAGTATCTGATGGTTGCCGGTCTGGTGACCGGTGTCCTGCAGATCGCCTGGGGCTATCTGCGACTTGCCTATCAGATGCGGTTCGTCCCCCAGGGGGTGCTCAGCGGTTTTGTGAATGCCCTGGCTCTGTTGATCTTTCAGGCTCAGCTTCCGCAGCTCGGCCTCGACCTGCATCACAGCGATGGATCCTCCCTGCTGCCCCACGGCGGCCAGATCCCAGTTGTCTGGGGTCTCGTGCTGCTGGGTCTGGCGATCATCTACGGCCTGCCTCGGCTGACGCGTGTCGTGCCCTCCCAACTGGTTGCCATCGTTGTGCTGACGCTGATCAGTGTCGGGTTCAGCTTCGATATCCCAACCGTCAGCAGTCTTGGAACACTTCCAGCCGGACTGCCGAGTTTCAGCCTCCCCTTTGGTGAGGGAGGCGTGCCGTTCAATCTCGACACCCTCGGTGTCGTACTGCCCACTGCTCTGGCGATCTCGCTGGTGGGTCTGATGGAGACCTTCCTGACCCAGGACATCCTGGATGACAAGACCGACACCAGCACAGACAAGAACGTTGAGGCCCGTGGTCAGGGCATTGCCAACATCGTGTCGTCCCTGTTCGGTGGGATGGCCGGTTGCGCCCTGGTGGGTCAGTCGGTGATGAATGTGGATAACGGCGGACGCACCAGGCTGTCCACTTTTTTCTCAGGTGTGAGCCTGCTGGCGATGATCCTGCTTGCTGGCCCCTGGCTGAAGCAGATCCCGATGGCTGCCCTGGTGGCTGTGATGATCAGCATCGCTGTCAGCACCGCTGATATCAACGGCCTGCGCAATCTGCGTCGAATCCCGAAGAGCGACACCTCGGTGATGCTGATGACCTTTGCGGTGACCATGCTCACCACACCTCACAACCTGGCGCTCGGGGTCATTGCCGGTGTGGCTCTTGCTGGAATTCTGTTCAGCCGAAAGGTCGCCAAGGTGATCGAGGTCGAAAGCATGGAAATCAGTGCTGATGAGCGTCGCTATCGCGTCAAGGGCCAGCTGTTCTTTGTCAGCAAGGTTTATTTCGTTCAGGGATTTGATCTTCACGATCACCCGGCCCGCGTCACCATCGATCTTTCCTCAGCTCACATCTGGGATCAGAGTGGAGTTGCCGCCCTCGATCAAGTGGTCCGCAAGCTGCGTCTGGGCGGGTCTGAGGTGACTGTTGAAGGACTCAACGAGGAGAGTCTTGATCTGTTTGAGCGAATCGGCGGGCAGGAGTCCGCCCACGCCTGATCAGAGTGATTTCGGCTCCTCCAGCAGCGCCAGGCAGAGACTCAGATCGTCGCGCATCGCACCCAGTCGGTCCTTGACCTGCAGGTCCTCGGGATTCAGCTGGGTGTAGCGGCTCGTCACGTCGTTGCCGATGCTCATCAGCATGCAGAGGGTTTCGAGATCGCCGGTATCGCTTGCACGTTCCTTCGCTCCGTCCAGCAACACCTGGAGAAGGGTCATTTTGTTGTTGTACGCCTGACGATTGGTCTCAGCCAGAACCTGAGACGGAAGGGTCAGGGTGATCAAGCTGATTGCCAGAGCCATCAGCTGTGGCCGCGAACGCATACATCAGCTGAACAATCAATGGAAACTAGGGCTGTTCTTCAGGAAGTTCATGAGATCTGGGACAATCCCAGCCGAATCGTCCCAACCTTGATGCTTCGCACCTGCAATCGCCTTCTGGTCGGCGCCACGATCGGTCTTGTAGCCCTGGTCAGTGGATGCGCATCCATTGATGGTGTTTCGGAATCCCGTCTGGATCTGGTGAAACAACGGGGAGAGCTGCTCTGCGGTGTCAGCGGAAAGATTCCCGGCTTCAGTTTCCTCAGTGCGGAGGGGTCCTACACCGGGCTTGATGTGGACATCTGCAGGGCGATGGCCGCGGCCTTTGTCGGCGATGCCGAGAAGGTTCAATACCGTCCACTCACCGCGCCTGAACGCTTCACAGCCCTGCGATCCGGCGAGATCGATCTGTTGTCGCGCAACACCACATGGACCCTCAGTCGTGATGCCACTGGTGGCAACGGCCTCAGCTTCGGACCCGTCGTTTTCCACGATGGTCAGGGATTGATGGTCCCGAAAGAATCCGGGATCGCTTCCCTTGAAGACCTGAGCGGCAAGGCCATCTGCGTCGGGTCCGGTACGACAACCGAGCAGAACCTCAATGACACGTTCGCGGCTGAAGGCATTCCCTACACGCCGATCAAATATCAGGATCTGAATCAGGTTGTCGGGGGCTATCTGCAGGGACGCTGTGCGGCGATGACCTCCGACCGCTCTCAGCTTGCGTCCGCACGGTCTGGCTTCGCAGATCCGGAGAAGCATGTGATCCTTGCCGATCGGTTGAGCAAGGAGCCCCTGGCACCAGCCGTTGTGGGTGGAGATCAGACCATGGCGGACGCGATGAGATGGGTGGTGCTGGCCCTGATCGAAGCAGAGGAACGGGGGATCACCCAGGCCAATGTGAACGAGATGGTTGAGCAGGCTCAGGCCGATGCCGGCCAAACCTCGCTGCGACGCTTCCTCGGGGTGGATGGCGCCCTCGGCAGCAAGCTCGGTCTTGCCGACGATTTTGTTGTTCAGGTCATCCGTGCCACCGGTAACTACGGGGAGATTTATGACCGCCATCTCGGACCGTCCTCACCCGTTTCAATTCCCCGTGGTGCGAACCGTCTGGCTGAAGATGGTGGCCTGATGATCGCGCCTCCCTTCACCTGATGCGGCGACGCTCTCTGCTCCTCCAGGTCGGCATCGCTTCGCTGTTGCTGGCCCTGCTGGCCCTGCTGGTGAACAACCTGGCGGTGAACCTTCTGCGGACCGGCCTCGGCCTGGACTTCGGTTGGCTGGGGCGTCCCTCGGGGTTTGCGCTGGCGGAGAGCGCTCTTCCTTACTCTCCCTCTGACAGTTACCTCTGGGCGCTCACCATTGGCTGGCTCAACAGCCTGAAGGTGATCGCTGCCGGTTTGGTGCTGGCCACGCTGCTGGGGGTGGCTGCCGGCGCGGCTCGGAGCAGCAGCAATCGCCTGCTGCGGAGTGTTGCCGGTGGCTACGTCGCCCTGATTCGGCAGGTTCCCCTTCTGCTGCAACTTCTGTTCTGGTATTTCGTGGCCTTTCTGGGGCTGCCTGAAACTCCGATCGGCGACCTCATCAGGTTGTCCAACCAGGGAATCTCACTGCTGGGGGTGCCCCTCAGCGTTGAGTTCTGTGCAGTGCTCACTGGCCTGACGGTGTTCACCGGGGCCTCGATCGCGGAGATCGTTCGAGGTGGGGTCAACGCTGTTCCCCGCGGACAGTGGGAAGCCTTTCGCAGTCTTGGGCTGAGCGAGGGCCTGGGGCTGCGCCGGATCGTGCTGCCACAGGCGCTGCCTGCGATCCTGCCGGCATTGACCAGTCAGTACCTGAACCTGGCCAAGAACAGCACCCTCGCCATCGCTGTGGGATATGCGGATCTGTATGCAGTCAGCGACACCACCATCACCCAGACCGGCAGAGCCATTGAGGGGTTTCTCCTGCTGTTGATCAGCTTCCTGCTGCTGAATCTGTTGATCAGTGGCGGAATGGCCGGGATCAACGCCACGGTGCTGGGTCGCCTGCGGAGGAGCCGTTGATGAATCGCTGGCTCAACCGTTTCGTCACCCTGCTGCTCACGGCTGTGATCGGCTGGGGGGCCTGGTCCGTGATCCACTGGCTGCTGGTCGCGGCGGACTGGCGCGTCGTCGTCTCGAACCTGCCGCTCTATGCGGTGGGGAGCTACCCGGTTGACCAGCGCTGGCGACCGCTGCTGTGGATGGTCGCTCTGTTTGTGTTGATCGGCATCACACTGCTCGGGCCTCGGCGAGGTCCTCTTCAGCGTTGGTTGCCGTTGCTCTGGATCGCCATGGCTCCCGTCGGCCTCTGGCTTGTGGCAGGTGGACTGATGCTTCAACCGGTGAGCACGCGCGACTGGGGCGGTTTCACCCTCACTCTGCTGCTGACCTTCGGCAGCGGGCTGCTGGCTTTGCCCCTTGGGGTCTTGCTCGCCCTGGGCCGTCGGAGTCGCTTGCCGGTGCTGCGGCTGAGCAGCACGGCCTACATCGAACTGATGCGGGCGGTCCCCTTGATCGCAGTGCTGTTCTTCGGCCAGCTGCTGATCCCTCTGTTCCTTCCCCCTGGACTGGAGATCAACCGGGTGTTGCGCGCTGTTCTGGCCTTTGCCTTGTTCGCAGCGGCCTACATCGCTGAGGACGTGCGTGGAGGTTTGCAGGCCATCCCACCAACGCAGCGGGAGGCTGCAGCGGTGCTGGGTCTGTCCGAGTGGCAGAGCCTGCAGCTGGTGGTGCTGCCCCAGGCTTTGCGCACCGCCCTGCCATCGCTCACCAACCAAGCGGTGGGGTTGTTGCAGAACACCAGCCTGATGGCGATTCTTGGCCTGGTGGAACTGCTCGGCATCAGCCGCAGCCTGCTGGCCAATCCGGTCTTCATCGGCCGGTTCCTGGAGGTTTATCTCTGGCTGGCTGCGGTTTACTGGCTGGCGTGCACGGCCATGGCTCTGTTGTCCCGCCACCTCGAGCTTCGGCTTGACCCTCTTCGATCCGACCGATGACCGTCGCTATCCGAGCCACCGATCTGGTGAAGAGCTACACCCCGGGTTCCCGTGCCCTTGACGGGGTCAGCCTTGAGGTCTCCACGGGGGAAGTGCTGGTGGTGATGGGACCCTCGGGATCGGGAAAAAGCACCTTGATCCGCACGTTCAACGGACTTGAACCCCTGGATGCTGGTGAGCTCGATGTGCTGGGGATCCGTCTGGATGCAGCCCATGAAGAGCGGC
>CAJWZW010000078.1 GCA_913050565.1 uncultured Synechococcus sp.
CTTTCCCTGGGGAAGCAGCTCGTACCGACCCGTTGGCAGCCTGAGTTCATCCCTGCCTTTTCCGCCGTTCAGCATGCTCTGTTGGCCGAAGCCGGAGAACCGGTCGTTGCCAGGCCCGAGTTTGATGGTGCCACCGCCGGCCAGCGATCCGGTGATCAGGTCGATCTGATCGCGACCTTTGCCCATGTTGATCGTCCCGTCGTTGAGCAGTGCCGTTGCGTTGACGTTCACACGCAAACGGAGATGATCCTTGCCTCGGCTCATCTTCAGGCTTCCGGCATTGATGAGCGCAGGCCTGTCTGCCCCCTCAATCTTCAACCGATCGCTGCCCTCCAGAGTGTCGACTTTCTGGCCTTCAGCAACCGTCCACGAGATGCTTTCGGTGGTTGGCAAGGAATCGAGTCGATCTGCTTCTGCAGTCCACAGTCCCGAGTTGCCATTTGACTGCCAGCCTTCCTTGGTGATTTCACCAGAGTTCAGGCTTGGCTCGCTTCTGTAGCTGAAGTCAGTACCGGGTTCAAAGGCTGCAGTGGGTGGATTGTCCAGGAAATGGTTTGGCAGCACCACAGATGTGATCCCTGTTCCTGCAAAGGCTTCATTTCCGATTCGTGTCACTGAGTCGGGGATCGTGACGTCAATGAGTTGCGGGTTTCGGTAGAAGGCTTTTTCGCCAATGGTTGTCAGCGAATCCCCCAGCTTCAGGTCGCTCAACACCCATGCATTGGAGAATGTCCGCTTCCCGATGCTGGTGACTGCGTCACCGATATGCACCGACTGCAGGCTTCGGCCGTACTGAAAGGCATAGTCGCCAATGGAAACCACCGAATCAGGGATGACAATGCTTTCAAGTGAGAAGTTGGCGAAAAACGCCTCCTTCCCAATGCTGCTCAGGGAATCGGGCAGATTCAGTTTTTTCAGGTTCCGGCAATAGGCAAAGGCATTCGAATCAATGGTGTCCAGATCATCAGGAAAGATGACCATCTGGATGTCATCCCTCTGTTTGAAGCTGCCTTCAGGAATGTTGGTGCTGCCGGGAAGCACTTCCAGCAGCCCGAGGCTTGGATCGAATAAGAATTCGAGTGTCATCAATCAGGTGATGAAGAGGCGGCCTGGCTCAGGCCGTTTGTGATTGCAGCCAGGAGCTGAGGCTGCCCTGGGGATGGTCGTTGGAGCTGGTGATCTCAATGATCCGACCGCCTGCATCGGGTTCCGATAACGCGTCGATACAGACCTGGGCAACCAGACGCCTGGGGATGCTGTTGCTTTCCTGCTCGTCGGCTTTCGAAAACAGAACCCCCTCTTGGTCAGCTCTGCTGTCGTCCTCACTGAGGCCTCCAGGGCGAATCACGGTCCAATCGAGTGAGCTGTTCTGAAGAGAGCGCTCTCCGATTCGCTTCCACACGAGGATCAATCCAAACAGGTTCAGAGGGTGCAGCCACCTGCCGGCGCACAGTGAGCTGACAAGGATCACCCGCTTCAAACCGACAACCTCACAGGCCTTCACCTGAGCCTGCACTCCGATGGCATCCACCTGAAGTGGCGCCGCCAGATTCACCGAGGGCCGTGCACCGGTGGCGATCACAAGGGCAGTGCATCCTTCGAGAGCCTTCTGCAAGGCCTTTGCAGCACCCAGTTCAACCCGCTGCACTTCCAGACGTCCTTCGCCAACCGCATCCGCCAGGGGTTGGGGCAGCACCGAATCAGGTCGAACGATCAAGCGAACGGCCATCTGACGTTTCAGAGCCTCATCGACGACACGCCAGCCGGTCTTTCCGGAAGCACCGGTGACTGCAAGGCGATCCATGGACGTGTTTTCACTTGAACCAGTCAACTGTTGTTCAGGCCTGTTCGGTGACTTTCTCAGCAGCTATTCAGGCTGGCCTCTGGATGATCGTTCCTTTTGTTGTGTTGATTGCATCTGAAGAAAGGGTGCTGTTCCAGTTGCAATCGGCCGACCGTTGGTTCAAAAAAAAAGCCCCGCCGACCTGGGCAGGGCTTCATGAACATGCTCATCTGGAACGTTGTTGTTCGGCTGTTTCCGACGCGTCCGCAGCCTCAATCGGTGTACGGATAGTGATTGGGAACAAAGAATTGTTCGTTGAAGGGAGGACGTTTGTAGTTCCCCTGTTTTGGCCGCGGCGGCATTTTGATGGCTTTCGGCGTCATGTCTTCGTAGGGAACCTTGCTGAGCAGATGACTGAGGCAGTTCAACCTGGCCCGGCGCTTGTCATTGGCCTCAACGGTGAACCAGGGAGCCTCAGGAATCTGGGTTTTGGAGAACATGACGTCTTTCGCTTTGGAGTACTCCACCCAGCGGTTGCGCGACTCAATATCCATGGGACTGAGCTTCCAGCGCCGTTCCTTGTTGTCGATTCGCTCCTGGAAGCGTTTCTCCTGTTCTTCGTCGTTGATGGAGAACCAGTACTTCAGAAGCAGAATTCCATCTTTGGTGAGCAGTCGTTCGAACTCGGGGCAAGCTCCGTAAAAATTCTCGACCTGTTCATTGGAAGCGAAACCCATCACTTTTTCCACGCCAGCGCGGTTGTACCAGCTTCTGTCAAAAATGACGATTTCCCCTGCGCTGGGGAAGTGCTCGATGTAGCGCTGGAAATACCACTGGGTTTTCTGTTGCTCCGAAGGCGTTCCCAAGGCAACAACCCGGCAACCACGCGGATTCATGGCTTCCGTGAGGCGCTTGATCGAACCCCCTTTCCCTGCCGCATCCCGTCCTTCGAACAGGACGATCATCCGAAAGCCCGTGGCCTTCACCCAGTACTGCATCTTGACCAGCTCTGACTGCAGACGAGCCAGTTCCTTCTCATAAATCTTTTTTTTCAGACGTTTGTGATTATTGGAAGTGCCTTCATGAAGTTCCTCAAGAATTTCCTGTCGGTTGTCAATATCTCCATCGCTGTACTGCTCGATGGTCTGGACTGCAGCACCCAAGTCCTGCTCCGTTTTTGGAGACTTCTTCTTGCTCTTTTTTCCCATGGTCGGCTAAAAGTTTCACGCTCATTTTTGGCCAAACACAGGCGTTAACGACGGAACCAGTCAGGTTTTCTGAAGAAAGACTGGCTTTTTGGGCCCATCCACCGGCAACTCCAGCAGCACCGCAAAGCGACCGGGGTCACCATGACCCTGCCGGAAGCGAATGGTGCCTCCGTGCTGCTGCATCACATGGCTGGCGATGGCCAGTCCAAGACCGCAGTGACCCTGCTGACCGCGGGCAGCATCGATGCGATGAAACGGTTGCAACGCTCGTTGCCACTGGTCTTCCAGAATTCCCCGGCCCTGATCCCAGACTTCGATCAGCACTCGCGCGTTGTCGTGCGTCAGTCGAATGACAACCGGCGGTTCGCCGTAGCTGAGGGCATTGTCGATCAAGTTGCTGAGAGCCCGGCTGAGGGCCACCGGTCGAATCGTGGCGTTCGTCGGTGACACCTCGAGTTTCAGCTGATCCTTCGGCTGGCCGGCGACTGCTTCAGCCAACCATTGATCGAGTGGGCATTCCACCGGATGTTCCCGGTCTCCTTCTCCGGCAAACAACAGAAACTGGTTGGTGATGCGCTCCAGGGCCTGCAGGTCTCCATGGAACTGCTTTCGTTCCTCCTCTTCCAGATCCTGCATTGACAGGCGAAATCGCAGGCGGGTGATCGGTGCCCTCAGATCGTGGGCAATGCCGGCCAGCATGGTGGAGCGTTCCTGCTGGTTCACCGCCAGGCGCTGAAGCATGGCGTTGAAACGTTGCGTGATGCGCTGAACTTCCGGGGCCCCCTGCGTTGGCAGTTTTTCCGGGTCGGAGGCATGACCAACGTCGGACAGGCCCTTTTCGAGGGTCTGCAGGGGACGCCTCACTTCCAGAAACAGATAGATGCCACCAGTGCTCACAATGGCCCCCACCAAAGCCAGTGCCAGCAGAGTTGGCTCAGGCGGCCAGCTCCTCAATGTCGGGAGCTCGCTGCGCAGCCAGACCGGCTCCAACGGTGACACCAGTTCGATCCACACCTGTGGACGATCGCTGTTGTCTGTTGATGCTGCGGGCAGGAGCCTTGGGCAGAGATTCATCCTGCTGCAGAGCTCCAGCCGTAATGCCTCAGCACGCTTTTGTGCGGCCTGATTGGGCCGCTCGGGAGCTGTGGGCACCACCGCGATCTGCAGATCCAGTCCCGTCAGCTCGCTGATCAGGGCGGGTGGATAGCGCTCGAGGATCAGTTCGCTGAGGCGCAGGTTCAGCGCCAATTCCTGACCCAGGCGCTCGATCTGCAGACGCTCGAGCCGCTGTCCGAACAGAAGCTGCAGCATCAGCACCCCCAAAAGCCAGCTTCCGCTCAGCAAGCCGATCCAGGCGCTGCTTGTTTTAAGGCGACGTTGCAGGGTCAACGAGAGCTGCCATCCGGAACGAATACATAGCCGTAGCCCCAAACCGTCTGCAGGTAGCGAGGGCGGCTCGGATCAGCCTCGATCAGCTTTCTCACCCGGGACACCTGAACATCCATGCTGCGGCTGTCGGTGTCGCTTTCCGGGCCGCGCGCCAGCTCGATCAGTCGTTCGCGAGACAGGGGCCGGTGTGGATGTTGCACGAAGGCCGCCAGCAAGCTGAATTCGCCGCTGGTGATCACCTGCGCAGAGCCGTTGCGAATCAAGGTTCGAGCGGCAAGGTCGAGCTGATTGTCTCCAAAGGTCACCTGCGCACCATCGGCCAGTGGAGTTCCGGCCGGAACACTGCTGCGGCGCCGAAGCACCGCTTCGATTCTTGCCGTCAATTCACGCGGCAGAAATGGTTTGCCCAGATAGTCGTCAGCGCCCTGCTCAAGCCCAATGATTCGGTCAACCCCATCGGCTCGAGCGGTGAGCATCACAACAGGCAGATCGTCGCCGGCATCTCGCAGACGTCTCAACACGGTGAGCCCGTCATCTCCAGGCAGCATCAGATCCAGCACCACCAGATCCGGTCTCTGAAACTCAAGACGCGCCTCAAGCTGCTTGGCATCGCAGAGACAGCGCACGTCGTATCCCTGATCGATCAGATAGGTGCCGACCATCTTGCGCAGCTCAGGGTCGTCATCGACAACCCAGATCATTGAGGAAGGCGACATCGATCGCTGCCAATGCCTCAATCGTATGGAGTGATTCGCGTTGGATCCCCGCTGGGAAAGACCCTGTCACAGCTCCGAGGCGGCAATCGCATCTCAGTCGCCTGCATCAGGGCGGAAGCTCCATAGCCTGTTGGTTATGCAGTTTTCTCAATGGCCTGCATTGTCAATGGCGCTGCTGCTGTTGTCGCCAGTCTCTGCAGCCGCACCCGGAACCCAGTCGGTGCGTCACTACAACAAGCGGATGGAGGTTCTGTTTCGACGACTGGATGTCAACGGTGACGGCCGCCTGGATCGTCTGGAACTGAAAGGACAGCCGGCGTTGCTGCGACGTCTTGAGCGGCAGGGTAAGCGTCAAACTTTGCTTCTCAACGACCTGCGCGGTGAGCCAGGACAGTTGCGTGGCCAGCGGTTGGCGCGTCGTTTCAAACTCGCAGATGCCAATGGTGACCGGCGCCTGACGCGAGGCGAGTCTCTCGCCATGCCTTGGGTGGCGAATCATTTCGCTGCCCTGGATCGCAACAGCGATGGGTATCTGAGTCTCAAGGAATTGCTGACTCTGCAGAACGCGCTCTCTCCCCGTCAGCGTCTGCCCTGAAGTGAGTTAGGGAAGAGAAGCAATCGCAGCAGTCGCACCAGTCGCCAGATGCCGCCGAGCATCAGGACCCCTCCAAGAATGACGAGCGCGGCGATCAACATCACCACCCCCAGTCCGACCATGGCACTCAGCAGCAACTGAATGCCGCTGATCAGATCGGCGATGGCCTGACTCACCAGAACCATCAGATCCACCTGGTCGGGCAGGCTTTGCAGCAGCACCACCACACCGACTCCGCCGGCGAGAAGCACAACAATCAGCAGCAGCTGGCGCAGGACCATGCCGACAGGAATCCTGCGCCTGGTACGAAACACGCGACGCTCACGCCGGGATTCTCTGCGCACGGCTCTGTTCACGACAGCTGGTTGACCAGGCTGAAGCTCATATCCAGGATCTGCTCACGATTCAGGAGTTTCGATTCTGGCCTCTGTTTCCGGCACGTCAACGGAGGGCTGCTCCGGCAGTGGAATCACAAGGGTTCCAGCGCTGAAGACCCCCAGCAAGGCAATTCCCAGCACAGCTGGTCCAAACCGCTGCTGCAACGGGATGCGTTCCACCAATTCGCGGCGTGAGAGAGGTTTGTCCTCTGGAATGGCCCATGTCAATGCCACGCGTTGATCGAGCCGGAGCCGGTCGAGACAGCGAACCAGATCAGAAAGTTCAGCGTCGTCGAGGCTCAGCTGCAACGGCTCAACGCCATCCTGGCTGCTACGAAGTTCCAGTTGGTGCTTCTCACCACTGGGAGCAATCGCCACGAAGCTGTCATCCGCACCGAAACGTCGGCGGACCCCCGACAGCTGATGGCGCGCGTAGGGCATCACCGCGATCATCAAGGCCTCCAGATGATCACGGGTTCCCTCCAGTTCGGGAGCTCCGACGAGCTGGAGGCGCCATCCCGAAAGAATCCCCACCGTGTCTCCACTCTGGCCAGAGGAGAGATCGGGGAAGCCCTCAACGACAAGAAGGGCTGCGGTCTGTTCGTAGCGATGAACGGTTTTAAGCATCTGTTTTCAGGGGGTGGGGTCGAGCAGCCGGGCCCGCAGACGGTCCACCCCACCAGGGCCGGCGACCAGAGCAAGGGTGCTGACCAGCTGACGGTGGGTGTCCTGGTTCTGGGTTGGATCGAGAAGGCGCAGAACAGCACCTCTTCGTTGATTCAGACGTTCTTCCACCAGATCGCCCAGGCGTTCAGCCACCAGTCCCCAACGTTGGCGGGTCAGATGCTCCGGTTCCCTCGAGGACAGCAACTGATGCAGCATTGGATAAAGCCGGTCTGCCATGGCGCAGACCAGTCGGATCAGAGATTCGGCGTCGGCTGGATGAAGCCCTTCGCGACGGGTGATGCGCCGTAGTGGGTTATGGCAGCGCCGCTTCCAAAGCTCAACTCTGTTGGGAAACTGCTCTTTGAGTCCCAGCTGATGGCTGGTCCAGAGCATGGCCTCTCCGCCGTTCAGGTCCAGGGCCTCGGCGGTGAGCAGCAGAAGATCCAGCTGTTCAATGCCTCTTCGGCTGAGTCGCGCAACCTGCGCGGTCGAGGTCTCGGTCATGGCAGCGATGATGCCAGGGTTCCGGCCATTGCGACACCAGGATTCGGACCTTTTTTTGCTGTCCTCCATGTCTGCAGTCAGAAATGGTCTTCCGAGGGGAAGGACGTCTGATCAAGGACTTCTTCAGATCACTCACGAATCAAGCAGCCGCAAGAAAAAAGCGGCCG
>CAJWZW010000079.1 GCA_913050565.1 uncultured Synechococcus sp.
TGTGCCGCTGGTCTGCCGGAGCCACGGGTGCAGGCCGGCGTGATCCTCGCCAGCTCCGAACTGGCCGATGAAGGGGCTCGGGACATCGCCGGTGGACGATTTCTGGTGAATCCCGGCTCCTACAGGTTGAATGGCCTCAGCCTTGAAGGGTTCGCCAGCCCCCACGACCGGCTTGAGGGCAGGCGCTTCGGCAACGCCACCATCTGGCGGTGGGAACAGGGCGGGCTCAACTTCGCCCATGTGGGTGCCACCGCCGGGCCAATCAGCCCTGCGGACCGCGTGTTGCTGGGTCAACCGGATGTGCTGATCGTTGGCGTTGGTGGAGGCGCCAAGATCTTTGATGCCTCTGAGGCAGCCGAGCTGGTGAAGCAGCTGAATCCCCGCCAGGTGATTCCTGTGCAGTACATCAAGGGCGAGACACCGGCCAACTGCGATCAGGTCACCGTGCAGCCGTTCCTGGATGCCATGGCCGGCACCAGCGTGCGTGATGTCGGCCGCCGAGTTCAACTGCCCGGTGCTCTGCCGGACAAGACGGAAATCACGGTGATGCGCTGATCGCTTGATGAACTGATCAAAAAAGAGCTGCCAGATCGTTGCGGTTCCATCCGGCGATCACAGCAAGCAGCAGCAGCACTCTGGCTTTCTGGGGATTCAGGCTGCCCGCCGCCAGCAAGCCCAACCGTTCATCCTCGGAATTCCTGTACACAGGGCCGGAGCCGCAGCGGTTAGCCCGCAGCATCAACGGCAGAGGCTCAGGCCAGGCCGCCAGGGCGTCGCGCTCCACCACCGAAAGTTGCCCGGCACCGGTGCCGGTGAACACCAGGCCTTGAATTCCAGCCTTCAACAAAGCCGGGAGCACGACACCCGGTGGTTCAACACACCCATGCAGGACAGCCACCTGTGGCCACTGCTTCGGCAGCTCGAGAGTGGCGAAAGGCGTTGGCGGACGAGTGGCGGCCGCGGACCAGGTCACCCCGGCGTCATCCACCCAGCCCAGCGGACCGGCGCCACTGCTGGTGAAGGCTCCCACCCCCTGGGTGGCGCGTTTGGTCACCTCGGCTGCGGCATGAATCTCTCCATCCATCACCGCGAGCACACCTCTCTGGCGTGCCTGCCGATTGCAGGCCACCTGCACTGCCTGAAACAGGTTGAGCGGACCATCCGCACTCAAAGCTGTGGCCGGCCGCATCGCACCCACCAGCACCACCGGCCGCATGTCATCGATCAGCAGCTGCAGCAGCCAGGCCGTTTCCTCCAGTGTGTTGGTGCCATGGGTGATCACCACCCCGGTGAGATCAGGATCACTGGCGAACGCCAGACGGATGCGCTGCACCAGCGCGCGCCAGTGCTGAAAGAGCAGATCAGCACTGTCAACATTGGCCACCTGCTCAACCTGAATGTCGGCGATGTCCCGCAGCGGCGGCACGGCATCCAGCAGGTCATCCCCGGCCAGAACCCCGGCGGTGTAGGTGTTGACGCTGACGCTGTCAGCACCGCATCCGGCGATGGTTCCACCGGTGGCGAGCAACAGAACCCGGTTCACGCGTCCAGGCGAAGCAACGCCTCCATGAAGCGCTGCATCTGGCTTGTGGTTCCGATGCTGACGCGGAAACAACCATCGATCAGTGGTTTACCCGCCATCGAACGAATCAGGATGCCCTCAGCGCGCAGGGCCTCATCCACCTCCGCCACAGGTCGTTGAGGCCAGATCAGCAGATAATTCCCCCCATCACAGTGGTGGCGAACGCCAGCTGAGCGCAAGGCTTCAACGGTCCAGTCGCGCGCCCGCAGCACCTCCGCCACATAGGCATCCACATAGGACTGATCAGCCAATGCGGCGAAGGCCGCAGCCACAGCAACGCTGTTGACGTCGTAAGGACCGGTGACCCGCCCCACCCGATCGATCACGTCGGGATGGCCGATCCCAAAACCGATGCGCAGACCCGCAAGACCGGCGGTTTTGGACAGTGAGCGAAACACCAGCAGATTCGACGTGGCACTGAAATCGGCTACGGGCAGAACACTGTCGCCGGTGAACGCTTCATAGAGCTCATCCACAACCACCAGCGTCCCCGGCGCAGAGGCTGCGAGATCAAGGATCGTTTGCGGTGCCAGCCTGGTTCCGGTGGGGTTATTGGGGTTGCAGATCAACAGAAGCCGCGGTGGCGACTCTCGTATCGACGCCTGAACGGCAGCCAGGGGAAACGTGAATGCCTCCCCCTCGTAGGGAATGGCCTCAATGGTCATTCCCTGCATGCGTGCACAGGGGGTGTAGTAACCAAAGGTGGGAGAGGTGGTCAGCACCCGGTCTCCGGCATCGCCGTAGGCATGAAACACCGCGTGGATGGCGGCATCCACGCCGTTGAACAACGCCACCTGATCGGGTTGCAACCCCGGTCTGCAACCGGTCTCCAGCATGTTGCGCACCACGGCTTCCCGCAGCCCGTCGTACTCGGGATAAATCGCGATCTCTTCAGTGCTGAAACCGCGAACCGCTTCAGCCACCAGAGGGCTGGGACCAATCGTGTTCTCGTTGAAATCCAGACGCAGCGCGGAGCGGCGCCCCTCCAGTGGAGCGCTGTAAGCCCGCAATTGCTCAACCGCTGCGCGGGCTTCTGGTGGAACGAAGCCGTTGGAGTTCACAGGCCCGAACCATCACAGCAAAAGTCTGACAAAAATTGCGGCCAACGGATCAGGAGCCGTTCACATCCGCTCCAGCGTGGGAATGCCGAGCAGGCCCAGCCCACAGCGCAGGGTGTCCGCCGTAAGACGACAGAGGGCCAGTCGTGAGGGCAACGCCTCCGGCTCGCCCCTGAGGACCGGAACCTGGTCGTAGAAGCGGTTGAACACCTGGCTGAGTTCAAACAGATAGGAACACAGACGGTTGGGGAGCAGTTCCTCCTCCACCTCGGCAATCACAGCATCAAACTTGAGCAGTTCCCTCACGAGGGTCCATTCCTGCGGCTCCGAGAACTGAAGCTGCGCCGTCGATGCATCAAGATCGCCACCCTTGCGGGCGATGCCGGCGATACGCACCACGGCATACAGCAGGTAAGGGGCGGTGTTGCCCTGCAAAGCCAGCATCCGGTCGAAGGAGAACTGGTAGTTGGTGATCCGGTTCTGGCTCAGATCCGCGTACTTCACTGCCGCAAGACCCACCGTGCCGGCCACGTGGTGAATGAACTCCTCGGACTCGCTGCGCTCCTCCTGAGCCAGACGTGAGCGCAGATCAGCCTCGGCCCGCTCCACCGCCTCATCCAGCAGATCCCGGAGCCGAACCGTATCGCCGGAGCGCGTCTTGAGCTTTTTGCCGTCCTCTCCCTGCACCAACCCAAAGGGCACGTGCTCCAGCCTGGATCCATCGGGGATCCAGCCAGCTCGTTCCGCCACCTGGAACACACCGGCGAAATGACTGGCCTGACCTGAATCCGTCACGTAGATCACCCGACGTGCTGCGTCTCCATCCGGGGCTGCTCCGAAGCGGTAACGGATCGCCGCCAGATCGGTGGTGGCGTAGTTGAAACCGCCATCGCTTTTCCGAACGATCACGGGCAATGGTTTGCCGTCCTTTCCGCTGACGCCTTCAAGAAACACGCATTCAGCTCCGGAATCGGTGACGAGCAGATCCGCAGCTTTGAGGCGCTCGATCACAGCAGGAAGAAACGGGTTGTAAAACGACTCACCACGCTCGCTGAGACGGATGTCGAGCCGGTCGTAGATCTTCTGAAACTCCCGCCGCGACTGGTCGCAGAGCAACCCCCAGGCCTTGAGCGACAGCGGATCGCCACCCTGCAGCTTCACCACCTCCTCGCGTGAGGTGGCCTGGAAAAGCTCGTCCTCATCAAAGCGTTTCTTTGCCTCGCGATAAAAAGCCACGAGATCGCCGAGATCCACTGCATCGGCGGTCTCCAGGGCTTCCGGGGCGACCTGCTTGAGGTGGGTGATCAACATGCCGAACTGGGTGCCCCAGTCCCCCACATGGTTCAGGCGCAACACCGGATAGCCGCGAAACTCCAGGACCCGCGCCAGAGAGTCGCCGATGATCGTGGAACGCAGATGCCCGACGTGCATCTCCTTGGCGATGTTGGGACTGGAGAAGTCCACCACCACTGGAGCTGCATCCTGCGCAACAGGAACACCAAGCCGTTCATCCTCAAGCCGGGCTGCCACCTCCATCGCCAGTCGCTCCGGCCGCAGGGTGAGGTTGATGAAGCCCGGGCCTGCGATCTGAGGTTCAAGGCAGAGGTCCGTGAAGGTTGGGTCCTTCTGCAACTGTTCAACGATGGCCGTGGCGATCTGCCGCGGCGGCTGCTTCAGCGGCTTGGCGAGGGGCAAGGCTCCATTGGCCTGAAAATCGCCGAATTCAGGCTTGCTGGCCGGCGCCAGCTGGGGATCCAATGGCCCATCGGCTGCGGGGAAGGCCTGTGCCATCGCCACCCGCAGCTGGGACTCCAGGATGTGGGAGAGGCTGAGCATCACGGCCGGAGCAGACGCTGCTGATCATCCTCCGGCGGAGGTCTCCGGCCATCAATGAACGTTGAGGCTGGATCGTTTCGCACCCACATCGCTGTCGAAAGCCACGAAGGGAAAAGCGTTGTAAGCGGATCATGCGGATGAGCGGTGCTCGGGTTAAGCCGAGTGGTTTTTTGTCCGCTTGATTCGTCGCATGGATCCCTTCTTCTGGCCTGGTGAGCTGCATCAATGCACGATCCAGGAATCTGCAGATCTGGCTAAGGGTTATCGGAGGTTCGGTTTTTGCACCGATCGAAATGGCTGATGCCGTGTTGAAGAAATTTCACTGAACTCTGATCCAAAACGATGAAATGATCGAGAACAACTCGTTCAGCAAACCGGACGCACAACTGGAACAGTGGTGGAAAGAACGCGTCCATTTCCTCGGGCAGCACGAGATGAGCGGAGAAGCGCGCGCTCTTTATCTCGAGTTCCGGATTGATGAGCAGGTCCGCTCGTTTCCATGACTTTGCCATCAGCGGACCGATACGAATCAATCCATAAGATCAACATTCAGAACCCTCAGATTCCTCTACACCACCATTCACAAGCACTCGATTCAGCCATTCAGACCGATAACGATTTTGGCTTCCATCCATTCTCGCGGGCACGTGGAAAGAAGGAAATCACCTGATTGCAAACACATAGACAGGCCGATCATTCATCATCAAAAGATCAATAAACAAAAGAAGCGACTGATGAACTGCCAGGGCCTTCTTCTTTCACCTGGTCTTTCAGGCAAACACTTCCATAACCCCAAAAACCTTTTCAGCTTTGCCCCAGAAGCTTGAACAACTGGGCTGGAGGGCATCGCAGTCAAGCCTTCCAACCGATCAATTTCGGCTTCTTAATGTTGAAGCTGGAAGAAATTCATTTGATCAGCCAAGGATTCGTGCTCCCGCCAGGAACCGACCCTGACATCCCTGACAAGGTCGGCTGTCGATCCGTGGCGCCTTCAGAAGGGACTGGAATCCTTCATCCAGCGAGCCCCTCAGCCATGAGTGACCCAATGTCACCATGCCCTGAATTACGCGGGAAAGCCGCCAGGTCGATGCACAAACGAGTATCAAGCCTTACAAATTAGATCCACAGCCGGCTCTTCAGGTAACAAAAAAAACAATTTTCAACCAGGCAAACGTCCCGTTGGCAGGAAACATCCAAGGGGGCTTTTACGAAATGAGCAGCCGCACAGTGACAAAAGATCGCCTAGCAAAAAGGAGTGTTAACCGGGTGAAAGCGGGGTGCTCACCCCTCATTACGGTTCCAATGTCGACTCTTTCTCGAAAATGCAGTCTTATGGCAATTCATCAGTCAGTTATGACTGGTGGGCCGGCAACGCAGGAGTAGCAAAGCGATCAGGCTCGTTCATCGCTGCCCATGCTGCTCATGCTGGCTTGATCATGTTCTGGGCAGGAGCCTTCACTCTGTTTGAGCTGGCTCGCTACAACAGCGCACTGCCCATGGGTGAGCAGGGCCTGATCCTCATTCCTCACCTGGCCGGCTTGGGCCTTGGCGTTGGCGAAGGCGGAATCGTTGTTGACACCCAGCCCTACATCGCAACTGCGGCATTCCACCTGGTGTCTTCAGCAGTGCTCGGAGCCGCAGGCATCTGGCACACCCTTCGCGCACCCAAAGATCTGGGCGAAGCAACAGGGCGCGCTCAGAAATTTGACTTCCAGTGGGACGACCCGAAGAAGCTCACCTTCATCCTTGGTCACCACCTGATTTTCCTCGGCCTCGGCGTGATTGCCTTTGTCGAGTGGGCCAAGCGTCACGGCATCTATGACACTGCTGCAGGTGCAGTTCGCACCGTTGAGCCGAACATTGATTTCGGAATGGTCTGGGGTTATCAGACCAGCTTCCTGAGCATCAGCAGCCTGGAAGATGTGATGGGCGGCCACGCCGTTCTTGCATTCATTCTCACCATCGGTGGTGTCTGGCACATCATCAGCAGCCCGTTCGGACCTTTCAAAAAGGTACTGATCTACAACGGTGAATCGATCCTTTCGTATTCCCTCGCCGGCATTGCTCTGATGGGCTTTGTCACCAGCATCTGGTGTGCTCAGAACACCACGATTTACCCCACTGAGTTGTACGGAGAGGCACTCCAACTGAAGTTCGCCTTCTCCCCCTACTTCAGTGACACGGTTGCCCTGGCCGACAATGCTCATACTGCACGGGCTTGGCTTGCCAACACCCACTTCTACCTTGCATTCTTCTTCCTGCAGGGTCACTTCTGGCATGCTCTTCGTGGCATGGGATTCAACTTCAGAAGCGTTGCCAAGGCTTTTGAAACCATGGACACAGCCAAGGTCAGCTGATATCAATAGCAACTAAAAATGGCACTGATCAACCCCTCATCATCTGAGGGGTTTTTTATTTGCTCAAAATTTTTGCTTTAGACCAGGCCAGCAATCAGTAACGAATCACACCAACAATCCGAACTAAAATCACTGACAACAATCATCATGTCGATCATGATGTTGTTGTCGCCCTTGGACGGGGTTTGACGGGTCAATAACAAGTCATCTCTTGCTTGGTGAATGTGAGAGGTGACTGGCCCTTTTTGTCTTCTCAACGTCGCTGGAGCCAAAGCAACCTTCCATCCTTTGACAGGCAAAGTCAGCGAGGGTGGTTGAAACAGAATTGGCTCACATCCATCCTTTCGAACCTCCGATAGGTGGGGA
>CAJWZW010000080.1 GCA_913050565.1 uncultured Synechococcus sp.
CCGCCGATGTAGCTCAGCCGGTAGAGCAACGCTTTCGTAAAGCGTGGGTCGCCTGTTCAAGTCAGGTCATCGGCTTACAAACATCAACGGCGACGTCGATCATTTTGGCGACAATGGATTGTCGATCAATAGGTACAGGAACAGACCGAATTATTGATCTTTTGTTCGTTGGCTTTCAGCTGAGTTTCTGACTGAAATGGTGTTTGATCCTCAATTCATTCCGAGAGGAACACGCTGATCAGCTCTCGCAGAGCACGCGCAGCGAAGCTGTTTCACACAGTTGAGAACCCGAGGAAACACGGCCTTGCAGCAGGTCACCCCAGGGAACAATCCAGTGTTTTGGATCCACATCGGCCAGGACGGCGGAAGCGACAGGGTTGGGAAGAACCAGCACCGTGCGGTTAGCCAGCTTCAGGTTTTGACGCAGCCAGGGCGTCAGTAACAGCCGTTCCACCAACGCCTGGTACGAACCATCCTCAATCGCCCGTTCAAAACCGATCTGAATGGCATCGGCGAGCTCTGGATTGGACCGACTGACGTAGAAGAATCCAGCAAAGGGATAGGCGATCAACAGATGTGGATCGAGCTGAGTTGACGCCGTGGTGGCACGAACCACGGCTGAGTCGCGCTCGAGTTCCGCAATCCCGCGGGGAAACAACTGCACACGCCGGTTGTCGACCAACCGGAACAGATCATCCGATCGTGCGGTGAACGTGCGCAGGCCGGAGGCATCAAAAATATCCACATCACTCCACCCCAGCCCCTGCAGCAGAACGAGGTTGCGCAAATCAGCCAGGCTTCGAACCGAAGCCATGCGCTTCACCTCATCGCGATGGGACCAGCCCGCTCTCAAACCCAGGATTCCTCCTGTTACGGGGATCGGAACAGGCCGAAGCCGACGGTTGAGCTCCAGGCCGGCCCCGTACAAGCCAACACTGATCGCCATGGAGTTGCGGCCATGGTTGGAACCGGCCTGATCCAGAGCCGCGATCGCTTCGTCCTGGGAGATCGTCTGTTCACTCAGGCCCAGCTCATAGGGCTGGCCGCTGCGCTCCATCACGAGCTTGAGCAACTGATAGCGAAAGTCGGATTGATCCTGTCCCTGCGAACGATCCAGAACCACCGGCAGGACCCCCTCCGGCAGAGCCTTCACCTCAGCGACGGTGAGGATGTGTCGGTCGTCGATCGCGATCCGCCGTTCCACCACCCGCGGCTGGATGAACAGGGCACCCACCACAATCGTCAGCAGGGTGATGGCCGTCGAGGCGAGGGTCAGGAGACCTTGCGAGGGCTGAGACCCTGGCCTGGGACCGGTGGGTTGATCTGTGCTCACGGGATGATCCACCAGATGCCGAAAAGTGTCATCCCCACGTAGCTGGGCAACAACAGAACACGCAGCCACTGGGCAAAACGTTCACTGAAGTTGCTGAGCTGATGATCAATCAATTCATCAGCAGCCACCACATAGAGGATTCCCAGGAAGATGATCAGCTGAAGGCTGCCGATGAAGCCTGTCATCGCCGTGACAGGAAGCTGCCCCGCGATGAACACATAGTTTCCACCGGCGGAAACCACTGCCGCCAGGATCAGATCATCGCGGCTGCGGGTGATCAGCAGGCTCATGCAGCAGAGCCCCACCGCCAGCATGTAACCGAGGAAATCCGGAGCCACAAACAGAAGACTGCGGCGTTGAATCGGCACATCCAACGACACCGTCGGCTGACGTCGAACGGCGACACCCGGGGCCTTGGGATGCCCCAGATCATTCATCAGCGTGACCGTTGAGGCATAGGCCTTCGGTTCCTTCAGATCCCAGCCCGGAAGCAGAAGACTGGGGGCCACCGTCAGAGGGTCCTCCGGCACCACATCCAGGTTGACGGGCTGCAGTGGATCATCCAGACCGACCTGCACACGCAGCAGCTGATCATCGAACGGGTAGCGCTGCAATCTCCATCGCTTCACCACCGCGGAGCGAACCTTGTAGAGACTCCAGCTGGACCCGTCCACAACATCCCGGCGCACCAGCTCAAACCGCTGAACATCGCCGTCATAAATGCCATTGAGAATCCGAAGCTGATCACTGGGATTCCGATCAGGATCCCCCTGCCAGAGCGTCCAGAGCAGCAGTTCAATCGAGAACTGATCATCGAGAAGATCGATATTGCTGAAGTTCGTGATGTAGGAACCCACCCGCAATGCCGGCAGCTCCGGCTCGAGTGGAGTGGGCGCAGCCTCACCCCAGTCGATCGCTGGAACGGTTGGTTCCGATGAAGGCTGAATCCCTGGGTTGACTGCGGAAAAACCAGGCCCCAGCCCAATGGACAGAAGCAAGCCAAGGAGAACCAGCAGCAACCACGAACGAAGGCGACGCGGCATTTCCAGCAACGCGTGAGTGGCGACGGACTCTCTGAAATCAAATCAGCCCTGAACCGATCATGGCATCGATTCCGGGGGCGAGCGCAAGGCTGAATTCATGTCCTGAACAACAGAGGGAACGCTGTTGCCTACAACCCCGCGCAACCACGCTGAATCGGGCCGAGATCAGCAATGGCCCGATCGGATCGTCCGCTCCCGAGCTGCTGGAGAATCAGATCAGCCTGCAGTCCAAGCAGCAGGGTCTGGCATGGATAGGCCTCGCGTGCCGCAGCCCGTTGCTGCAGAACCTCGGCCTGATCGAGCGTCCGCTCGCAGGCCTGGGAATCAGCCCGTTTCAGGCAGCGATGGGCCCCGGCCAGAACCCCCTGCAGGCTGAGTGGCTGAGCCCCTGCAACATCAGCCAGCAACAGAACAAGACCGGCAACTGTGACGGGTCGTGCAATCACGCAGCGGGACCTCAGCTTGCTGAGATGATGACGCAACTTCCCGACCCTGCTCAGCCGTGTACACCGACTGGTCTGCGATTGCTCTGCTGCTGTTCACCGCGGTGCCACTGCTTGTGGTGGTCGCGACGGCCACCTTCTTTGTCTTCCGCAACAAGCAGAAAGCACCTCTCAGCTGAGCCGGGAAGCAATCAGCCCGCTCCTCCGGGAACCAGACAGGAGCGGGGAAGAACCGCATCAGCCACCTTGAGATCTTTGGCCGCTTGCGGTTCGGGGTCCGGGGCGTCTTTCCCCGTGCCAAGACAGGCCAGGCAGGTGCGGAAACGCTGACTGGACACGCGCTGAATTCCGTTTCCTCCGCAGACGGTGCAGGTGCTCATGCGCGTGGCGGGATGCTGAATTCAGTGTGAACGGAATTCCTGATTTTGATCCCGAAGCCTTCCTTAAGAATCAGCAGCACGGATCGGATCCTGCGTCAAGCCCTCGAGCAGTTCCCGGGCCGTCAACCGCGAACCAGGCTCCACCAGATTCAGCCCTGAAGCCAGCAACCCCACCACATCGGCGGCGTCCATGCCCTGCTCCCGCAGTGCCGCAAGCCCGGCACTGGCCTCCCTTTTGGATAGCTTCTGACCAGAGCCGTCGCAAACCAGAGGGCCATGGTGAAAGCGAGGAGGCGACTGGTCCAGCGCTCTGTAGATGCTGCGCTGCGCCGGCAGGGCCTCGTGCAGATCCTCCCCACGCACCACATCGGTGATCCCGTCGCTGAGTTCATCCAGCACGGTGGCCAGTTGATAGGCGATGAAGCCATCGGAACGCCGCAGCACCACATCACCACTGCCCTCCGGATCTGGATCGGGCACCTGCAGCCGCCAGCTGGGCAGGCGTTCGTTCAGCCAGCCCCAGTGATGGCCGGCCTTTCGGCAGGTGCCGGGATAACGGGGCAGACCGGCCAACTCACGGCGCGAGCAGCGGCAGGCAAACAGCTGCCCGCTCAGGCGCAGCCAGGACAACCAGTCGTCGTACACCTCCACACGATGGCTCTGCTGAATCAGCGGGCCATCCCAATCCAGACCAAGCCAGCGCAGATCGGCTTCGATGGCTTCGATGGCACCATCCCGGTTGCGTGGGGTGTCGAGATCGTCGATGCGCAGCAGCCACACTCCACCGCGATGACGGGCCTGCAACCACGACAGCAGGGCCGTCTGCAGGTTGCCCTGATGCAACACACCCGTCGGTGAGGGCGCATACCGCCCGCGGTAGCCATCACGGCTGCGCAGCAGCAACCCGTCGTCGAGCTGTTGCTGCAGATGGTCTGGAATCGACATCAAAAAGGCGGCCCGCAGGGGGCCGCCATCACGCTGGATTTCACAGCCAGCTGCTGGTGACGATCAGCCCTGAACGCGATCCTTGAACATCTTGCCGGCGGTGAAGGCAGGCACGCGCTTGGCTGGGATGGCAATTTTCTGGCCGGTCTTGGGGTTCAGGCCCTGACGAGCGGAGCGCTCGCGAGGCTCAAAGGAACCGAAGCCGAGGATCGATACCTTCTTGCCTTCGACCACGGAGTCGATGATGGTTTCGATGGCGGCGTCGACCACCATTGAGACGTCGGTCTTGGTGAGCTCGGTGCGAGCTGCAACCAGATTCACCAGGTCTGCTTTGTTCATGGAAACGGAAGAGTCGGGAGGCGGAGACGGCGCTGAAACGGCGTTTGAGACCGCCGCTGCCTTCCCCAAGCGCGCCAATCGTATGGAGGCTGACCCAGTGCTGCAAGCGAAAAGTCCTGTGCCGCAATGCTTTAGCTCGATCCCTCAGGGCCACACCAACCGCTGAAGGGCACCAGATGCTCACCACGAAGGGCCCCCAGCCCAGCCCCAGAAGCCAGTGCTGGCCTTGCTTCTGGAGGAAGCCACGCCCGCAGCCGCTCCAGGCTGGCCAGCTGTCGTGGCCAGTGAAAGGTCCGGCCATGCCGCAGCGGTCCAAGCCTCCCTGGAGCCAACGGCGTCAGCAAACGACCGCAGAAAAGCAGCTCCGCAGACGGCGCAAAAATCACACAACTGCCCGGTGTCGGCCCCGGCGTCCAGAGCATCTGCAGTCCGCTGATGGTGCCGTGATCGCCGGCGAAGGTGTCGAGAGGAGAAATGTTGGGCAGCAGATACGCCTCCTGTTCCTGCACCAACACCGGCCAACCGAGACGTTCCTGAACACGCCGCAGACGACCGTGACCTTCACGACTGGTGAGCAGGATGCGAGGTGTTCGTGACCCCGCCAACTCCTGCAGAGCGCTCAGGCTGGCCTGCGTCAGCGGCGGGCAGTCGATCAGCACCGGCTCGGGTTCCACATCCAGCCACCAGGAGCTGCCGCCCTGGCAATCCCGGTTGGGCGGAAACAACCACAGGTCCTGGCGCAGCTGCTGCGGAGGTCGTCCGGCCTCCAGCGCTGTGGTCATCGCCATGACGTTCAGAACGCGACGAAACCACTAGTTTGAAGTTCGATTGCCCCATGGCCTTGAGCGGCATTCATTCGGGAAGCCCCTGGCCCCTGGGCAGCAGCTGCACCACCCGGGGCGTGAATTTTTCAGTGGCGGCACCCGCCGCCCACCGGATCGAACTGCTGCTGTTCGTCGACGGCTCCGCCACGACGCCATCGCGGGTGATCGAACTGGACAGCCTGATCAACCGTTCCGGTGACTACTGGCACGTGGAGGTGGAGGGTCTGGGGGAGGGATGCTGCTACGGCTATCGGGTCTTCGGCCCGAGAACGCCCGGCGGCCACGGTTTTCAACCCGCCAAGGTGCTGTTTGATCCCGCAGCCCGCGCCATTACGGGGTGGGACGTCTACGAGCGCGACCTGGCCACCGGACCGGGTCCCAACACCCATGCCTGCCTGAAGGGGGTGGTGACCGAACGGGACCTGTTCGATCTGCAGGCCCACCCCCGCCCCCGCAACAGCTGGCAGCGTTCGGTGATCTACGAGCTGCATCTGGGGGGCTTCACCCGCCGGGGGGATTCCGGTGTGCCACCGGAGCTGAGGGGCAGTTACCGCGGCCTGATCCACAAACTCCCCTACCTCAGTGATCTGGGCATCACAGCGATCGAACTGCTGCCGGTGTTCGCCTTCGATCCGGCGGATGCACCCCCCGGCCGCGACAACGTGTGGGGGTACAGCCCGCTGAGCTGGTTCAGCCCCCATCACGGCTACGCCTGTGGAGACGACCCGCTGCAACTGCGCCATCAGATGCGCGAGCTGGTGGCCGCCTGCCATGACGCCGGCATCGAGGTGCTGCTGGATGTGGTTTACAACCACACCAGTGAGGGCAGCCGATGCGGCCCAACCCTGAGCTGGCGCGGCTTCGCCGATCGCACCTACTACCACCAGACCAGCAACGGCGAATATCTCGATGTGAGCGGTTGCGGCAACTCCATCGCCGCCAACCAGCCGATCGCCACGCAGCTGATCCTCGAATCAATGCGCTGCTGGGCGCTGGAGTTGGGGGTGGATGGTTTCCGATTTGATCTCGGCATCGCCCTGAGCCGGGGCGACCAGCTCAAACCCCTGGATCGTCCTCCCCTCTTTCAGGCGATCGATGCCGACCCGGAGCTGAGCGATCTGAAGCTGGTGAGTGAACCCTGGGACTGCGGCGGTCTCTACAGGCTGGAGGACTTTCCATCGCGGCGGATCGGAACCTGGAACGGCCATTTCCGCGATGGCATGCGTCGCTTCTGGAAGGGCGATGAGCACAGCAGCTGGTCCCTGGCCGAACGGTTCAAGGGCAGCCCCGATCTCTACGGCAACAAACCCGCTGCTCTGGGGCGCTCGGTGAACCTGATCACCGCCCATGACGGGTTCAGCCTGGCGGATCTTGTGGCTTACAACCGCAAGCACAACCTGGCCAACGGCGAAGACAACCGGGATGGTGAAAACCACAACAACAGCTGGAACCACGGGGTGGAGGGGCCGACCTCGGATCCGGCGATCCAGGCTCTCCGCCAGCGTCAGCAGCGCAACCTGCTGAGCAGCCTGCTGCTGGCCCGCGGGGTGCCGATGCTGCTGATGGGCGATGAGGTGGGCCGCAGCCAGGGCGGCAACAACAACAGCTGGTGCCAGGACAGTCCCCTCAGCTGGATGGTGTGGGATGACCATCACTGCGATCTGGAGCTGAAGCGGTTCCTGCAACGGCTGCTGAAGCTGCGGGCTGCCTTGCCGCAGCTGTTCAACCCCCTGGTGCCGCCGCGGGAGATCAGCCGCAAAACGGTGGAGCCCCCAACCGGCATCTGGCGCCAGTGGCATGGCGTGAAACTGGGCCAGCCGGACTGGGCCGCCTGGAGCCGCACCGC
>CAJWZW010000081.1 GCA_913050565.1 uncultured Synechococcus sp.
CTTCTCTGTGGATGAATTGCAAATCAATTGGTTTTAATAAATTGACTGTACCCTCTAATTGCGTCACCTCTTATTAACCAGCTCCTCAGATGTTGGTTTCGTCTCCATCTTGGTTGCATTGGGATTGAAGAGTTGATGGATTTCATGCCCAGCAGCTTCATGCTGATTGGCACGGCAGGGTGGTGACTGTCGTATCCGATCGACAGATGGGCTGGTCGTTCTGGGTGGATCGCGGTGGGACGTTCACCGATCTGATCGGTTGCGATCCTCAGGGAACGCTGCACGTCCGCAAGCTGCTGTCGGAGTCGATCCAAGGCGGAGATCCGGCTGTTTCTGCGATGGCAGACCTGGTGGGGTGTGCTCCCGGTTGTGCCATCCCCCCCGGCCTCATCAGCAGTGTTCGGCTGGGGACCACCGTTGCCACCAATGCCTTGCTGGAGAACAGACAGGCTCCCGTGCTGTTGCTCACCAATGTCGGTCTGGCGGACCAACTGCGCATCGGTGATCAGCACCGCAGTGAATTGTTTGCCCTTCAGCTGCAGTCCCCTCCTTTTTTGGCTGAGGCTGTGGTGGAGGTTGGTGGTCGTCTGGCGTCCAGCGGCGACGTGGTCGAACCCCTGCGAATCGATTCAGACCTGCGTCAACGCCTCGCTGAGCAGCAAGGCAGCGGTCTTGATGTTGCGGTGGTGGCTCTCCTGCATGCCCATCGCAATCCCGTTCATGAACTGGCTTGTGCGGATCTGTTGAGAGAACTGGGTTTCGGGACGGTTGTCTGTTCCCACGAGGTCAGCGCCAAACCCCGGTTGGTGCCCCGTGGTCAAACCGCCTTGGTGGAAGGAGCCGTGGCTCCGGTGTTGCAGGGTTACCTCCAGCAGGTTCAGAACGCGCTGGGCGTCGGCACTCCTCTGCGGGTGATGACCTCGAGCGGAGCACTGCAGGCCCCTGAAGTGCTGCTCGCCAAGGACACGATTCTGTCCGGGCCCGCCGCTGGAATGGTTGGAGCCGTCGCCGCGGCGCGAGCAGCGGGATATGCCCAGGTTCCTGTGCTCGGCTTCGACATGGGTGGAACCTCCACCGATGTGTTCTGCGTGGCCTCAGCGGAGAAGGATGCCCTGCAGGATTTTCAGAGCGAAACCGAGATTGCTGGGCTCACTCTGCAGGCGGATCGATTACCCATCGAAACCGTTGCAGCCGGAGGTGGCTCGGTCATTGAGCAGCACGGCATGCAGTTGCGGGTGGGCCCCCGTTCGGCGGGAGCCCGACCCGGTCCGGCCTGTTACCGATCCGGTGGTCCGCTGACCATCACCGACGCCAATCTTCTGCTCGGACGCCTGAGGCCGGACCAGTTCCCTGCGGTTTTTGGTCCAGCCCGTGATCTCCCGCCGGATGCCTCGATTGTCCAGAGGCAGTTTGCGGAGTTGTCCAAGTCGTTGCATCGATCCGCGGAGTCGGTGGCTGAATCTGCGCTGCAGCTCGCGGTTGAACGGATGGCCGCCGCCATCCGGCGGGTTTCTCTGCACCGCGGCCAGGACATCCGCGGCGGAGTTCTTGTGGCCTATGGCGGTGCATCAGGTCAACATGCCTGTCGCCTTGCTGAAGAGCTCGGGATCAGTTCCGTTCTCCTGCATCCCCTGGGGGGTGTTCTGTCGGCCTACGGCATGGGTCAGGCACGGCAAAGCTGCCGTCTTCAGCGCCATGTTGAACAGACGCTCAGCTCCCACTGGTTGGAGTCATTGCCTGACCAGGTGTCTGATCTGGTGCTGCGGGCCCGGCAACGTCTGCATCAGCAGGGAGATTTCGCCGACGCTGGCGCGGAGAACGACATCAGCGTGACGCTGGATCTGCGCTACTCGGGAGCCGATCAGCTTCTGGGTCTGCCCTGGTCTTCCGGAATCAGCGTCGCTGATCTGCTGACGGCGTTCCAGGCACGCCATCAGCAACGCTTCGGCTACTGCGTGCAGGGCGATCAGCATCTCGTGGTGGAGATGATTCGTGTTGAGGTTGCTGCGCCGCAGCAGTTCCGGGCTGAGCCCCCCGGCGGTGGAGCAATCTCTGACCATCCCCCCGTGTCTGGGGGATGTGTTCCACTGCATGACCCCAGCCGTGGGTGGGCGGACGTTCCCTTCTACGAGCGCAGTTCTCTTCAACCCGGTCAGCATCTTTGTGGTCCGGCACTGATTGTTGAAGCCATCGGCTGCACTGTTGTTGAAGCGGGATGGAGGGCTCGCGTCCATCAGGACGGTGCGCTTCTTCTGGATGGCTCTCGAATCTCTTCAGAGGATTCCGTCCCTCAACGAGTCGACGTTGACGATCCTCTGGAATCGGAGTTGTTCCGGCACCGCTTCATGGCCATCGCTGAGCAGATGGGTGAGCGTCTGCAGCAAAGCAGCCGATCGGTGAACATCCGCGAACGGCTGGATTTCTCCTGTGCGCTGTTTGACGCTGATGGGGGCCTTGTGGCCAACGCACCCCACATCCCCGTCCATCTCGGCTCGATGGGGGATTGTGTTCGTGATCTGCTGTCCCAGCTTGAGGTCGGCGCGCTGGATTGTCTCAAGCCCGGTGACACCTGGCTCAGCAATGACCCATTCCATGGCGGAACGCATCTGCCCGATATCACCGCCATCACTCCGGTCTTCTTCAATGACGCCAGGCCGGATTTTTTCGTGGCCAGCCGCGGGCACCATGCCGATGTTGGAGGGCTTTCGCCTGGTTCGATGCCCTCGTTCAGTCGCACCATCGACGACGAGGGACTGCGTTTGCGCACGTTCCTGTTTGTGCGGGACGGCCTCATCCGGACGGATCAGCTGGAAGCCATCTCTGATCGCCTGGTGACGCCACCCCGCAACAAACCGGAGCTGTATGCCGATCTGCAGGCTCAGGTCGCTGCGAATCAGTCGGGGGTTGATGGTCTCAAGGGTCTTGTTCAGCTGCACGGCAAAGCAGTCGTGCAACATCAGATGGTTCTGCTTCAGCGCCATGGGGCCCGCAGTGTTCGTCAGCTGATTCTTCGCCTTGCCGAGGGTCAGCGTCAGCTGACTCTCGATGACGGTTCCCGTCTTGTGCTTTCGGTAGGCATTGATCGGAACAAGGCGCGAATGACGCTGGATTTCAGTGGGACGTCCCAGCAGCATGCCGGCAATCTCAATGCGCCGCTGGCCGTGACCAGGGCTGTTGTGCTGTACGTGGTTCGCTGTCTGCTTGAGGACGACATCCCCCTCAATGACGGATGTTTTGAACCGATCTCGTTGATCGTTCCAGAGGGTTGTCTGCTGAATCCTCTGCCTCCGGCAGCTGTTGTCGCCGGCAACGTTGAGCTGTCTCAGGCCCTCTGCAATCTGTTGTTCGGCGCCTTCGGCGTTCTGGCTGCCGGCCAGGGAACGATGAACAACGTGAGTTTCGGCAACGACTCCGGGCAGTACTACGAAACGGTTGCCGGTGGCGGTGGTGCAGGCCATGGCTTTCACGGCAGTGTGGGGCTGCAGTCGCACATGACCAATTCCCGGCTCACGGACCCGGAGGTGTTGGAGTCTCGCTATCCGGTGCGGCTGGAACAGTTCTCGATCCGTCGTGAGAGCGGAGGTCTGGGGCGCTGGCGTGGAGGCGATGGGCTGGAACGCACCATCCGTTTCCTGCAACCGATGCGTGTGTCGCTGATCAGCGGCTCACGCCGTGTGGCTCCATTCGGCCTCCATGGCGGAGGCGAAGGAGCCTGTGGTGCCAATGCTGTGCTGCATGCCGATGGTCGTGAGGAGTCTGTGCCGGGTTCGGTTCAGCTCGATCTCAAAGCGGGAGACGCCATTCGGTTGCAAACGCCGGGGGGAGGAGGCATGGGAGGTTCATGAATCTGTTGTTGCTTCACCCCGATGACCACTGGTTGGATGATCGCTCCGTGCACCTGGATGACCAGCGTGCCGAGCACATCCGAACCGTTCTGAAACCCTCGGTCGGCGATGCCTTGCGTGCCGGAATGGTTGGCGGGCAACAGGGCCGGGCCGTGATCACCTCGTTGACTTCAGAGGGGGTCTGCCTGCAGGTGGACCTTCAGGATCCACCTCCTCCTCGCCATCCTTTCGACATCGTGCTGGCACTGCCGCGCCCGAAAATGCTGCGCCGTTTGCTTCGCACGGTGGCGGAATTCGGTGTGGCCAATCTGCACCTGATCAACTCCGCCCGGGTGGAAAAGAGCTTCTGGCAGAGCCCCCTGCTCGCGAAGTCCAGCCTTGAGGAGGCATTGCTCGCAGGGATGGAGCGTGCCAGCGACACGCTGATGCCTGTGGTTCACCAGCACAAACGCTTTCGCCCTTTCGTTGAGGATCGATTGGTCGAGCTCTGCGACGGGCGTCCCTGTTTGGTGGCCCAGATGGGCAGTGTGAATGCTTTACGAGATCGATCTCCCGCACCAGCGGTGGTTCTGGTTGGTCCGGAGGGAGGATTTGTTCCTTTTGAACTGGATCTGCTGCAACGGGTGATTGCGCGACCGGTGCATCTCGGCTCCCGCACACTGAGTGTGGATACAGCTCTCACGACGGTTCTGGCCCAGGGATGATGGGCAAAGCAAATGGGTTGTGCCAATGGGCGATATGAACGACCGCGCTGGCCTGGAGGCCTTGGTGGCCGATGTGGGCGGCGGCAACATCATTGATGCCGAGCTGCTGGAGGGTGGACGGGTTGAAGCCCACGAACTGGATGAGATGGATGTTGCGCAGGCTGCTGATGTGGCAGCGCACTGTTTCTCTGTTCTCTTTGATCACCGGGTGGAGCAATGCGATGGCCTTGAAGCTGATCTCGATGCCGGTGTGTGGAGCGGAACCGTGGATGGCTTCATCTTTGTGATTCAGCGCGATGCCGTGGGAGATCTGGTGCTGGATTTCAAGGTTTCCGAGACATGACGATCGATGACCTCAAGCGGGATCTTTCGGATCGTTTAGGTGCCCGTGTTGAAGCTCTGTTGACCCGCGACGGGGAGCCAGCCCAGGAGATGACGGATCTCTACCAACCGTCTCCGGCGGGGTTCGCTGGTCGTGTGATCTGCCGCGACGGCAGGCGGCTGACCTGGGAGCTCTGGCTGGAGGACGAGGAGACCTGGAATTTTCAGTCCTCTCCCCTGACGGATTGATGGGTCCGTCGGTCAGATTCCTTCTTCCGTTGACTCAACAAGGCCATTGATCAGCAAAGCCACGTTGTGGCGCTGCAGTTTCAGCAGTGTCGGCGCCGGACCATCCGGTTTGGATAAGGAGTCCACATAAAACGTGCCGCCGAAGCGAGCTCCTGATTCAGCAGCCACTTGCTTCTGGGCTTTGTCGCTCACGGTGCTCTCGCAGAAGACGGCAGGAATTTTTCGATCTCGCACCGTTTCAATCAGCCGTGCCATGCGTTTCGGCGTGACCTGGCTTTCTGCATTCACCGGCCACAGGTAGGCCTCCTCCAGCCCATAGTCGTTTGCCAGGTAGGTGAAGGCACCTTCACAACTCACCAGAACCCGTCGTTTTTCCGGGATTGCCTGAAGAGCTGACCTCAGTTCCTGATCCAGACGCTGCAGTCTCTGCTTGTAGGCGATGGCATTGGCTTTGAACTGATCAGCACCAGCGGGATCAAGCGTTCCGAACGCCCTCTCCAGCTGATCCACGTAGGCCATGGTCCGCTGAGGCGACATCCAGGCATGGGGGTTGGGCTTCCCGGCATAGGCGTCTTCAGCGATCAGGAGAGGTTCCATGCCATCCGAGAGGGTGAGCGTGGGGATGTTTCCTGCGCTGGCGGTGAATTTTCTGGCCCAGAGTTCGAGGCCCAGTCCGTTTTCAACGATCAGGTCTGCGCTTCCTGCTCGCTCGATATCGCTTGGAGTTGGCTGATACCCATGTATTTCCGATCCCGGTTTGACAATCGATCGGATGGTCAGGCGATCCCCTGCAACGTTCCGGGCCAGATCCGCAAGAACCGTGAAGGTGGTCAGAACCTCTTTCTTGTCCTTGAGGGCCTGATCCCTGTCATTTACCTGGTTGCACCCGCTGCTGAGCAGAGCCAGGACAGCGAGGGACACTCCGACAGCGCGATGCAACAAGGAACGGGAGGTTTGTTTGCCGTTAATTCTTTCATCTGTAGTGTGAACTTTCTGGTTTCAGTGGGGATCAGCCACTGATGGAAACGGGGAAAGATCGGTGCGAATCCGACACTGTCCCGCAGCTGTGAGTCCCTGATTATTCGGGGTCAGTCAGAACGCCCGCCAGAAATTCCAACGACGCGGATCGTATGAACCCTTTCCTCAAACCAAGTCCCCTGCTTCGAGCTGGTTTGGTTTCCCTGCCGGCTGCTCTGGCTCTCTCCCTGTTCAGTCCCGCCCATGCCCATCACCCCTTTGGGATGGGAGACAGTTCAGCTCTCACCCCACTGCAGGGTTTGATGAGTGGCATCGGTCACCCTTTGCTGGGACCGGATCATCTGCTGTTTCTTCTGGCGATCGCCTTCATCGGCCTGCAGCGTCCACGGAGCTGGGTGTTGCCTCTGCTGGGCGCTGGCCTTGGCGGGAGTGTTCTGTCCCAGTTCATCCCCTTGTCGGATGTTGTCGCTCCCTGGGCTGAGGCACTGGTTTCTCTCAGTCTCGTCGTGGAGGGTTTGATGGCTCTCACCGTGGCATCCACGGCCTGGTTGCTGCCGCTGGTGGCTCTCCATGGCTTTCTTCTGGGCAGCACGATCGTCGGTGCGGAACCCACCCCGTTACTGACATATTTCCTCGGTCTTCTGATTGGTCAGGGTGCTTTGCTGCTTGTGACGACCAGTTGGTCCAAGGCTCTTCTGGAACGGCTTGGCTCGCAGGGGCAACGCCTTGGTGCTGGCATATGGATCGGGATCGGGATGGCATTTGCGTGGGTAGCCCTGATCGATTGATCGATGGATCGAATGATCGATTGATGCAGCGGTTGTCCAGAGGTATTCCTGGTCACAGCATCAGACCCTGAGAACCATCTCGGGGTCTTACCCCCAGGAACCAGTGAAGCTTTTCCAGCGATTGCTGGTGGCTCCTGCCGCCCTTGGCCTGATGGCCTCCGGCGCCAATGCCGCCGAGCTGAACATCAACGGCGTCTCCGAGTATG
>CAJWZW010000082.1 GCA_913050565.1 uncultured Synechococcus sp.
AAGACAACCGCCATTGCAGGGATCACCACAGAACCGATGCCGCACTGCTGATTACAGGGCACAACTGGTATTGATGCAGAACCAATGTTTATCCTTTGATCCGCATCCTGTTTCCACTACGCCACCTTGCAGCTCGAAAAAATCAAAAAAGTTAGAAATTTTAGCCGTAATTCTTTGATTGAATGACTATTGACTCAATCAACAAGGTTTGAAAACAGTTTATGAATTAAGGACAAGATTCAAGTTTCAGCAGCAGCCATTGCCAACGCGATTCACGACATCCATGGAGACAACACAGCAATGGCCAGCAGGGCCGCAAGAGTGGTCTGAAGAGAATTGACCAGTTCATTGCTCAACCAGGTCAGCCGATCCTGAGCCACAGCCCCGAGAACACTTTCGGCAAGTGTTGCCAGCAA
Organism: uncultured Synechococcus sp.; assembly: GCA_913050565.1. GTDB lineage: Bacteria > Cyanobacteriota > Cyanobacteriia > PCC-6307 > Cyanobiaceae > Parasynechococcus. The sequence continues at coordinate 417 of CAJWZW010000082.1, forward strand.
GCCAATCAGCATGACCACCGAACTGATGGCCAGGGACGGAAGTAACTGGAGCGAATAGAGAGCCAGAGTCATCAGCACACTGCCGGCAGCACTGGCGAGCGTCCCTTCCAGGCTGATGGCACCTTCCGTTCCTGCCGGTACGGGCTGAAGGGTGGTGATCAAGCGGGGCTGCCCGCCCCAGCGCTTGCCGATCTCGCTGCCGAAGGTGTCTGCCAGCTTCGCGGCAAAGCTGGCGCTGAACCCGACCAACAGCAAAGACTTCGGCTCAAGTCCAGAGCCGATGAGCAGCGCCAGTGCCGCTCCCGTAGCCGCTGAACCCCACACATTCGCTGGGCTGCGGCGGCCTCCGCGTGCCTCCGCAAGGCCTCGTTTTTCCTTGTCACGCCAACCGATTTTCGTGACGAGACTGCCTGCCGCCAGGTACATCACAACAGCAAGCCAACCTTGCCAACCCAGACACCCCCAAAGAACGGTTCCCAGAGCTCCTGCATGCACCCAGCCTGATGGGGTCAACAGAGGAAAACGCTGCGCTCCGGCAATCAACACTGTGTTGATCACAATCGCCTGCAGCCAGAGCATGGACATCGAACGTGGGGACCAGTCGTGTTGCAGTCCCCTAAGTATTGACCTGAAGCCGTCTTCAACGGCGGAGAATCAGCGGAGATTAAAAGGGTGGTCTCCATGATCTTCGGCAAACGCCAGAACTTCTTCCTGACCCTCGAAGAGGAGACCCCCAGGGTGGAACTGGCCATGGCTGAAGCCAGCACTCCTTCAAAGGCAGCAGAAACCACTGCAGCGCCTGAGATGTCGCTGACAGTGGCTGTCGCAGAGCCGGATGCCTCCGAGGTTGCACAGCAAACAGACGCCTGCGTGATCCCAAGCACGCCCGTTCAAGCCGTTGATCAGGTTTCAGCGACTCAGCAAACCACAGCTGACGCGATCGCAGCTGAACTGGCTGAATCAGAAGCCGCTCGCCCGGCAATCACCTTCAGCACCTATGCACCGGATCGGCTGATGGCCGGAAGTGGTCTGCCGACCCGTCGCCGTCGGCCTGGAGCCTCGATGAATGTGTTCCGAGGCCTTGCCACCGATCTGTTCAAAATCTGACCTGTTTCACACCGTCATGACGTCATCACAGCAGCCTGAGCAGATCACAAAGACCATTTTTGGGATCACGACGATTTTCGTTGGCGGTATCGCGCTGTTATCCAGTGTTTTCATTGTTCCCGCCGGTGAAGTGGGTGTGGTGACCACTCTGGGAAAAGTTTCCGAAACCCCGAGAACCCCAGGCCTGAACCTCAAACTTCCTTTCGTTCAGAGCTCACACGCATTCAGTGTGCGAACACAGGTGATGCCGGAGAAATTTTCAACGCTCACCAAGGATCTACAGGTTATTGAAGCGACAGCGACGGTGAAATATGCAGTGAAACCCTCTGAAGCCCCAAGGATTTACAGCACAATCGCAACGGATGATTCAGCGATCTACGCGCGCGTGATTCAACCCTCGTTGTTGAAATCATTGAAATCCGTTTTTTCCAAGTACGAGCTGGACACGATTGCCACTGATTGGAACACCATCTCCTCCCTTGTGCAGGACAGTGTTTCGTCTGAATTGCAGCGATTCGATTATGTCGCCGTCAAGGGTTTGGATATCACTGGCCTGAAGATTGCCGAAGAGTATCGAGCTGCCATTGAACAGAAGCAGATTGCTGAACAGCAACTGCTGCGTGCCAAAACAGAAGTTCGCATTGCTGAACAGGAAGCCCGCAAGTTCAACACCCTCAACCAGGCGCTCAACGACAAGGTGCTCTACAAGCTCTTTCTGGATAAGTGGGATGGTCAGACCCAGGTGGTGCCGGGCCTTGGGGGTGGAACACCACCTGTGATCGTTGGCCGGTAGCCACGCAGGCCTCCTCTGAAGATGTCTGCACAGACCTGGCGCAGCGAACGTCAGAATGACTTTCTGATGCGTTGATCCAGTGAGACGGGTTCTGATCGCCGTTTTTCTGTCTTTTGCTGTTCTCTGCGCCGCTCCGGCATGGGCCAGCTCGCTTGATGTGGTGTTGCGCAGCATTGATGCTGACGGCATCGGCAAATCAATCGGCACGGTCTCGGCTTCCGACACGGATCAGGGTCTGGTGATCCGCCCGAATCTCAAAGGTCTCTCCAGCGGTGAATACGGCTTTCACCTCCACAGCAACGGCAGCTGCGAACCGGGAGTCAATGGGGATGGCGTCCGGGTTGCTGGTCTCAAAGCCGGCGGGCACTGGGATCCGGATGGCACAGGAACCCATGAAGGTCCCTTCGGCAAAGGGCATCGGGGAGACCTCAGTCGCCTTGTCGTTTCTGCCGATGGCAGCACCTCCACCGATGTGGTCGCCCCCCGTCTGGTTGTTGATGACCTCAGAGGGAAAGCGTTGATCCTTCACGCCGGGGGCGACACCTACACAGACACCCCTCCCCTTGGTGGTGGTGGAGCACGCGCAGCCTGTGGAGTGGCCGGTTAACCAAACCGTTTTGATTGAGCGGATTCAGCGATCCGCTCCCGCCACTTCACCAGCTCAACCGTCGATCGCACTGCTGCGGTTGAGCTTTGCAGGATCGAGTTGCCGAGGTGCACTGGTTGCCAGGACCGCTCATTGAAGCGGGTCAGCTCCTGTTCATCCCAGCCGCCTTCAGGCCCCACCACCATCCAAACCCAAGGTGTGCTCTGCTGCCGCAACCACTCGGACAGGCTCGGCAGCCCTGCAGATCGGGTGACACCGACTGCCTTCGGAATGGATGGCAGCGACCACGTCTCGATTGGCTGAAGCGGATGCAGAACCGGCTTCCAGAGACGTTCGCACTGCTCCACTGCCTCTTTGAGGATGGTTTCCCAGCGCTCTGGCCGATGCTCGGCCTGAGGTGTGCAACGTCTGCAGCTCAGTGGTTGCACAGCATCGATTCCAAGCTCACAGGCCATGCGCAGCGCATCATCAAAACCCCGTCGCGTCAGTGCGAGTGCCAGTCCCAGCTGTATTTGGGGTTCTCGCTGTTGTTCACAGGGCGACTCAGCGAGTTGCAAGCCTGCACCATCAACGAGCACTGCCTCCCAGAGGCAACCGCAACCATCAGCAATGGCGAGACGGTCGCCGATTCTCCGGCGCAAGACCCGCTTGATGTAGTGCGCCTCATCGGAGGACAGAGAAATCACCCCGTTCGCACTTCGGGCCTGCAGCAGGCGCTCCGGTTCGATCAGCAGCCGGCGAAGCTCACTCACCGGATGGAAACAGGCTGTCGGGATGCTCCTCGACTGCCCAGTCGTCGTTGACGCCGCCGATCACCACTTCTTCGATCTGCACCACATCGGTATCCAGCTGACGCAGTGCGTTGATCAGCACATCCATACCGACCCCGTCACTGGTGCCCATGTCCACCCAGCAACGGCCCCAGTCACCCTGATATTCCAGCTCCCCCATGTTGTGCATCAGGGCAGGCATGACGCCCTCGGCCTCTTCATTGTCGTAATGCATCCAGCTCAGGTCCGCACCGGCGTCATGCACCTGAAGGTTTTCGGCGTTGAACCCACCCAGCCGGCCGATCACGTACCAGCTGTCAAAGATGCCATCGACATAGTTGCGTTCTCCCTGACTCGGTGGAGAAGCGAAGCGAAGCCAGATCCAGCAACTGAACGGATCCACTTCACGGAAACGGACGTCCATGGGGAAGCACGGGTGACATTGCATCATCGGTCAAGCTGAGGCCCATGCTGAAACTCCGATCACTCCACTACAGCCCTGCAACAGCGGAAACAACCATCCTCAGGAATGTGTGCCTCGAAGCTGAGGTGGGCACTCCGGTTCTGATTGCTGGTGCCAGTGGCAGTGGCAAAACCAGCCTGATGGACCTGATCAGCGGCCTGAGTTCCGAACAATCCGGCCAGGTCCTCTGGAACGACCGCGTGTTGACCCGCAGCCAGCGACGTTGGTTGTGTGGTCTGGTTTTTCAGTTCCCGGAACGGCACTTCCTGGGACTCACCGTGGGCCAGGAGCTTCGCCTGGGTCATCGTCGGGTGAGCAGCGACAAGTTGCAGAGCGTGCTCGCCCAGGTCGGGCTTGAATCGATCAGTCACCAGCTGCCTCCTGAACGCCTGAGCGGTGGACAGCAACGTCGTCTCGCCCTGGCGGTTCAACTGTTGCGAGGTGCGGAAGTGCTGCTGCTGGATGAACCGACAGCAGGACTGGACTGGTCCGTGAGAAACGACGTCCTGAACCTGCTGGCGGAACTGTCGCTGAAGCGGGTTGTGATCGTGGTGACCCATGAACCGCAGCTGTTTGAAGAGTGGAGCTGCGACCGCTATCAGCTCAGAAACGGCGGTCTGGAGCCGGTGTCTACATTGCCTCCACTGTGAGTTGACAGCCCATGGCCGACCGCCTGGTGAGAGCGACGGCTGCTGGGGGAGGCATCCGACTGGTGGCGGTTTCAACGACCGGAGCTGTTGGTGAAGCGAGAGAGCGCCATGGATTGTCGTATCTGACCACCGTGATGCTGGGACGAGCCATGGGAGCTGGCCTGATGCTGGCCAGCTCGATGAAGGTGAAACATGGCCGGGTCAATCTGCGTCTCGGCTCAGACGGGCCGCTGCGGGGATTGATGGTTGATGCGGGACGGGACGGAACCGTTCGTGGCTACGTGGGAGAGAACGCGCTGGAGCTTGATCCCATCCTTGATGCAGAGGGTCACTACAGCTTCAATTTCAAGGAAGCCGCTGGAACCGGCTACCTGCATGTGATGCGGGATGACGGCAAGGGCGAGCCCTTCAACAGCACCGTTGAACTTGTGAGCGGCGGGATCGCTGAAGATGTGGCGTCCTATCTGTTGCACTCCGAACAGACTCCTTCAGCGGTCTTTCTGGGAGAGAAAATCAGCAGCGCCGGGTTGCAATGCAGCGGTGGGTTGCTGGTGCAGATCCTCCCAAAAGCAGCGGAAGAACCCGCACTGGTGGAACTGCTCGATCAACGTTGCCGGGAAATCGAAGACTTCAGCGGTCGACTGGCGCGTTGTGAAAACAACCTCATCGACCTGCTGAAGGACGTGTTTCCGGATCTTGATCCCCGCCCACTTGAAGACGCTGAAGCAACGCAGACGATCCGCTTTCAGTGCCCCTGCAATCGGAAGCGCAGCGTCGGTGCCTTGCTGCTGCTTGGCGAGGAGGAGCTTCAGGACATGCTCGAGAAGGATGGCGGAGCGGAGCTCACCTGCCATTTCTGCAACACGCAGTACCGCGTGGACAAAGTGGAGCTTCAGGAACTGATTCGCTCTCTCACTGCTGCGGCTTAGGCCAGCAGCAGTGACAGGGTCAGCAGCAGCAGCACCGCTGGCAGTGCCTGGATCTGGTCCGCGCTGAGGTTCAACTGCGTGACGGCCGTTGTGGAGAGGGCCGACACCAGAATGGCTCCCACCAGAAGCCCAGCGCCGACGCCGAGAATGCTCCAGCCCAGGGAGGGCAACGGGCGACGGCCACGACGCACCTGACTGATGAAACTGCCGATCAGGCCGAGGGCAAGGACCAGTTCTCCGGAACCGGGTGAAACGAGCAGAAGGACAACACCCAGACCACCAAGAACAAGCCTGACCACCAGACCCTGACCTTCCACCAACTCCCAGGTGGGAGCAAGACCATTGAATGCAGGCGCGGACTGGGGAAGTCTTGGCCTGAGCCGTTGCAGAACCCCGACCACAGGAGAAGGACCGGGAGCGACACCTGATTCCTCCCGCTCGGATGCAGAAGCGGCAGCAGCGCTCACCTGTCCCTGCTGTCGCTCGCGCAGCCGTGACATCAGGACAGCGTCATAGGCCGCCTCAACGCGGGCCTTGGCCTGAGGGTCGTCACCGGTTTCATTCAGGCAGCGTTCCCTTGCCGCCTGAACCTGCTCAAAGCTGGCTCCGCGCTTGATCCCGAGGCGATCAAAGGGATCATCTGATTCCGGCATTGAACCGGATTCACCCACGGCAGCCATGGCTTGGCTTTCCCAACATGCAAAGAGCGTATCGAGAGAACCTCAAAAAAGAGCCCTGCCGAGCTGGAAACCCTCAGAAGATTCAAGGCGATGTCGACAACTGATGGCTTCAGACCGGTTCATCCAGCGCCTCCGCTTGATCAGAGGCATCTGTGGAGGCAGGTGGTAGCCCTCCAACATCTCAACGGGCTCGTCTCCGCCGCGGAAACACACGTATTCGATGCCACCGTCGGAACTGCTACGTATCAGCCAGAAGGTGTTGTCCACCAAAACGCAACAATCAGTTCGACAATTGTGTCGAAATCATCCACGGGCCGTGAGGAGTGGGGGCTTGTTTGACCCCTGAAACTGACGGGGATCAGCGTTTGAGCACAACTGCTGTTTTCTGAAACAGCGCATCAGGGCAAACCCTCGAAGCGGTTGAGGATTTGTTGGACATCGGTTTCTGATAAACCAACGATCCATGATCCTGCGTGGCGATCAATTCAAATCGCGACAACACTGATCACTTGAGGGAATCGAGAGAACCAACACGATGAAGTGAAGGTCTTGCTGATGCACAAGCAGGACTCAATACTTATTTCGAGAAGACCTAGCCCAATTCAATGCAATAGAGCCTTAATAGCAGCGCCTCAAAAATTATCGTCAACAGCGTTTTCCGCGG
>CAJWZW010000083.1 GCA_913050565.1 uncultured Synechococcus sp.
TGTGCCGCCTGGCTGAACCAGCAGAGCCTCTGGAGCCGTGGCGAAGACCAAACCTTTGACGACTATCTGCAACGGTTCAACGCCAATCAGCGGCGCAACATCAAGCGTGAGCGCAAGGCAGTCGCCAAGGCCGGGCTCACCGTCACAGCTCTGACGGGCCAACAGCTGGATCTGGAACTTCTCCGGACAATGCACCGTTTCTATGAACAGCACTGCGCCCGCTGGGGGCCTTGGGGCAGCAAGTATCTGCAGGAGGGTTTCTTTGAGGCGGTCGCGAACCTTCACCGTGATCAGCTGGTTTTGTTTTCAGCCCATCGCGGTGATCCGCGTGATCCCGTAGCGATGTCGATGTGCGTACGCGATACCCATCACCTGTGGGGCCGGTACTGGGGCAGTGATGAAGAAATCGATTGCCTCCATTTCGAGGTTTGTTACTACGCCCCGATTCAATGGGCGATTGAGCAGGGGCTTGATCATTTTGATCCCGGTGCAGGAGGCAGCCACAAACGCCGTCGAGGCTTTGTGGCCCTTCCCACCGCCAGCCTCCACCGTTGGTATCACCCACGCATGAATGCTCTGATCCGAGCCTGGTTGCCCAAGGTGAATGCGCTGATGGAGCAGGAAATTGAGGCGATCAATGCGGACCTTCCGTTCAAGTCGGTAGCTCCGGCCCTGGCTTTGTAGGTTGAATCCATGACCAAAACACCGGAAGCACCGGCAACCACCGCCGCGGCAATCGATGCCATCGATCAGCGCCTGTCCCAGCGCTTCATCGCTCTTGATCCAAGTGGATATTTTCTGATCAAGCTGGATTGCGATGCAGCCGAGCTGGTGCTGGAACACTTCGGCAACACCATCGACGAGAAAGGTTTGGCGCGTGATTCCGATACCGGTGAGGTTTTGCGATGCAAAGGGGGGAATGCTCCCAGGCGTCCATCAGCGGTGTACCGCGGCCGTACTGCGAAACAGGTGGGGATTCAGCTCACCGAAGGTGATGGCCCCCATCCGCTGAGTCGCCTCGACCATGCGCTTTATCTGGGGCGTGAGTTGCAGAAGGCCGAAGAGTGTCTGAAGAACGGTCGCAAATACCTGCAGGACTGATGCAATTTCCACAGGTGTCAGGTGTTGACGAAATAAGCCTCCAATCGTGAAAGCAGCAGGAGAATTTGATCTAATTGGCTTTGGTCCTGATTGAGCGCATGGGTGTTCTGATTTATCTCGGTCTGGTCGGCTCAGGTCTGGCTACTGCTGTTGTTCTCACCAAGCTTTTGAAGGGCATCAAGCTCATCTGAGCTCCAGGGTTCTGATACCCCGTTGTCGTATCCAGATCAAGGCAACAACACAACTGATTCCTCCTGTCACAGCAAAAGCTGTTGATAGGTCTGTCGTCTTGACCAGCAAAGCCGCCAACAGTCCGCTGATTCCGCCACCTCCAAGAAAGGCAATCTGGCTGAGGCCGGCCATGCGGCCACGCATTTCCTGCGGAGATCCGATCTGGGTGATCAGGTTGCAGCTGCTCAGCAGGCCGGCAGTCCCAGCACCAATCAGAAATGCCATCGCCAGGCTGAACCCAGGTCCTGTGGTGCGTGCCATTCCCAGTTGAGCTGCTGCGGTCACCAGCCCAAACCCGCCCAGGGTGAGGAAGGGGCGCCGGCAGAACCTGCTGCTGTTGCGTTGCAGCACAACACCGCCAACGATGCTGCCTGCTGCCAGAACACTGGTGAACAAGCCCAGATCGGTGGGTTTTGCCCCCAGCTGTTCAAAGGCAATCAAGGGGGCTAATCCCGGGTGATAGAACCCGATCACACAGAGAATCGCCGTCAGGCAGAGAACTCCACGCAGGGTGCTGCCACAGTTCTGCCAGGCACTGCGCAGGCTGGCGTCGCTTCCATCTTTGCTGCGAACTTCCCGGCTGCGGTCCGGTGCCAGCAGGAACATCACGCTGGCAATGGGCAGCAGGTAGCTCGCTGCATCAATTCCCAGCGCCCAGGCTGGGCCCGTTGCCGCCACCAGCCATCCACCGATCGGTGGCCCCACCAGTTTCCCCACATTGAACACCACCGAAAAGCTGGTGAGATAGCCGGCCAGTTGCCCCGGCTGCTCAACCAGGATCGAGCAGTACTTGTTGCGGGCGGTGAGTTCGTAAGCGCCTGCGATCCCCACCAGCAGTGTGCTGAAGAGCAACAGCAGCACCTGAGCGGTGCCCTCCAGCAGCGGAATGGCCAGAGCGCCGAGTCCCGCCGCGGCAAGAAGGGCCCACTGCGCCTGCACCAGCACGCGCTCACACCCCACACGATCGGTGCGCACACCGGCTGGGCCGCTGATCAGCAGGGTGGGGAGCGACAGAGCCGCAAAGTTCAGCGCCAGAACGAAGGGATCAACACCTCCCTTCATCAGAATCCAGCCCTTGGCGGTGATTCCTGCAAAGGAGCCAGCTGTGCTGACCCCCGATGCGATCAGAAAGAGCTGGCGCTGCTGGGCGGGTCGAAGTGGGAAAACGGTCAACCCTCGCCTCTTGCTGCCGCCACCATGGCGCGGGCACCCACGATCCGCCCGCTCAAGTCATAGATGTCAGCGCCTGTGATCACCACCGGCACCATGGTTCCAGGAGTTGCCTGCTGGCCGTCTTCTCCCGGCAGCACCTGCACTTCCCCGTCAACCTCCGGTGCGAAACGGGTGCATCGTCCGATCATGGCGCCGGTCTCAGGGTTGCACTGCTCGATCAGCACGTCCACGGTGCGACCGATCCAGCTCTGGTTGCGTTGTTCTGAGATCGGTTGTTGCAGGGCCATCAGCGCATCCTTGCGAGCCTGAGCCACCTGAGGATCCACACGGTTCGGCAGCTCAGCAGCAGCGGTGCCGTCCTCCGGGGAAAAGGTGAACACTCCCACATGATCGAAATGCTGGCGCTCCAGGAACTGCATCAGATGCTGGAAATGCTCCTCTGTTTCACCGGGGAAGCCCACGATCAGGGTGGTTCTCAGCACCGCGTCGGGGAGCTGCTCACGGATCTGATCGAGCAAACGGTCATTCACATCCGCTTGCCAGGGGCGGTTCATCCCGCGCAGCACCTCGGGATGGCTGTGCTGCAGCGGCAGGTCCAGATAGGGCACCACATTCGGCACGTCGCGATAGGCGGCGAGCACGTCGGGGGTCAGGCCGGTCGGGTAGGCGTAGTGCACCCGAATCCAGGGAATCTCCACCTCCCCGAGGGCTCGCAGCAGTTCCGCCAGTCGGGGTTTGCCGTACAGGTCGAGTCCGTAATTCGTGGTGATCTGACTGATCAGGATGAGCTCCTGCACCCCCTGCTCCGCCAGCTGGTGGGCTTCCGCGACGATTGATTCGATCGGCCTGCTGCGCTGTTTGCCTCTCAGCTTGGGAATGATGCAGAAGGCACAGCGGTAGTCGCAGCCCTCTGCCACTTTGAGGAACGCCACGGCATCGTCGGTCGTGCGTTGGCGCGGCAGGTGTTCATCTCCCACGAAGGTGGGCAGGGCGCTCACCTGATTCACACGTTCGCCAGCTTCAACCCGTGTCAGCACATCCACGATGTGCTGGTAATCGCCGGTTCCGACGATCGCTTTGGCTTCCGGGATTGACTCCAGCAGCTCCTCCTGGAAATGCTGAGCCAGGCATCCGGCAATGATCAGTTCTTTCCCCTGTTCTGCCAGGCCCACCAGAGTGCGCACCGATTCCTCGCGGGCGTCCTGGATGAAGCTGCAGGTGTTGACCACCACCACTGATGCATCGTTTTCATCTGTGCTGACGCCATAGCCGGCCTCCGCCAGCAGCCCCACCATGTGTTCGGTGTCCACACGGTTTTTCTCACAGCCCAGATGGGCGAACGCGACAGTCGGTCGCGTTGGTGTGCTCGTCATCCTGTGCCGGCATGCCGTTCCTCACCCTACGGAGAGGTGCGAACCCGTCAGAATTGGCATCATTCAGATCACTTGAACGGTCCCGATGGGTACCAGCCGTCTCGTCAGTCGTCGTCGTCAGGATCCAGGGGCTAAGTGGGCCCGGATTGCCATCGCTGTGCTGGCAACCGTGGGTGTGATCGACACCGGCTCGATCACTCTCAAACGGCTGGGAATTCTGGGCAATCTCACCTGCCCGATGGGTGCGGATGGATGCGACAAGGTGCTGAACAGCGCCTGGGGAACCTTGTTCGGCAGCGTCCCGTTGTCGCTGCTGGGATTGCTGGCCTACGCGGCGGTGCTGCTGCTGGCTCTTCTGCCCCTGTTGCCGGGCCTGCAGGAAAACAAAGCCGATCTTTCGCGCCGCACCTGGTGGGGGTTGTTCAGCGTGTCACTCGGCATGGCCGTGTTCAGCGGTGTGCTCTTGGGGCTGATGGTGCTGAAGATTCAGGCGTTCTGTTTCTTTTGTGTGCTTTCAGCCGTGTTGTCACTGCTGATGTTCGTGCTGTCGGTGGTCGGTGGTGGATGGGATGATCCGGGCCCGTTGTTGTTCCGAGGCACCCTTCTCGCTCTGGCGGTGCTGATGAGCGGATTGATCTGGGCTTCCGTTGTCGATCCCGATCGGCCCGAGGAGGCAGCCACCGGTCGGGGTGTACCTCCCGAAGTGATGGCTGTCAGTTCACCAGCTGCGGTGGATCTGGCCGATCACCTCTCCGCAGAAGGGGCGGTGATGTATTCAGCCTATTGGTGTCCCCATTGCCATGACCAGAAGGAACTGTTCGGCAAGCAGGCCAGTGATCAGTTGAAGGTTGTGGAGTGTGCTCCTGACGGCCGCGACAACCAGGCAGATCTGTGCAAGCGCAAAGGGCTGACGGGTTTTCCCAGCTGGGAGATCAAAGGCCAGATCGATTCCGGCGTGAAGCCCCTCTCCGAGCTGGCTGATCTCAGCGGTTACAAGGGAAATCGCGATTTCTGATCAACGTCGCACGGCCCGGGTGTGCAGTCCCCGGGCCCTGTTCTGGCGTGAATGGCACTGCCACTGCGGAAGTGGGGCCGGTGCATCACTGCGGAAGTGCCCGCCGCGGCTCTCCTGACGAAACAGGCAGGCCTCGAGCATCAAGCGGCTGGTCAGCAACCGGTGGCGATAGTCCAGCAGGAGGTTCAGGTCGCGTCGGGTGCCGTCGGCGAGCTGCAGCGGTCCCTGCTGCAGTGCGTTGAGCAGGGGTTGGCTCTGAAGCCATTGCTGCTGGGTGTTGATGTCGAGGAGAGCCGTGGTCATGCCGTGGACAGAACGATCCACTCCCGCACGCTTCCAGCAGAGAAGTCGCAGGTGTTCAATGCGTTCCATCAGTTCACCACTGGTCACCCCGTTCATCAATGCCTCACTGCGGAGCTCTGGCTCTGGCTCAACAGGCAGGGGTGTTGCGCCTGAAGAAGGGCTCAGGTCGATGTCGGCCAGTCGATGTGCGAACACCAGGCATTCCATCAGGGAGTTGCTGGCCAGGCGGTTCGCGCCATGAACACCGGTGCAGGCGGCTTCACCCACGGCGTAGAGCCCGGGTAAGTCCGTGGCGGCTTGCAGGTCTGTTGCCACGCCGCCCATCCAGTAGTGGGCAGCAGGGGCAACGGGGATGGGATGTTCCAGCGGGTTCAGGCCGAACTCATCGCATCGCTCCAGAATGGTCGGGAACCGTGCCTCCACCTTGTCCCGTGGGATGGCAGCGAAGTCGAGCCACATCTGGTCCGCCTCCTGCTCCTGCATGCGCTGCATCAGAGCTCGACTCACCTGATCACGTGGTGCCAGATCGCGGAGGGGCAGATGCCCCACAGGACTACCTCCCCGGGCATCGACCAGCACTCCCCCTTCGCCTCTCACCGCCTCTGAGATCAGGAAGCACGGTGCATCGTCCAGCCGCAGCGCCGTGGGGTGGAACTGCACGAATTCAAGATCCTCCACCGAAGCTCCCGCCTCCCAGGCGAGGGCAATGCCCTCACCGCAGGCCTGAGCTGGGTTGGTGGTGTTGGCAAACAGATGGCCTCCTCCTCCAGTGGCGAGAACCACAGCCCGGGCTTGGATCTCCTGCAGATGAGGGCCATCCAGCACTTGAACGCCACAGCAGCATCCGTGCTGCACCAGCAGTCGGGTCACCCGAACACCGCGACGGTGCAGCAAACCCCGCCGATGCTCAACCCTTTCCCGCAACACGTCCACCAGCGCGAGCCCTGTGCGGTCCTGCACATGCAGCACCCTTCGATGGCTGTGGGCAGCCTCCAGAGTGGTGGCCAGGCGATCACCATCGCGATCGAAGGCCATTCCCAGCCTCTGAAGCCGATCCACAGCCTTGGGTGCTTCCTCCACGAGAAGCTCCACAGCATCCTCATCGCACAGCGCGTTGCCGGCGCGTCGGGTGTCTTCGGCATGGCTGGTGACGCTGTCGTCAGGTCGTGTCACGGCTGCAATGCCACCCTGAGCCCATCGGCTCGACGAGCGGCGACCCGTGTTGCGATTGAGCAGCAAAACCGAGAGATGCTCCGGTAGCTCCAGGCATGTCATCAGCCCAGCGGCTCCGGCGCCGATCACCACCACATCCCACGACCCTGGGGCAATTGGTTGATGGTGGGGCTTGGTCGTCATGCTTGCTGTCAAAAAAAGCCGCCGGAATTTCCGGCGGCTTTGGCGGGACAGGATTCAGGCTGATGATCTTCAGCGGTACTGGCCATCATTGATGCGGTCATCACCCTCGTTGAGGGCAACTGAGGGAGGAGTGACCGTGAAATTCTCGCGATATTTCTCAAACAGTTCCCGCTGACGATCGCTCAAGTCGAGATTAAGCACTTCTTCGACACTGTTGTAAGGACCTCCCAGAACGATTTTTCCGGCCATCGTCGGATACATCCCCGGGAACTGTTGGAAGCGGCGTACAGAGGAGTTGTTGAGGTCAACCTTGCCGTCGCGTTCGGCAATCTTGTCATCCGCGATGTTGCGGATTTCATTGCCGGAGTACTTGCCCACCAGGTCCTGGTCGGCTTGAACGCTTGCAGGGACGGCAAGGCATGCAATCAGTCCTGCCATCGCCAGAACACCGGTCAGCCAGCTCAGCAGCCGCTTCATCTCAGCTCTCCGTCAGGGATCGGATCGGAACA
>CAJWZW010000084.1 GCA_913050565.1 uncultured Synechococcus sp.
TCGTGTGGGTGAGGGTGAAGGTGCTGTCGTGCTTCGGGTCGCAGCCGATCTGCAGCACCCGCTTTCCCAGTTTGGAAAAAGCGGCCGAAAGATTGGATGAGGTGGTGGATTTACCGATGCCGCCTTTGCCATAGACAGCAATAACCAGGGTTTCCTCCTCGATGTTCATGGCCGGGTCCTGGTGGACCTGCACGCTGCCTTCGCCATCTGCCGGCCGGGTCAGAGTTGTCGTCATGCCGTGACGTTCAAGGGGGAAGTCATTTTCATTCAACAGCAGCAGATGTTCCGGATGCGGATTTCACCGGGAATCGATAGATCTGCTCCCGCTGACATCAGTCAAGTCGCATATTTCTTTGCACTAATTAAAAATAATTGAGTGCAAATGCTCATGCTTTGTAGTGGGCTTTTGCGTCATAGAGCGTTTCGCTGCTGATCTCTCTGCAGCCCACATCCCGGGCATAGGCCTCGGTATTTCTTCGCACCTTGCCTCTCACGAAGAAGGGGATCTTCCTGAGCTCGGCTTCACCGTCGGAGGTCCAGATCAGATCCGCCTCACCGGGCCTGGTTTCCGCAGGTTCGGACTGCTCTGATCCCATGCCGGTTCCACCGGCCTGCCCCAGATGGCTCTGATGCCCGTCCACAAATTCGAAGTCGTGGCGGAACATGCCGATCAGGTGCTCCTCCAGACCCATCATCAGCGGGTGCACCCAGGCGTCGAAGATCACGTTGGCCCCTTCCCAGCCCATCTGGGGACTGGTGCGTGCCGGGACGTCCTGCACGTGCATCGGTGTGCTGATCACGGCACAGGGAAGTCCAAGACGTTTGGCGCTGTGGCGCTCCATCTGGGTGCCCAGCACCAGTTCGGGGGATGCATCCGCCATGGCGGCCTCCACGGCCAGGTAGTCGTCGCTGATCAGCGCTTCAAGGCCAAGCTCCCGTGCGGCTGCCCGCACCGGCCTTGCCATCTCCCTGCTGTAGGTGCCGAGACCCACCACGGTGAATCCGAGCTCCTCACTGCAGATGCGGGCGGCTGCCAGTGCATGGGTGCCATCGCCGAAAATGAACACCCGTTTGCCGGTGAGGTAGGTGGAGTCCACCGATTCCGAATACCAGGGCAGGCGCGAGCGGCGGTAGCCCTCCTCCGCTGCAGGGGGCGTCATTCCCAGCAGTCCATGGAGCTCCACCAGAAAGTCGTGGGTGGCGCCCACCCCGATCGGAACGGTGCGGGTGAACGGCATTCCGAAGGTCCGCTCCAGCCAGCTGCAGCCGGATTCGGCGACTTCCGGATACAGGCACACATTCAGGTCTGCCTGCGGGAGGCGACGGATGTCGCCGACGCCTGCCCCCAGCGGAGCGACAACCCCCACATCAATGCCATGCAGGGTGAGCAGCTTCTGCACTTCCAGCACGTCATCGCGGCATCGGAAGCCCAGCAGGGACGGGCCCAGCAGGTTCACGCGGGGGCGACGTCCCTGGCTCTGCCAGGCGGTGGGATCGTGGCTGGCCTGCTCAGGGGCCTGAGATCGCAGCAGCCCACGCAGCACCTGATAGAAGGTTTCTGAGGCGCCCCAGTTCTCCTTCTTGCTGTAGGCCGGCAGCTCCAGGCTCACAACGGGGATCGGCAGATCCATGCCCTGGGCGAGGGCTCCCGGCTGGTCCTGAATCAGTTCCGCGGTGCAGCTCTCTCCCACCAGCAGGGCCTCCGGCTGGAATCGTTCCACCGCTTCGCGGACATGACGCTTGACCAGTTCGGCGGTGTCGCCACCGAGATCGCGCGCCTGGAACGTGGTGTAAGTGACGGGGGGTCGCTTGCCACGCCGCTCGATCATCGTGAACAGCAGATCGGCGTAGGTATCGCCCTGGGGAGCGTGAAGCACGTAGTGAACCCCCTCCATTGAGGCGGCGATCCGCATGGCCCCCACATGGGGAGGTCCTTCGTAGGTCCAGAGGGTCAGCTCCATCGGATCAGCTGTGGATGGGGTGTTCGGCGCCCGTTGGGTGAAGGGCCGGTTGAATCAATCTGCGTCGTCGCAGCGGTCTGGAGAACAGTTCCGCCAGATCCCCTGCCTGGTCGATGCCATGGATGGGGCTGAACACCAGTTCGATCGACCACTTGGTGGTGATGCCTTCGGCCTCCAGGGGGTTGGCCAGCCCCATGCCGCACACCACGAGGTCAGGCTGACTGCTGCGCACGCGGTCGAGCTGCTGCTCCACGTGCTGCCCTTCCATCACGGCTGTTCCCACGGGAAGAAGGTCCAGTTCCTCGCTCATCTGGTCCCGGTTCAGGTAGGGCGTGCCCACTTCCACCAGCTCCATGCCGCACTCCCGCTGGAGAAAGCGGGCAAGGGGAAGTTCAAGCTGGGACTCCGGCAACAGGAAGATCCGTTTCCCGGCCAGAACCTCGCGGTGGGGTGCCAGAGCCTTGGTGGCCCGTTCCATCAGGGGGGTCAGCACATCCGCGACGGTTTCGGGTGGCACTTGAAAGTCCTCCGCTGCAGCAGCCATCCAGGCTCGACTGCCTTCCGCTCCCAGGGGAAAAGGCGCCTTGAGGATTTTTGCCCCCCGATTCTTCAGCAGCCGGGCGGTTTCGGTGAGGTAGGGCTGCGTCAACAGAACCGTGGTGCCGTCCCCAACACCCGGCAGGTCGGTGGACTGGCGCGGCGGCAGGCTGCGCACGGCGTTGATGCCGAGCCGGCCGAACAGGTGAATCAGGCGGTCCTCCACCGCATCGGCGAGGGTTCCCACCAGCAGCAGCTGACGTTGGTCGCTTGATGGCAGCAAAGGCACCAGCGCCGCCAGTGCTCCGTCCTCTCCCTGCGTGAAGGTGGTTTCGATGCCGCTGCCCGAGTAGTTCACCACCCGAACCCTGCCCTGCAGCTCCTCGTTCAGTCGCTCAGCCGCCCGGGCCAGATCCAGCTTGATCACCTCGCTCGGGCAGGAGCCCACCAGAAACAGAGTCTTGATCTCGGGCCGTCGCTGCAGCAGTTCGCGGGCCACCCGGTCGAGCTCCTCGTGGGCGTCGGCCAGACCGGCGAGATCCCGCTCGTTGAGAATTGCAGTGCCGAAGCGCGGTTCGGCGAAAATCATCACCCCGGCAGCGCTCTGGATCAGATGGGCGCAGGTGCGGGACCCCACCACCAGAAAAAAAGCGTCCGGCATCCGGCGGTGCAGCCACACGATGGAGGTGAGACCGCAGAACACCTCGCGAGGTCCCGATTCCTTCAGCAGGGTGGGCCCGGCCATCAACCCTCCGGGGGCAGATCAGGCCTCACCGTGGACAAAATCCAGGCTTGATCGCTGGCTGCGACTGAAACTCTTTGGGATCAGCCGTTGCAGGTCGGGGTCAGAGGCGTCGGCGGAAACCGTCGTATCGATCGTTGTCGTCCCTCTTGCTCAGGCGCCAGACGTTCCGGCTCACCCGTCGGGCCACCAAACCACCGCGTTCCACCCTCTCCGTGCCCGGCCGTGCTCCCAGCAGAAGACTCACTTCAGCGGTGCTCAGCGGTGCTCCGGTCTCGATGGCCAGGGCGGTGAGTTCCAGCCGCTGACGCAGGTGACGAAGGCGCTCTGCGTCGGCGTTGCCAGGGCTTTCCAGCCAGGGCAGTTCCACGTGGCCGTCCTGAGCCAGGCGCTGCATGAGCCCGAAGCTCACCATCCCCAGGGCTTGATCTGCATTCAGATCGATTGCCTTCACAGCGGATTGATCAGGGATCGCCATGGCCCATCGGTGCGGATGTGCGGACGGTATCGGCTGCTCTGAGAGACGCAAGACCACAGCTGAGAACTGTTCATTCGTCTTTTGAGCGAGAAATCGTCCGGTACACTCCCGCCCATGACCCGTTTTGCCGGCCTCGAAGCCCAGGAGCGGCGACGCGGCGGAAGAGCTCTCGTCACCGGCACTGAAGTGACCCCCCAGCAGGGGGGAGCGAGCTGTGTGGTCACCACCGATTCCGAATCACCCCGGCTGCAGCGGCAGAACAGCCATGTTCAGTCGATCGAACTGAGAACGCACGTTTTCATCGATTCACTGCAGCCCCAGCTGGCTGCCTACATGGGTTCGGTGAGTCAGGGCTTCCTGCCGATCCCGGGTGATGCCTGCCTCTGGATGGAGGTCTCTCCCGGGATGGCGGTTCACCGGGTCACCGACATTGCTCTGAAGGCCAGCAACGTGAGGCTGGGGCAGATGGTGGTGGAGCGGGCCTTCGGTTCGATGGCGCTCTATCACAGGGACCAGAGCACCGTTCTTCATTCCGGTGACGTGGTTCTGGAGGCCATCGGCAGTTCCATTGAGCAGCGCAGCCCGGCGGACGTGAGCTGGACTGAGGTGATTCGTGCGATCACTCCCGACCACGCCGTCCTGATCAATCGTCAGAACCGTCGAGGCTCGATGATCGAGGCCGGAATGAGCATGTTCATTCTCGAAACCGAGCCTGCCGGTTATGTGCTGATCGCAGCCAACGAAGCTGAAAAGTCCTCCAACATCACCCTGGTGGATGTGAAAGCCGTTGGAGCTTTCGGGCGTCTCACCCTCGCCGGACGTGAGGGGGATGTCGAAGAGGCCGCGGCAGCCGCGATGCGTGCCATCGACAGGATCAACAACCGTTCGCTGCTGAGCTGAGAATCAGTTCAGTCGCAGGTGGCGGCGCAGATCATCGGCCAGGGCACGCGCCGCTTTGCCGCGACTGCCCAGACGGCTCAGTTGCATGGTGTTCATCGCTCCGTAGGTGCACCTCGCCTCCCGCACCCAGAGCAGAGACTCGTAGCCACCACCGGCATAGTCCGGCGCCGTGAGCAGTTCTCCCCAGCAGACACCTTCGGCCGATGCAACGCACTGTCCCTGGGGATCGCAGAGCGCCATCGTGCTGCGAAAACAGGCGCTGCGATACGGCGTGGATCCAAGTTCGTCCAGGACCCGTTTGATCTTGGCGGCATTTCCATCGGCGTAGCGGGCTGAGAACAGACCAGGTGCTCCGTTCAGACCATCCACTTCCAGGCCGGAGTCATCGGCCAGGGCCCACCCGTGGGTCCTCAGGGCTGCTGCGGAGGCCTTGAGTTCAGCATTCTCCAGATAGGTGGAGCCCGTTTCCTCCACATCCAGATCGTCCGGCTGACGCTGCACATCAAGCGGTAACGGGCCAAGCATCGCCTCGATCTCCGCAACCTTGGTCGGGTTGCCTGTGGCGATGGTCAGGAGTTGCCGCAAGGAGCCATCGAATCAGGCACACCATTGTGGGGCGAAGCCTGCGGACAGGGATGCCGAATTGTGGATGCAGCGGCATGGGTTGAACATTCCACCCCTCGGCAAGGCCTCGGGACCGCTGCATTAGGTGAAGTTATTGATGAAAAACCTCCTCGGCAACCGGATATGGGCATGTGCCCACAGGAACAACCACAGCAGAGCGGAACAGTCACAGACAGGCTGATAAGCGTGGCTTATCAAGTTCACTATGGACAGTGATCCGGAGATGTGTCCAAATCCCTTGACGGGAAGGGGTTCGGAGGAGCAATGTCCCGAGCGAACATTCCACCCCTTCTACCGGTAGGCAATGGCTAACGAAACCATGGGCATCGCCCTCGGCATGATCGAGACCCGCGGCCTGGTCCCCGCCATCGAGGCAGCTGATGCCATGACCAAGGCTGCCGAAGTGCGCCTGATCGGTCGTGAGTTCGTCGGCGGCGGCTACGTCACCGTTCTGGTGCGCGGCGAGACCGGTGCTGTGAACGCAGCGGTCCGCGCTGGTGCTGATGCCTGCGAGCGCGTTGGCGACGGCCTGGTTGCCGCACACATCATTGCCCGCCCCCACCGCGAAGTGGAGCCCGCTCTCGGCAATGGCAACTTCCTTGGTCAGAAGGACTGAGATCTTCCGCTGAGCCTCTGAGAGAGGCACGCGAACGTCTCAACCCCCCTTCACCGACTTAACGGAGTTTTCCCATGAGCAAGAAGTACGACGCTGGGGTCAAGGAGTACAGAGACACTTACTGGACTCCTGATTACGTACCCCTCGACACCGACCTGCTGGCCTGCTTCAAGTGCACCGGCCAGGAAGGTGTTCCCAAGGAAGAGGTTGCCGCTGCTGTGGCTGCTGAATCCTCCACCGGCACCTGGTCCACTGTGTGGTCCGAGCTCCTCACCGACCTCGACTTCTACAAAGGCCGCTGCTACCGCATCGAGGACGTCCCTGGTGACAGAGAGTCCTTCTACGCCTTCATCGCGTATCCCCTCGATCTCTTCGAAGAGGGATCCATCACCAACGTTCTGACCTCTCTGGTCGGCAACGTGTTCGGTTTCAAGGCTCTTCGCCACCTCCGTCTGGAAGACATCCGCTTCCCGATGGCCTTCATCAAGAGCTGCTACGGCCCGCCGAACGGCATCCAGGTCGAGCGCGACCGGATGAACAAGTACGGCCGTCCCCTGCTGGGTTGCACCATCAAGCCGAAGCTCGGTTTGAGCGGCAAGAACTACGGCCGTGTTGTCTATGAGTGCCTCCGCGGCGGTCTGGACTTCACCAAGGACGACGAGAACATCAACTCCCAGCCGTTCCAGCGCTGGCAGAACCGCTTCGAATTCGTTGCGGAAGCCATCAAGCTGTCCGAACAGGAGACCGGCGAGCGCAAGGGTCACTACCTCAACGTGACCGCCAACACTCCCGAGGAGATGTACGA
>CAJWZW010000085.1 GCA_913050565.1 uncultured Synechococcus sp.
GGAGAGACTGTTTCCATCCTCCTCCGGCACATGCAGCGACGCATCGGCCTGACCGGTGGCATCGCCAGCGGCAAAAGCACGGTGGGACGCCTGCTTGAGGATCGCGGCTGGCCGGTGCTCGATGCGGACTGCTTCGCCCGGGATGCGCTTGCACCCAACAGCCCATGTGCATTCGCTGTTGCGGAGCGGTTTGGCGCAGTCGTCGGTGATGCGTCGGCACTGAACCGAGCCGAACTGGGACGGATCGTGTTCAACAACCCGGTTGAACGCCGGTGGCTGGAAAAGCTCATCCATCCCTTGGTGAGGCAACGCTTCCAGCAGGAGTTGCAACGCCTCCAGACAGCCCCGGTGGTGGTGCTGATGATCCCACTGCTGTTCGAGGCAGGGCTCGAAACCCTCTGCAGTGAGGTCTGGCTGGTCGACTGCGAGCCACACCAACAG
Source organism: uncultured Synechococcus sp. (assembly GCA_913050565.1). GTDB lineage: Bacteria > Cyanobacteriota > Cyanobacteriia > PCC-6307 > Cyanobiaceae > Parasynechococcus. Next base: position 442 of record CAJWZW010000085.1, read on the forward strand.
CTCCATCGCCTGCTGCTTCGCAGTGACCTCAGCGAAGCGGACGCTCAGGCCAGGCTCGATGCCCAATGGCCATTGAATCGAAAGCGAGCTCTCGCAGACGTTGTCATCAACAACCGCGGCTCAACCGGGGACCTGATGGAACAACTCAACCGTTACGCCCCGCCTTCTCGCGGAACCACTTCGTGATCACCCACTTGCTGCCCTGTTCCACCGGCATCGCCTCATGCAGGGTGAAGGGGTTGGGGTTGCCGTCGGCCTGAAGATTGTTCCAGGCCAGAGCCAGCCCAGGCGCAGGCGTGAAGCATCGACCCAGGCGCTTGAAGCAGGTCTCCCCTCCTCGTTCAACCGCATTCAGGTAGATCATCACGGTCCAGGTGCGCTGGCCTCCCCTGGCGGTGTTCGTCTCAAATTCCTTGGTGCCCGGAGCGAACCAGTCGGTGTGCTCCTTGAAGTACTGACCGGGGTCATAACGCTGTCCCTGAATCGGTTCCGACAGTCCGGGATCCACACCAAGCAGCGCCGAAAAGCGTTGGTCCAGTCGCCTGGCCAGTTCCGGACGGTTCTGGCGAAGATGACAGGTCCGACTGGTGCGGTAGTCGCTGCTGCCGCGGGTGACGGTGGAAGGCTGCAACGACTCGTTGATCGCAGCAATCACCTCGTCACACTCATCGCGACCCAGCAATCCCGGCAGCTCATAGACCTGAGCCAGGGGGGTGTCCAATCGCCAGGCCCGGGGTTGATGGTCGGCTCGCGTCAGAGGTGCCTCAAACCAACTGAGCCAATTCACTGGTGGTTGATGCACCACCTCATCGAGCACGGCTTCGATCGCTGCTCGACCGAAGCCCTGAGCCAGAGCACGGTCGATCAGATCATTGCGATCACAGCCCCGATCACGGTTGCGACGCAGCCAACCGGTCCATGAGGCCGGAATGGCTGCGGCAGAGTCCATCAACCCTTGAGCTTCTGACTCAGAATTTTATTGGCCAGTTTGGGATCGGCCTTGCCGCCGGTCTTTTTCATCAGCTGTCCGACAAAGAAGCCCTGAAGCTTCGTCTTGCCGCCGCGGAAGGCCTCCACCTCTCCAGGATGCGCCTCCAGAAGCTCGTCAACAATGGTCTCGATCACAGCTGGGTCGCTGATCATCCCCAGTCCACGCTCATCAACGATCGCCTTGGGGGAACCACCCTTCTGCAACAGGTCAGGGAGGATCTCCTTGGCGATCTTGCCGCTGATCTTGCCGCCATCAATCAGCTGCACCATCTCCGACAGCTGCTCCGGTCGGAAGGGCAGTTCCGCATAGGTGAGCCGGTTGCTGTTCACATAGGCGGCGATATCACCTGTGATCCAGTTCGCTGAAAGTTTGGCGTCGGCACCGGCAGCCACCACCGCCTCGAAGTAGTCCGCCATCGGCCGTTCATCCGTCAGCACACGGGCGTCGTACTGGGACAGGCCGAGATCATCGGCATAGCGGTGCCGCTTGGCCGACGGCAGCTCCGGCAGTTCGGAACGCCAGGACTCCCGCTGGTCGACGCTCACCTCGATCGGACCCAGATCAGGATCGGGGAAATAGCGGTAGTCGCTGGCGCCTTCCTTGCTGCGCATGCTCTTGGTGAGCTGCTTGCCCTCATCCCACAGACGGGTTTCCTGCACGATCGCTTCACCGGCTTCGATCGCCTTCACCTGGCGCTTGATCTCGTACTCACAGGCCTTCTGGATGGCCGAGAACGAGTTCATGTTCTTGATCTCCACCTTGGTGCCGAAAGGAGCATCCGGTCCGCGGCGTACGGAGATGTTGACGTCGCAACGCAGGGACCCCTCCTGCATGTTGCCGTCGCTCACCCCCAGGTAACGCATGATCCGTCGGATCTCCGAGGCGTACTCCGCCGCTTCACGACCGGTGCGCAGATCCGGCTTGCTGACAATCTCAGCCAGCGCAACGCCAGCCCGGTTGTAATCCACAAGGGAATGCGTCGATCCGGCCAGTCGATCACTGCCGGCATGGACCAGTTTCCCGGCATCTTCCTCCATGTGGAGGCGTTCAATGCCGATCGTCTTCAAGTAGGTGTCCTTTCCTTTTTCAGCAACTTCAACCTCGATCCAGCCCTCTTCAGCAATGGGCTGGTCGTACTGGGAAATCTGGTAGTTCTTCGGCAGATCTGGATAGAAATATTGCTTGCGGTCGAACTTGCTGTGTTCGGCGATGTTGAGATTGAGGGCCATCGCCGCTTTCACCGCATACTCGAGCACCTTCTGATTGAGCACCGGGAGGGTCCCAGGCAAACCACACACCACCGGATCGATGTGGGTGTTGGGGTCGTCACCGAACGCCGTGGAAGCAGCCGTGAAAATTTTGCTGTCGGTTCCCAGCTGCACATGGGTTTCCAGACCGATCACGGCTTCCCAGGCGGCTTCTGCTGCGGCCATGACGGCAACTCGTTGAGTGACGGAGATCCTATGGAAGCAGGAACCCAGACCCGGAAGTGCTTAGAACAATCCGATGCCTTCGGGGACTGTGACCGAGACCGCTGACGCTCCAACACTGATTCTTGGTGGAGGCCTGATGGGCCTGTCGATCGCCCATCAGCTGGCCCGCCGGGGGCATGCCGTTCAGGTCATCAGTCGGCGTCGCCGTGAAGCCGCCGGCTTCGTTGCCGCGGGAATGCTGGCTCCGCATGCCGAGGGGCTCAGCGGTGATCTGCTCAGACTGGGCCAGGCCAGCCTCGAACGCATCCCCAGCTGGGTTGCCCAGATCGAAGCAGACAGCGGACTGACCTGCGGACTGCGCACCAGCGGCATCGTGGTGCCCTTTCAGACCGATGCGGAGAGAGCTGCTTACCCCACCGCCGCACTGGGGAAAACCCTGAACCGCACCCAACTGGAACAGGAGATCCCGGAACTCGGAAACACCTGGCGGGTGGGCCTGCTGTTCGAACAGGACGGCCAGATCGACAACCGCCGCCGCCTGATGCGAGCGCTGGAACGGGCTTGTGTGTCTTTGGGAGTGCAGTTTCTGGAGGGTGCGGAGGTGCAGGCCCTGCAGACCGATGCCAGAGGGGCACTGACAGGAATCGCGCTGAACACGGCGGAGGGTGATCAGCAGCTGCTGTGCTGCAGCAGCGCTGTGGTCTGCAGCGGTGCCTGGAGCCAAAGGCTTGTCCCGGAGTTACCCGTTGTTCCGGTGAAGGGTCAGATGCTCTCTCTGCAAGGCCCTCGGGAAGCGCTCAAGCGCGTGATTTTTGGTCCAGGCACCTACCTCGTGCCCCGCGAGGATGGCCTCGTCGTTGTGGGAGCCACCAGCGAGAGGGAGGCAGGCTTCCAGGAAGGCCTGACCCCTGATGGGCAGAAGCAGCTGCAACGTGGGATCGAATCACTGTTGCCGATAGCCGCCGGGTGGCCTCCCATGGAGCGCTGGTGGGGATTCCGGCCCTGCACGCCGGATGAAGGGCCGCTGCTGGGGGTTGGGCCTCACCCTGGCCTGTGGCTGGCCTGCGGACACCACCGAAACGGGGTGCTGCTGGCGGCACTCACGGCGGAGCTCACGGCGAATGCAATCAGTGGAAAGTCCCCCAACAGCGCCGAGAAGGATCTGTTGGAGGCATTTCGCTGGGATCGCTTCAGCAACCGATGAACGTTCAGCTTTCGACGCGCCAGGACTGATCGGAGGGTGTCCAGTCGTTCAGTTCCGAGGGCTGGAACCAGAGGCCGATCTCGAAAGCAGCGGTTTCAGCGGCATCCGAGCCATGGATCACGTTACGGCCGATGTTCACCGCCAGATCACCACGAATCGTGCCGGGCTCAGCCTCAAGCGGTTTGGTCGCACCGATGAGTTTGCGGGCGCTGGCGATCACCCCATCGCCCTCCCAGACCATGGCAACCACAGGACCGGAGGTGATGAAGTCCACCAGGCCCGCAAAGAAGGGACGCTCCTTGTGGACTCCGTAGTGCTGTTCCGCCAGCTCGCGGCTGGCGGTGATCTGCTTCAGGCCGACCAGCTTGAAGCCCTTGCGCTCGAAGCGTCCGAGGATCTCGCCCACAAGGCCGCGCTGGACGCCGTCGGGCTTGATGGCGATGAACGTGCGTTCGGCCATGGGATTTGATGTCAAAACGCCGCCATCGTCCGCTCTTGTCCACCCGCTTGGCAAGCAAGGGGGATGGGGCAGCACGACAGGAACTCCCTAGATTCCAGCCATTCCAGGGGTCAATCGGTGAGAGAGGGTGAGGGCTGGTCGATCGAGAACAGTGCCGCTCTGTATGGCCTGGAGCGTTGGGGGGAGCCCTATTTCTCCATCAACGGCCGCGGTCATGTGAGTGTTCAGCCCCAGGGCGAACGCGGCGGCAGCCTGGATCTGGTCGAACTGGTGAACGAGCTGCGGGGCCGGAATCTCGGCCTGCCGCTTCTGATTCGTTTCGACGACATCCTTGAGGATCGGCTGGAGCGCCTTCATGGCGCCTTCGAACGGGCCATCTCCCGATACGGCTACTCCGGTCGCTACCAGGGCGTCTTCCCGGTGAAATGCAATCAGCAACGCCACGTGGTGGAGGAGCTGGTGAGCTGCGGACGCCGCTGGAACTTCGGCCTGGAGGCCGGCAGCAAAGCCGAACTGCTGATTGCACTTTCCCTTCTGGATGACCCCGAAGCGCTTCTGATCTGCAACGGCTACAAAGACCGGCTGTACATCGAGACAGCGATCCTGGCGCGTCGACTGGGCCGCCAACCGGTGGTGGTGATTGAGCAGACCGATGAAGTGGACCGGATCATCGAAGCCAGTCGCCAACTCGGCGCAGCCCCCTACATCGGCATCAGAGCCAAATTGTCCAGCCGCAGCACCGGCCGATGGGGCAGTTCGGTGGGAGACAAGGCCAAATTCGGTCTGTCGATTCCGGATCTGCTGGCCACGGTGGCCCGGCTGCAGGAGCACAACCTGTTGAAGGACCTCCGGCTTCTTCACTTCCACATCGGCAGCCAGATCAACGACATCGCCGTTCTCAAGGACGCTCTGCAGGAAGCCGCACAGATCTATGTGGAACTGACCCGCCTGGGGGCACCGATGGGCTTTCTCGATGTGGGCGGTGGTCTTGGAGTCGACTACGACGGCAGCCGCACCGCCAGCGCCGCCTCCACCAACTACTCCCTGCAGAACTACGCCAACGACGTGGTGGCCACGGTGGGGGAATGCTGCGAAGCGAATGAGGTGCCGGTCCCGACGCTGGTGAGTGAGAGCGGCCGGGCAATCGCCAGCCACTTTTCACTGCTGGTGTTCGACGTTCTCGGCAGCAGCACGTTGCCCTCATCGGTGCCAGCCCAGGAGCCCAGCGAGCCGCTCACGGTGAAAAACCTGCGCGACACCCTCGGAATCATCCAGGACGTTGAAGGAACTGATGACACAGCGGTGGTGCGGTTGCAGGAGGCCTGGAACGACGCCCTGAAGTTCAAGCAGGACGCGCTCGCCGCCTTCCGTCTGGGTTACATGGGCCTGAGGGATCGTGCGACGGCGGAGCAACTCACCTGGGCCTGCGCCGATGCGATTGCATCACGCCTGCCTCATGATCAGCCGATTCCAGAGGACCTCGGGGCCCTCAGTGCAGCACTGGCAGGCACCTATTACGCCAACCTGTCGGTGTTCCGTTCAGCACCGGACACCTGGGCCATTGATCAGCTGTTTCCGGTGTTGCCTCTGCAGCGCCTGGAGGAAAGACCAACCGTGCTGGCGAGCCTGGCGGATCTCACCTGCGATTCCGATGGCCGGCTCAATCGATTCATCGGCGACGGGCAGGTGAAGCCCCTGCTGGAACTGCACCCACTGGATCAGGACGAGACCTACCTGATCGGACTGTTTCTCAGCGGGGCCTACCAGGAGGTGATGGGCAACCTCCACAATCTGTTCGGAACGACGAATGCGGTTCATATCCGCCTCAGCCCTGGCGGCAGCTATCGCATTGATCACGTGGTGCGTGGCGACACCAATGCCGACGTTCTCGAGGCGATGGAACACGATCCCCGAACACTGCTGGAACGGCTGCGAGTGGCCGCCGAGGCAGCGATCAGCACCGGACAGCTGCGAATCGATGAATCCCAGAGGTTGCTCGAGCACCTCGAGCGGAGCCTCAGACAGACCAC
>CAJWZW010000086.1 GCA_913050565.1 uncultured Synechococcus sp.
CGGTTATGGAGAACAGCGGATCCGACAGCGCCATGCGCGTTCTGATCTGGGGCATCGTCCTTCTGGGCGGAATCGGAGTGTTGATCGTGTGGGGATTGTCGAACGCTTATCCAACTCCGCTCTGAGTCGTCAGCAGTGAGCGGGCGGCATCCGCATCGCGACCGATCTGTTCACTGAGCGCTTCAAGGCCGGAGAATTTCACCTGGCCTCGCAGGCGGGACACGGGCTCCACATGGAGTTGTCGGCCCACCAGCTCGAGGCTGCGATCGAGCAGATGCACTTCAACGGCAGACGGTGCATTGGGATCCACCGTGGGTTGGGGTCCGAGATTCATCACGGCCGGCATTCGTTCGCCTGCGCCATCCAGCCAGGCCCAGGCGGCGTAAACCCCAAGACCCGGCAGAAACTTTCTCCCATCCACCCGAAGGTTTGCGGTGGGCCAGCCGAGACCGCGACCCAGGCCCCGCCCCTTCACAACGGGTCCCTGAAATCGGTACGGGCGGCTCAGGAGGCTCCGGGCGGTCTTGAGATCACCTGCCTCAAGAGCGGATCGGATGCGACTGCTGCTCATGCGTCCATCGGCGTCTTCGACGATGTCGGCCACCCGCACGGGGACGCCCCGCGCGGCAGCCACCTGTTGCAGCAGCGCCGCATCGCCGCTGCGGTTGCGTCCGAAGCGGAAGTTGGCTCCCACGGCGATCTGCCGGGCCTGCAGGGTGTCCAGCAGAACCGTTTCCACAAACGCTTCGGCACTCAGCTCGGCCAGCTCCCGGGTGAACGGCACCAGCACCAGTTGTTCGATGCCCAGTGGTTTGAGCAGCGCAAGCTTCTCGCTGGGGAGATCCAGCCGCAGCCGCGGCTCACCGAACAGCACCTCCCTGGGATGGGGCCAGAAGCTGACCACGCTGGGCACCGCTCCCACCGGACAATCCCTGATCGCTTCGGCGATCACTCCGCGATGGCCCGCGTGCAATCCGTCGAAGCTCCCCAGGGCAAGCGCTGTCGGCTTGCGGGCATCCGTCGGTGAACAGAGGGGAATCAACGCGGGGTGCAGGCGTGACGCTTTGGTGGCAAGTTTGGACGACTGACCTCCTGAGAGATGGCGGATCGTCTCGACTTCCAGCGACTGTCCTTCGGGGTGCGGCGCATGGGCTGGATCCGCTTCTGGATTCAGGTGGTGCTGGGGATCGTGGTTGTGGGGGTGTTGCTGTTCAACAACATCGGCGGCAGCCTCGCCCGCAATGCTGAGCGGGCTGTTGGTCTCGGCCCGGGTCTGTCGCTGACGACCCTGGCCTTCCTGGTGCTGCTGTTCAGCCTCTGGCAGGGCTGGTTGATCGTGCGAACCGGCCGCGCCATCGACAGCGATGCGCGCCCCAGTCGCGGGGAGACGGCCCGACTGGTGAAACGCGGCCTGCTGGCTGACCTGCTCGGGCTCACCCTGGCGACCATCGGCTATCAGGCCCTGGCCGGCAGCCTGTTTGTGCAGGCTTCGATGCAAACCCCCGGCATCGCCATCGGCGGGCGAGGCATGGCGGACAACCTGGCCATCACCTCCCTGGAGATGCTCTCCGTGCTGAGCAACACCCAGGTGCTGTTCGCCCATCTGATCGGGTTGCTGTTCTCGCTCTGGCTGCTGCAGCGGATCTACCGCACAAGCTGATCGTTCAACCGCAACTTCGGCAGGCTGCTGAGCGCTCCGCGCCAGAAAAGATCCGGCTGGATCGGCGTCAGCGAGGGTGCATTGGCATGAATCTGCGCCACATCGCTGGGCCAGTCCCGTGGCCCTTCACCGGCACTTTCCAGGTCGTTGATCACCTCGCCTGAAAGCCAGTAATAGGTGCGCCCCCTTGGATCCTCGCGTCGACTGAACTGCTCCTCATAGCGGCGCACGGACAGCCTGGTCCAGCGCAAGGCCCCCATGGCGCTGCTGTCGCAGGGGGGAATGTTGAGGTTGAGCAGCAGATTCTCCGGCCAGGATTCCGTGTGGGCCTGCTCGACCACGTCCATGGCCAGATCAGCTGCCGCCTGGAACTGGCGCCACTGAAAGCATGCGCTGCTCACCGCCAGGGAGCGGATTCCCTCAAGGGTGCCTTCCATGGCCGCGGCGACAGTGCCGGAACAGAAGACATCGGTTCCAAGGTTGGGCCCATGGTTGATGCCTGACATCACCAGATCAGGCGGCTCCTTCACCAGCTCGCAGAGGGCCAGCTTCATGCAGTCGGCCGGTGTGCCGCTGCATGCCCAGGCGGTGACACCCGGTGCAAACAGTTCGTCCGCCCTCTCCGCTCGAAGCGGCGTCTGCAGGGTCAGGCCATGGCCGGTTGCGGAACGTTCCTGATCCGGACACACCACGGTGACCTGGTGGCCGCGGGAGGCGGCGGTGGCGGCCAGGGTGCGGATTCCCTCGGCGAAGACCCCGTCGTCATTGCTGATCAGGACCCGCATGGCTTGGCTGATGGATCAGGCGAACCTAAGCGGGACGGCTGCTTACAGTCGGGCGCTCCCCGCCCCTGAACCGTGAGCGCCCCGGTCACCCTGCAGCAGCTCACCGATCAGCTGGATGCTCTGGAGCAGCAGGCTTCCGTTGAAATCGCCGAGGCTGTGGATGCCGCGGCCCTTGAACAGCTGCGGGTGGGACTGCTGGGCAAGAAAGGCCGCATCTCCGGGGTGCTCGGCGCGATGGGCAAGCTGCCGGGGGATGAACGCCCTGTGGTGGGTCAGAGAGCCAACGTGCTCAAGACCCAGGTGAAAACGCTTCTGAGCGATCGTCTTCAGGCGGTGCAGCAGGCGGCGATGGCGGAACGCATCGCCAGCGAGAGCATCGATGTGACGGCGCCGCCCTCGGGCATCCCCCTCGGGCACCGACATCCACTGATCACCACCACGGAGGAGATCGTCGATCTGTTCCTCGGGCTGGGGTACAGCGTGGCGGAGGGCCCTGAGGTCGAACGGGATCACTACAACTTCACCGCTCTGAACATCCCTGAGGACCATCCGGCCCGGGACATGCAGGACACCTTTTATCTGGGTGGCGACCTGCTGATGCGCACCCACACCTCCCCCGTTCAGATCCGACACCTGGAGCAGAATCCTCCCCCGGTCCGCATCGTGGCTCCCGGTCGGGTCTATCGCCGCGATGCGGTTGATGCCACCCACTCGCCGGTGTTTCACCAGGTGGAGGTGCTGGCCATTGATGAGGGGCTCGATTTCAGCCATCTGCGCGGCACGGTGATGGCATTCCTCAAGGCATTTTTCGGGGATCTGCCGGTGCGTTTCCGCGCCAGTTATTTCCCGTTCACCGAGCCCTCCGCTGAGGTGGATGTTCAGTGGCGGGGACGCTGGCTGGAAGTGATGGGCTGCGGCATGGTCGATCCGGCGGTGCTGGAGGGCCTCGGCCTTGACCCCGAGCGCTACAGCGGTTTTGCCGCCGGCCTGGGGGTGGAGCGCTTCTGCATGGTGCGTCACGGCATCGACGACATCCGCCGTCTTTACACCAGCGATCTGCGTTTCCTGGAGCAGTTCTGACTCCCATAAGCTGATCGAGCCTCTGCAGGTCGCGATCGGTGCCCCGCATCGGACTGATCGTCAACGACGGCAAGCCCCACGCGGTGGAGACTGCCAGCACCCTTCAGCAACGGCTGGAGATCGCCGGTTACGACGTGGTGCGGGCCAGCAGCTCCGGGGGGATGGTTGGTTTCGCCAACCCGGATCAGCATCTGCGCCTGCTTGGCTACAGCGCCTGCGTCCCCAAGGGATTCGATCGCAGCATGGTGCTGGCGATTGTTCTCGGTGGTGATGGCACCGTGCTGTCCGCGGCTCGGCAGACAGCACCTCTCGGCGTACCGATCCTCACCATCAACACCGGTCATCTGGGATTTCTGGCTGAGGCCTATCTCAGCGACCTGGATCGTGCCCTCGATGTGGTGCTGACCCAGCAGTGGACGATCGAAGAGCGCAGCAACCTCGTGGTGAGCGTGATGCGTGGCGATCAGCGGCGCTGGGAGGCCCTGTCTCTCAATGAGATGGCCCTGCACCGGGAGCCGCTCACCAGCATGTGCCATTTCGAGATTGCCATCGGGCGCCATGCGCCGGTGGATATCGCCGCTGATGGCGTGATCCTGTCCACCCCCACTGGATCCACCGCCTACGCCCTCAGTTCCGGCGGTCCGGTGATCACTCCCGATTGCCCGGTGCTTCAGCTCACCCCGATCGCCCCCCATTCCCTTGCTTCGAGGGCCCTGGTCTTCAGCGACCGTGAGCCGGTCACGGTGTTTCCGGCCACCCCTGAGAGGCTGATGATGGTTGTGGACGGCAGTGCCGGTTGCTATGTCTGGCCCGAGGATCGCGTTCTGATCCGTCGCAGTGACCATCCGGTGCGCTTTGTGCGACTTGCGGACCACGAGTTTTTCCAGGTGCTGCGCAACAAACTGGGCTGGGGCCTTCCCCACATCGCCAAACCGGATAAGGAATGACCAACGAGCCCTTGCTGCTGCTGGCCGGAACGTCAGCGGTGGCGTTGGCCCCGCGTCTCTCAGCGTCCGGTTACGCCACCGTGGACTGGCTGTGCGCCGGTGTGACGTCCAGCGATGGGTCCGAGGTGGGTGACCCCGTGGCGGCTGTGCTCGCTGCCGACCAGGCCGATCTGATCGGTGAGCTCCGTCAACGCTTCGGGGGAATGACGATCCTGCTGGATCTGGAGCAGGACAGTGTTGAGGCCCGTGCGGGTTCCCTGCGCAGTGGAGCGGATGACTTCTGGGTGTCGGGGGTCGGTGCCAGTGATCTGCTGATGCGTCTGCGCCTGCATCGCACGATTCAGGCCAGGGCGGCTCGTCGCCCCCTGCCGTTGCAGTTCAAGGATCTCAGCGTGGATCAAGCCACCCGTCAGGTGCGGCGAGCGGGTCGTGAGCTGGGACTGACGGCCCGGGAATACGCCCTCCTGCTGGTGATGATCAAACGCCCAGGTCATGTCTTCAGCCGTGAACAGCTGATGCGGGAGGTCTGGAACGATGAAAGTGCCAGCAGCAATGTGGTGGAGGTTTATGTGCGTTATCTGCGTCAGAAGCTTGAAGGGCAGGGCCAGCCGCGGATTCTGCTGACGGTGCGGGGACGCGGTTACAGCCTGGGTCCCGACATTGAACAGAGCTGACCGTGGATCTGCCAGCACCGCAGCAGCTGCCGATCACGGCGCAATGGTGTCTCGACCAGCACCGCTGCATTGATCTGGAGGTGGCTTCAACGCCGATGCAGAAGCGCATCGGCCTGATGCAGCGGACGCCGCTTCCACCGTTGCGGGGAATGTGGTTCCCCTTTGATCAACGTCAGCCGCTGCGGTTCTGGATGCTCAACACCCTGGCACCGCTGGACATGGTCTTCATCAGGGATGGCCGCGTCATGGCGATCGAAGCGGATGTGCCCGTCTGCCCTGCTCTGCCCTGCCGTGGATATGGACCGAGTGAGCCCAGTGATGGGGTTGTGGAGCTCGGCGCAGGGGAGGTGCGGCGACTTGGGATCCGGATTGGCGATCGGATCAATATCGTGACAATTCAGTGATAATTGCGTGAAATTATGGGTGTGATTTCGTGCCCTTGAGGAGGAGGGTCGGGTTCATGGGTGCCAGCCGGGTGCCGTCGCTGAGCGGTTGGCCGCGCCAGGCCTGGAGCTGGCTCACCTGAACCGTCAGTTCGTGCAGCTCGAGCAACGGTCGCAGCTCCGCCAGGGCCTCCAGCGTTGCGAGTGGGATCAGCACCACTCCGCCGGGTTTCAGCAGGGTCAGCACCTGCTTCAGCAGGGCTGCGCGGTGACGGCCACCGCCTCCGAGCACAACCCGATCCGGTTGCTCCAGGCCAGCCGGCAGCCCGTGGGTGATCAGGGCTGAGATCTCTGTCTCCAGAACGGCAGCAGCGTTCACCCCCAGCCGCTGAGCATTGGCTTTGATCAGCTGAGCGCCGCCTGCCCGCTGTTCCACGGCCAGCAGCTTCAGATCAGGCCGTAACCGCAGCGCCTCCAGTCCAACACTGCCTGTGCCGGCTCCAAGGTCCCAGAGCACTCCGGTCTGCGGCAGGTCGAGATCCGCCAACAGCTGGATTCTCACCTCGCGTTTGGTCATCAACCCGGGGTGGTCTTCCTGTTGCAGAAAGAGCCCGTCCTCCAGCCCAAAGAGCGGCAAGTGATCCGGTGATGGTGGCGCGGACGGCTCGGCGATCAACAGAACCGTGAGCAGCGGTGCCAGGTCCTGCGGGAAGGGATCGCCGCCATTGAGCTGCTGCACCCGTTCGCTGGCATGGCCGAGGTTTTCGCACAGCCAGAGGCTGTAGCTCGCCTCGAGCCCACTGCTGCGGAGGATCCGGCGCACGGTTTCGGCACCACCCTGCTGTGGATCGGTCAGCACCGCCA
>CAJWZW010000087.1 GCA_913050565.1 uncultured Synechococcus sp.
GCTGAACGGCAGCTGTTCCATGCCGGCACCCGCCGCAACGAAAAGGGCGAACTGGTGACGGCCGGAGGGAGGGTGCTGGCCGTGGTGGCGCAGGGGGAAGACTTTGATCAGGCCTTTGCCAGCGCCTATCGGAACCTGGAGCAGGTGCAATTCGCAGGAATCACCTACCGTCGCGACATCGGCCATCAGGTGCGCTCCGGCGGATGACAACTCCCGCGACCGCTGACTGGGCCCTGCCGAACCCCGGCGGGCCCGACCCGGATTCCGAAAGTCTGTGGCAGCGGATCGCAGCCTGGTGGGCTGAATTCAGCCTGCAGACCAAACTTCTGGCCATCGCCACCCTGGTGGTGAGTCTGGTGATGACCGGCATCACCTTCCTGGCCCTGAGCGGCATCCAGCGCGATGCCGTGATGAACGACACCCGCTATGCCAGGGATCTGGGCCTTCTTCTCGCAGGCAATGTCACCGAACTGGTGGCGCAGGGTCAGGACCGCGAGCTGGCAGACGTGGCTGAGAAGTTCTGGCGTTCCAGTCGCAGCGTTCGCTACATCTTCTTCGCCGATCCCGATGGGATCATCTACCTGGGCATTCCCATCAGTGCGTCGTCGTCATCCGCCGAGGGAGACCTGCGCCTGAACCGACGGCTCGAACTTCCGGAGGAACTCCGACGTCGACCCCAGAACCCACTGGTGCGGCAACACCTCACCCCCCAGGGGCGCATCACCGACGTCTTCGTTCCTCTGATCCGCAACGGCCGTTACTACGGCGTGCTCGGGCTCGGCGTCAATCCCAACGAAACCGCACTCGCCAGTGCAGCCCTCACCCGGGAGGTCACCGTTGCGGTGTTCATCTCCATCTGGGTTCTGGTGATTCTGGGCGCGGTGTTCAACGCCCTCACCATCACCCGGCCGGTGAAGGAGCTGCTGCGCGGCGTCCGCTCCATCGCCCTCGGCAATTTCAACGCCCGCATCGACCTCCCCGTCGGCGGGGAACTCGGAGAACTGCTCACCGGTTTCAACGCGATGGCCTCGCAGCTGGAGGCCTACGACGAAGCCAACATCGAAGAGCTCACCGCTGCGCAGGTCAAACAGCAATCTCTGATCGCCACCATGGCCGATGGGGCCATCCTGCTGGACGCTGAGGGACGGATTGTGCTGGCGAATCCGACAGCTCGGCGTCTGTTCCGCTGGGAAGGCCGGAATCTGGAGGGGCAGGAGCTTGTGGAAGAGCTGCCGGATCTGCTGGCGATCGAGCTGCATGCCCCCCTCGATCTGCTGCTGAGTCGCGGCACCGACAGTGAGGATCTGCGCTGCAGCGTTGGCGAGCCCGCCCGAACGCTCCGCATCGTGCTGCAGTCCGTGCGCGATGCCAGCGGGGAAACGCTCAAGGGCATCGCCGTCACCGTGCAGGATCTCACCCGCGAGGTGGAGCTGAACGCAGCCCAGAGCCGTTTCATCAGCAACGTCTCCCATGAACTGCGCACACCGCTGTTCAACATCAAGAGCTACGTGGAAACACTCCACGACATGGGTGATCAACTGAGCGATGAGGAAAAACAGGAATTTCTCGGCGTCGCCAATGCCGAGACCGATCGCCTCACCCGTCTGGTGAACGATGTGCTCGATCTCTCCCGGCTGGAATCGGGTCGTGCCGTGCAGTTCGAAGCGATGAGCATGCGACCGGCGATGGAACAGACCCTCCGCACCTATCGGCTCAATGCCGACGAGAAAAACGTGCGGCTGCTGCTGGATGCCCCTGAGGATCTGCCCGAGGTGCTGGCCAACTGGGATCTGCTCCTGCAGGTGCTCGACAATCTCGTCGGCAATGCGCTGAAGTTCAGTCGACCGGGAGGTGTCCTGGCCCTCAGGGCCTATGCCTGGCCCGACAGCTGTCAGATGGTCGTCTCGGAATCGAGCGACGATGCCGAAGGCCCCACCTGCCAGCTCACCTCACCCCTGCCGAGACTCCGCGTTGAGGTGGCTGATACGGGCTATGGGATCAGTGCGGCGGACCAGGAACGCATCTTCGATCGCTTCTTCCGCGTCGAGAATGCCGTGCACACCGAGGTCGGCACGGGCCTGGGGCTGTCCATCGTTCGCGGCATCCTTGAAAAGCACGGTGCCCAGGTGGCCATGGCCAGCGAGCCCGATGTGGGAACAACCTTCTGGTTTGACCTGCCCCTCGGCGAGGCGGATCAGGATGAACTCCAGCTGCAGGCGGAGCGTCGGTCGCGCACGGAACAACTGGCCTGAGGCCGATCAAACCTCAGTCTTCGCTTGAGACTCCCCGGGCGATGCGGGACAGCTCGCTGCGTTCGTCGTTGGTGACCCGGTGCGGCACACCGGAGATGATCCGCTCGAAGTTGGAGAAGGAATCCTTGATCTGCGGGCCGTTACCGGTGATCACGAATTCGCGGATGCCCTTGTCATGCCAGGAGCCACGCATCTTGAACACATTCAGGGCCCGCGCCATCTCCCCGCGAATCTCCACGTATTGCAGCAGCAGAATCGTGTCGGTGATCGTGGAGATATGGGAATCGGTGATCGAGTGGCTGCCCATGAACTCCTCTGAGGTGTTCGTGAAGAAACCGGCGATCTCCTCCTGCTTGGCGTAGCCGGTCACCCCGATCACAAACTGGCGGAAGGCGTTGTGGCTCACACCGCGGGCCAGAGCTGAGAGGGAATCGATCGCCATGCGCGACGGCTTGAACTGGCTGATCTCCGTCTTGATGATCTGGAGGTGATCCTCGAGTCCCGTCGACTCGGGGTACGCACAGATGATCTTGAGCACTCCGTCCTGCTCCATCTGCTCGAAATCAATCCCCCAGCTGGTGCCGTTGCGCAGAAGCTGAGCCCGGGATTCCTCGTAGGCAAAGAGGATGGCCCGCTCCTTGTTGCGACAGGCATCTTCAATGAACTTGGACACCAGCATCGTTTTGCCGGTTCCGGTCGCCCCGGTGGCCAGGATGATCGAATCCTTGAAGAAGCCACCACCGCACATGTCGTCCAGCCGGGGCACGCCGGAGCTGACCCGAACATTCGACGAGCGCTGGGTGAGACGCATCGCACCCAGGGGGAAGATGCTGATGCCATGGGTCCCCATGGTGAAAGGAAATTCGCCTTTCATGTGCGTGGTGCCGCGCAGCTTGAGGATCTCCACCGTGCGCCGACGCCGTTCTCCCTCCAGGACGTTGCGCAGAATCACAACGTTGTCGGAGACGAATTCCTCCACGCCGTAACGCGCGATCGGCCCGTACTCATCGATGCGCTCAGTCGTCATCACCGTGGTGACCCCGATTTCCTTGAGCCGAGCGATCAGGCGGAAGATCTCACGACGCACGACGAAGACCGCGTCGTACTGCTGAAACACAGCGGTGATCGAATCAATCGCCACCCTCTTCGCCTTGTACTTGCGGATGGCGTAGTTGATCCGCTCGATCAGGCCGGAGAGATCGAAATTACCGGCGACATCCTGACCATCCGGATCGGGGGACGCGTCGAGGATGAACAGCTTGTCCTGTTCCACCATCTCCTGCAGATTCCAGCCGAAGCTCGCGGCGTTGCGCAGGATGTCGAGCGGTGACTCCTCAAAGGTGACGAAGATCCCCGGTTCGTCGAACTGCTTGATGCCGTTATGCAGGAAGTGCAGCGAAAACACCGTTTTGCCGGTGCCGGACGTGCCGCTGATCAGGGTGCTGCGACCAATGGGAAGCCCACCCTGACAAACATCATCGAAGCCCTCGATTCCAGTCGGGAGCTTCTGTACCTGCATCTGAGTCGGGCCGCTGGTGGGAGGAAACTGCATGGCGCAACACTTATGAATGAAACGTAGTGAGAACCTTGTGGAGAGGTGAAGTGATCACCACCTCGCTTAAGAATCGGTGGCGTCTTCCATCGGGACGTCTTCATCCCCATCAACGGCGTCGAGGTATCCGGAGCTGAAGCTGTTGTCGGCCAACTCGTCGTAAAGCAGATCAAGGCCGATCAGCACCCGCTCCCGATCCGACAGGTCGCCGATGATCCTGCGGACCGGTGGCGGCAGGATTTTGGAGAGCGTCGGGGTGGCAAGGATCTTGTCTTCTTCCGCCAGCTGCGGATTCTTGAGCACATCAATCACCTTGAGGGCGTAAACCCCGCGGAACTCGGTTTCGAGAATGTTGCGCAGGGTCTTGAGGGCCCGCATCGAATTGGGCGTGTTGCCAGCGACGTAGAGCTTGAGGATGTAGGTCTTGCGTGGACTCATGGCGACACCTCCGGGGCATCGGATGGATCGGACTCCGCCGGGTTGCGATCGGTGAGCGAACCCGACAGCGGGATGTCCGGCGGGATGGAGCGGCGGTACATCTCACACAGATGAGCCATCACATCGAGAAGCGCAAGTCGGTAATCCTGAAGAAAATCACTTTTGTGACCCTCGAGACGCAGCTGGGTCCAGAACTCATCAATCAGATTCACGTGGATCTCCACGGTTCGTGTGATCGGCAGATCACTGAAGAAGGCTGTGTTCACGAAGCTCTCCAGGGCCTGGTTGGCTGCAGCTGGATCGCTGAAGTAGCTCCCGAGCAGATCGCGGTAGGTGCGCTGCAGCGACTCCAGCAACTCACTGCGCTCCTCAACCGACAACCGACCGAGGAATCGGGACGGATCCCTTTTGTAGAAAACGCCGAGGTAGCCCAGCCGCTCCTGCAAACGCTTCGACAAGCGATCCACAGCCCCGGACCTCTGTTCCTCGGAGCGGCCGTCGGCGCGCCCCTGCCGCAGGAAACGGGAAATGGCTGCATCGATGTTGTATCCGAGCTGAGCCAGCTGATCCGCCGCAAGATGCAGTTCCTCGGGGTGGTAGTCGACATGCCCCTTGACCTCCCCCACCAGGACCGCTGGGAACAGGAGGCCACGGGCCGAGAGCTGCTCCCGGCTGTTGGCGTCCAGCAGGTCCTGCTCGATCACCACCGCATCAATGGCCTCCTGGTGCTGTTGAAGCAGGGCCACGAGATCGTGATCGGCATCCGTCAGAAGATCGATGGGCTCGTAGCGGTTTTCAGGCAGCCACTGCCGGCAGGACTCCGCCAGGCCTGGCGTTCGCAACAGCAGGGCAATGGTGAGGCCGGGCCTGGCCATCCGCAGGGTCAGGAATAAAACGTTCCTGAATGTTGACGGTGGGGGGCTTGAGGGTCGAAGATCTTTGTTTGTTTTTCGATTGCGGCCTCAGGCCAAATCGGTTTCCCCGAGCCTGACCGCGTCTTACCTGCATGGCCGACACCAAAACAGCAGCCGAATCCAACGAGGCTTACGCCATCGTTGAAGCCTCCGGCACCCAGGTCTGGGTTCAACCCAACCGGTACTACGACCTGGATCGTCTTCAGGCCGACGTCGACGCCACCATCAAGCTCGAAAACGTGCTTCTGGTGAAGGATGCCAAGGGCACAACCCTGGGTCAGCCCTACGTCAAGGACGCAACCGTCGAGCTGAAGGTGATGTCTCACCGTCGCGGTCCCAAGGTGATCGTGTACAAGATGCGCCCGAAAAAGAAGACCCGCAGCAAGAATGGTCATCGTCAGGAGCTCACCCGGGTGATGGTTCAGTCCATCTCCGTGGGCGGCAAAGCCATCGGCTGACCCTCCCGGTTCTTCATCTCCGCCCCTCCCCCCTTCTCCCCATGGCACATAAGAAAGGCACAGGTTCAACACGCAACGGCCGCGATTCCAATTCCAAGCGTCTTGGGGTGAAGGCCTACGGCGGTGAAAGCGTTTCCGCCGGTTCGATCCTGATCCGCCAGCGCGGCACCTCTGTGCTGCCCGGCGTCAATGTCGGCAAGGGCAAAGACGACACCCTCTTCGCTCTCACCGATGGTGTGGTGAAGTTCGAAACCATCCGCCGCGGCCTGCGCAACCGCAAGCGCATCAACATCGCTGCTGCCGTCTGACAGCGGCGTGATCGCGGCAAGACGCAACAACGCTGATCCAGAGCCCCAGCACTACTAAGGGTGACTGGGGCTTTTTGGTGCCGTGTCCTCAGGCTTTCCTGTAAAGCCGGGCCGTGATCAGCAGGGGGTGAAACACCTCCAGAAAGCGACTCTGCAGTGTTTGGAAGAAGCCGTTCACCAGCTGCGGATCATCGAAATGGAACGGGTACTCACCGTTGTGGCCCTTGAAGAAATACCAGTTCATCAGGGCAATGGCCTCCGGCGCCATACGCCGATGAAATTCCGTCAGCTGCGCTGATGGATCAGGCAGGTGCTCCAGCACATCGAGACACACCACAGCGTCGAAGCGAACATCACCGGTGGTTTCGAGATCGCGATGCACCGAAAGTTTGGGAGCCAGGCCAAGGATCTCTGCCCGGCTTTGCA
>CAJWZW010000088.1 GCA_913050565.1 uncultured Synechococcus sp.
TTTTGAGGCAAGATTTAGCATTTTAGTGTTTTAGTTGTCCAATCCTGTCCTCGTTTTGTGCTGTTTCTAATGCAATTTTGGAGAGAAATTCTTGGCATTTTGCGGCTCTAATTTATCTTGCCTTTTGCTGCAGTCCTTCTGTGTTGCTGACTAGTGTGCCAGTCACTATCCTTCCTATGAATTGTTTCCATCTTGTATTGGTTTCAAGATTGGCCAATGCATTCTTTTGATCTTTTATTTATAAGGGCGAGCAGCTTTTTCATACCAATTTGGTGCATTGCCGGAAAGGCATATGGTGAGATCGGGTTCGAGGTCGCTTTCACGGGATACGATAAACCAATGTTCCCTTGCATTCGTGGGATCATCCTCAAGGAAAAGGTCGGTTGCTCCTCGACCTTTGCACTTTCCGACGACTTTGACTTTTCTGTCTGCATCGTCCTTGTCAGAGACAAGTAAAACGCGTTCAGCATTCAATCCATAGAATTCATCTGTGACAATGTTGTATTCGATGACATCCGCATGGGTTGATGCGGGAAAAATCGCTAAAACCAGTGCTAAGGAAATGATCAGATTGATCAGCAAGTAAGGCATGATCAAAAGCTGCTTCATCTATAGTGACATTCAGTACAAACGCACTAAGCTTAAGACGGTAGCGGAGTTGGTAGCCCGCTGCACTTTTCACACAAGGGTCACGGCGGGCACCTCGACCAGGTGTCCGCTTTTTATTTGTTGACTGGGCTCACATTTTGAGTTTCTGAGATAAAAATGGTTTTTTGTAATTACTATTGTCAACTTGTTGTAGCTATGTTTTTTGTGCGTGTTGCAAAAATCAAAAAAACTAATCTTTCTTTCTGATGTTCTTGGTTGTTATACTTTGATTTATCTTGTTTTTGATGAATGCTTTAGCGGCTTCTTGTCGGTTGGATGCATTCGCGAAGTCTGTTTCGGTGATTCATCAAGATGTTCTACTCGCTGCTTTTGGTGATTCGGTTGTTCTTGGTTATTGCTGGCGATGTCGTGTTTGCCATTCCAGTGAACGTATTCATTTTAACGAAATAGATCTCAGGAGTATCGATTCCATCGCGCGTCGTTGCATCGGCTTTTTCGATTGGATGAAGTTCGTCGTAAAACCCAGTGATATAGACGATCATGGCAACTACAAGAAGAAGTAACAAGACGATGCTTGCGTCGACGATCGCCAGATAGTCAAAACTTGAAAGAATCATCAGGATTTTCATGGTGTTGATTGGTTTCTGTATCGGCAGTTCCTCTGAGAAAAATATGAAATACGACAGATCTCTTTCGCTTGTTTGATGATCTACGTTGTAGTAGCTATTTTCACCTAAAAGAATATCATTGTGAAACTTCTCCAATGCTATTGATTATTTGTTGGCTTTAGCGATGAGTGACGGTGTTCACTCTCTGAATCATCATTGAGTTGTTCTGGCCTCAATTGTTGCAATGGTTTCAGGGGTGTCTATTCGACCTTGGCTGTCAGCCATAGCTCTGCTTATAAGCGTTGGCTGCATTGTCTATGAATTGCGCTGGTCGCAGCAGAACATCAAGTGTCTAGGTGCTGCTTTTCGTGATTCTTTGATGCATCTGGATCTACGAATGTTTGCTCCGATTTATCTGCAGCAAGAAGGGTTTGAATGCCAAATTATCTCTCATGTCCTGGGAAAGTCTCGCTCTTGGGTCGGTCGACGACCGGTCGTTGTTTGTTGTTACCGCTCCGTTGTCAGCGAGTGCGTGGTTCCCGGTTAGGTTCCGGACTGTCTTATCCCGCGAGGGTGTTGGGAAACTCTGTCTTCTGGAAGCTTGTCGCTTGAATTGTCATAGAAAAACCGCCTTGGGGTGGCGGCACGAAAGCTAGTAAGTCACTGGCTTTTTAGAGAGTCGGGGAGACAGGATTTGAACCTGCGGCATCTTGCTCCCAAAGCAAGCGCGCTACCAAACTGCGCCACTCCCCGAGCCTTTAGATCTTAGCTTCCGGTGACCCAGGTCAGTTCTGTAAAAGCAGAATCTGAGGGCGATGCAGTGGCGCCGCTGAGGATTCCAGCTTCTGATGCGCTTTTTCTGCCTTTTCGAGAATTTTGAGGGCTTCTTTGCGTGAAAGACAACCTTCAGCTGCCAGCTGAAGTGCCTCGAGTCGTGCATGGGCTGTGCTTGTCTTCATCTCTCCATAACCACCACATAACCTTTTATCGCACATCGCAAGTCCGTGCGGTTGCAGGGTTGACAGGATTTCAGCCCATGTCGAGCAGGTAATGAAGCACCGCTGCACGGTGATCAGGGTGAATCCCTGTGTCTGATAGGGGTCCTGTCACTGCGTCGGGAACCCGGTGAATCCTGCTTAAAACCTTGATTTCATAGGTTTCTCCGGCAGGTGGTCCCTCCCCCCGACTCCGGTCCCAGACGAGTGATGCCTCCCCCCTGTAGTGACCTACAACCTGGACGAGGTTGGCAAAGGTGTTTGTCCCGATCCGGCAGACCACGATCCCGAGACATGAATCAAATTCCTCGGATGACAGATGGTTGGCGCCATCCCGGACAGCCTTTTCCTCGACCCCCAACACCATGTCTTCCAGGCAGCTGTCGCCCTCATAGAGCCAGCTGCGAATGTTGATGCCGATCAGTTCCATGTCTCCGATTGAATCACGCTGAAATCAGTCGACTGGCCAGTCGAACGGCACTCTCCAGTGCTCCCTGGGCCCTGCCGAAGCCTGATCCCTTCACATAATCCCCGCAGAATCCAACTCTGCTGCTCTGGCACCACTGCAGGTTTGTTTGCAGTGGATGGTCCAGCGGTTGAGAGGCACCCCAACGCATCACGCCGAGGCTGTTCGCCTGACGGCATGCCATCTGCAGTTTCGGCATTTCCCTCAGCATCTGGTCCAACACAGTCTTCAGCCGTTTCTCCTGCTCTGCCAGCAGAGCTGGTTGGCTTTCCGGAGTGATGCTTCTGCCGTCATGCAGTCCATGCACCACAAGGCCGGTGTGTCCGTCCATCTGGGGCTGCAGCACCAGACGTTCCACCTGCCAACGCTCTCTGGCTTCCGCTGTAAGCCAGATCTGACGCGGCGTCGCCCCCTTCAGCTCCAGATCCATCATCAGATTCCAGCGGACATCGGCACTGCATCGGGCGAGCTGGCTGAGCGCCAGATCCAGTTCGGAATCAATTCCAGCCGGAACCGCTGTCCTGAGGGGCACATCCGACCAGTTCAACATCGCCAGGGATCGCGGATGTGCCAGGAGATTGCCGCTCAGAACCAGGCTGTCGCTTCGCAACTGCCAGGTTCTGTCCTGATCGCTGAGGGTCCACTCACCATCACGAAAGTCGAGCCAGCGCACCCGTCGTTGCCAGTGGAGGGCCAGGTGTTCAGAACCGGCTTGTTCCAGTAAGTGTTCACATAACGAGGCCATGCAGGGATTGCCGCGCCACCAGCCCCCTTCAGGCATGGCATCCGCCCCGTTGCTTGTCGGGTGACCATCGGCATCGATGCTGATGATCTCGGCGTGGTCTTGTGTAAGGACACCTGCTTCGCGCATGCCGTTCAGCAAGGGTTCAAGCTCAGCGGAAATGGGCTGACTCAAATGGAATCCAGGGGCGCCATGGTCAAGGCGCCAGTCCGGTTGATCACGCCGACGTCTGGATGCGCTGCGTCCACCGCATCCGCGACCTGCCTCCACCAGCGCGATTTTCCCCTTCCAGCCGTGCAGTCGCAGTTGGTAGATCAGCGCGCAGCCGGAAAGCCCCGCCCCGATGACAATCAGGTCGGCATCAGTCATCGATGGGGGTCACATCCAGAATTTTTCAGCGGCAACCCGCGAGAACAGACCGCCCAGCAATGCCAACAACAGGGTCACGGCAAAAAAGACGACGTAAGCCATTGGACCCGTGCGCTGTACTCAGTTGTGAGTGTTTCTAACAGCCAAACGGCAGTTCGCTGTGCGTGGTCACACGACGACATCTGTTCGTTCAAATGGGTCGCCTGAGATTCGAACTCAGGACCAGCCGGTTAAAAGCCGGATGCTCTACCGCTGAGCTAGCGACCCGCCCGCTTGGGCATGCCCGTAACAGGCATGAATGGACATTATCACTCGGTCAGCCGCAGGATCAGGACATCTTTCGGTTCACCAATGCCCGCTGCTCCACCCTGGCCTGCTCCCCAATTGCATGACCTGGCCTGGGTGGCGACCAGTGCCGTGGTGGTTGGCGATGTGGTGATGGACGAGGGCAGCAGCCTCTGGCCGACAGCCGTTGCACGTGGCGATCTGAGTCAGATCCGGATCGGTGCGTTCAGCAATGTTCAGGATGGGGCGGTGTTGCATGGCGACCCCGATCAGCCTGTTCTGATCGGCATGGACGTCACCATCGGTCATCGGGCAGTGATTCACGGCGCCACGATCGGAGATGGCTCTCTGATCGGAATCGGTGCGATTGTTCTGAACGGCGTGAGTGTGGGAGAGGGCTGCCTTGTCGCCGCCGGCTCCGTGGTGACGAAGGATGTGCCCGCGCACACCATGGTGATGGGCATCCCGGCTCAACCCAGGCGTGAGCTGACCCCCGAGGCTGTGGACGATCAGCGTCAGCATGCCCGGCGCTATGCCGACCTCGCGCGTCAACACGCCGCCCAGCAGGCATGAGTGCTGCATTTCTGGTCAGCTTTGGCCTGGAATCGTGGGAAGTGCGGCGTTATCCGTAAAATTTCGGCAACTTCCCGAAACATTATGAGCGTCGCCCGCGTTGCCATCGGCCTTGTCGTCATCCTCGCGATCGTCGCCTATTCGGCTTACAGCGTCATCACAACCGGTCAGGTGCTCGGAATCGATGCACGTCTGTTCCTCGTGGTTGCCCCTGTTCTTGCCGCTGTGGGCTGGGCGGCCTTCAACATCGGTCGTGCCGCTGTGGGACAGCTCCAGCTGATGATTCAGCGCAGTCGCGCCTGACGTTCCCATCTGAGCTTCGTAGGCTGAATATTGCTTCGGGCAACCTGTTGACCGCTGAGGGTTCCGTCACCGTTCTGGGTGCTGGTCTGGCCGGCACTGAAGCAGCCTGGCAGGTGGCTCGCGCCGGAATACCGGTGACCCTGGTGGAAATGAGGCCGTTGCGTCGTTCACCGGCTCATCACAGCAGTGATTTTGCTGAATTGGTCTGCAGCAACAGCTTCGGGGCCCTCAGCAGTGATCGCGCTGCCGGACTTCTCCAGGAGGAGATGCGTCGGCTCGGATCACTGGTGATCAGAACTGCGGATCACCATGCCGTTCCAGCCGGTGGCGCCCTGGCCGTTGACCGCGGCCGCTACAGCGCTGCTCTCACCGAGACCCTTGATCAGCACCCCCTGGTGACGATCGAACGACGGGAACAGCAGTCACTGCCACCGGCTGACGCGATCACCGTCCTGGCCACGGGTCCACTCACCAGTGACCCCCTGGCGGAGGATCTGCGGCTGTTCACGGGCCGTGCCGACTGTCACTTCTTCGATGCAGCCAGCCCCATCGTCCATGGCGACAGCATTGATCTGACCATTGCGTTCCGGGCCAGTCGGTACGACAAGGGGGATGCTGACTACATCAACTGCCCGATGGACAAGCAGCAGTACCTCGCCTTTCGCGAGGCGCTTCTTGCCGCTGAGCAGGCTGAGCTCAAGGATTTCGACAAGGAGGATGCGACCTTCTTCGAGGGATGTCTGCCGATTGAAGAGCTCGCAAGGCGAGGTGAAGACACGATGCGCTACGGACCGCTGAAACCCATCGGTCTATGGGATCCCCGCTGGGGTGACGTGAACGATCGGGATGTGCGTCGTTCAAAGCGGGCCTATGCCGTGGTGCAGCTTCGACAGGAGGACAAGGACGGCCGGCTCTGGAACCTCGTGGGTTTTCAGACCAATCTGAAGTGGGGGGAACAAAAGCGCGTCCTGCAGATGATCCCGGGCCTCGCCCAGGCGGAGTTCGTGCGTTTCGGGGTGATGCACCGCAACACGTTTCTGGAATCACCAGCGCTGCTGCGCCCCACCCTGCAGTTCCGAAACCGTGCCACCCTGCTGGCCGCTGGCCAGATCACAGGCACGGAAGGCTATGCCGCAGCCGTTGCCGGAGGTTGGCTGGCCGGCACCAATGCGGCTCGCCTGATGCAGGGACTGGAGCCCATTGATCTTCCAGCCACCACGATGAGCGGTGCGTTGACCCATTTCGTCAGCGAGGCCCCCACGGCGAAGTTTCAGCCCATGCCTCCCAATTTCGGATTGCTGCCTGATCTGCCGGAACGGATCAGGGACAAACGGGCCCGCTACGGGGCTTATCGCGATCGAGC
>CAJWZW010000089.1 GCA_913050565.1 uncultured Synechococcus sp.
CCCATGGCATCCAGGGCTGCGTTCTGCATCACCGGGGAGAGGGAGTGCTTCACCGGATTGCCCAGCAGTCCCACCAGCCCTGTGCTGCCGTTGATCATGGGATCCCTGGATGCTCCTCCAGCCTGCCTGTTCGGGAACCACACCTCGCCTCTGCCGGGGTCAGCTGATGAAGATGAGTTCACTCAAATCACACTTACGAGAGGTGGGCACAGATGGGCAAGGTTGTCGGCATTGACCTTGGCACCACGAACAGCTGCGTTTCCGTGATGGAGGGTGGCAAGCCCACCGTCATCGCGAACGCCGAGGGCTTCCGCACCACGCCCTCCGTCGTGGCCTACACCAAGAACCAGGATCAGCTGGTTGGTCAGATCGCCAAGCGTCAGGCGGTCATGAATCCAGACAACACCTTTTATTCGGTCAAGCGCTTCATCGGCCGTCGGGTCGATGAAGTCAACGAGGAATCGAAGGAAGTGAGCTACGGCGTCGAGAAGGCCGGTTCCAACGTGAAGGTGAAGTGCCCGGTTCTCGACAAGCAGTTCGCTCCTGAGGAGGTTTCCGCCCAGGTTCTTCGCAAGCTTGCCGAGGACGCCGGCAAGTATCTCGGTGAAACCGTCACCCAGGCGGTCATCACGGTTCCCGCCTACTTCAACGATTCCCAGCGCCAGGCCACCAAGGACGCCGGAAAGATCGCCGGTCTCGAGGTTCTGCGCATCATCAACGAGCCCACAGCGGCGGCTCTGGCCTATGGCCTCGACAAAAAAAGCAACGAACGCATCCTGGTCTTCGACCTTGGTGGTGGCACCTTCGACGTGTCTGTCCTTGAGGTGGGTGATGGCGTTTTTGAGGTGCTCTCCACCTCTGGAGACACTCACCTGGGTGGTGATGACTTCGACAAGGTGATCGTGGATCACCTCGCTGAGACCTTCAAGTCCAACGAGGGCATTGATCTGCGTCAGGACAAGCAGGCTCTTCAGCGTCTGACAGAAGCTGCTGAGAAAGCCAAGATCGAGCTCTCCAGCGCCACGCAGAGTGAAATCAATCTGCCGTTCATCACGGCAACCCCTGAGGGTCCCAAGCACCTGGATCTCACCCTCACCCGGGCCAAGTTCGAGGAGCTGGCAGCCAACCTGATCGATCGCTGTCGCATCCCTGTTGAGCAGGCTCTCAAGGACGCCAAGCTGTCCTCCAGCGAGCTGGACGAGATCGTGATGGTGGGCGGGTCCACCCGTATCCCCGCTGTGCTGGATCTGGTGAAGCGCACCACCAGCAAGGACCCGAACCAGACCGTGAACCCCGATGAGGTGGTGGCAGTCGGTGCCGCCATTCAGGGCGGTGTTCTCGCCGGCGAAGTCAAGGACATTCTTCTGCTGGATGTCACCCCGCTGTCGCTGGGTGTTGAGACCCTCGGTGGTGTGATGACCAAGATGATCACCCGCAACACCACGGTTCCCACCAAGAAGACCGAGACCTACTCAACGGCGGTGGATGGACAGACCAACGTTGAGATTCACGTGCTCCAGGGTGAGCGCGAGATGGCCTCCGACAACAAGTCGCTCGGAACCTTCCGTCTGGACGGCATTCCTCCCGCTCCGCGTGGGGTGCCGCAGATTGAGGTGACGTTCGATATCGATGCCAACGGCATCCTCAGTGTCACCGCCAAGGACAAGGGCAGCGGCAAGGAGCAGTCGATCTCCATCACCGGAGCTTCGACTCTTTCGGATTCCGAGGTCGACAAGATGGTGAAGGATGCTGAGTCCAACGCCAGCGCTGACAAGGAAAAGCGCGAAAAGATCGATCTGAAGAACCAGGCTGAAACGCTCGTTTATCAGGCTGAAAAACAGATGGGCGAGCTCGGCGACAAAGTTGCCGCCGATGCGAAAGCCAAGGTTGAGGAGAAGCGCACCAAGCTCAAGGAGGCTGTGGACCAGGAGGATTACGACGCGATGAAGGGCCTGCTGGAGGAACTGCAGCAGGAGCTCTACACCGTTGGAGCTTCCGTCTATCAACAGGAGGGTGCTGCTGCTGGCGGTGCTGCTCCTGGCGCTGATGCCGGTGCGGCCGGCAATGCTGCTTCAGGTGGTGACGCGGCTGATGACGTCATCGACGCGGAGTTCACCGAGACCAAGTGATCTGCTGAATTGGTCTCCTTTTGATGAGGGCCCTGTGAGGGCCCTTTTTTATGCGTTCTGAAGTTCAGTGGAAATCCATTCCGCAGTGGCAGGAGCGAGCAGAACACCGTTGCGGTAGAGGCCACTCGCCACGATCAACCCTGGTTCCAGCACCTCCAGAACAGGCGCTGGTCGTTCCACCGGCCTGGCCCGCAAGCCACTCCAATGCTCAATCACCGTTGCGTGTCGGAGCCAATCCGGCGCGCTGTCGTTGAGATTGCGCATCAGAGCCAGGGGGTCGTCGGCAGCATCTGTTCCCGGCTCCACAGTTGCCCCGAGCAGCAGTCTCCCTGGACCAACGGGGATCAGGTTGAAGCCTTGATCGACCAGCACTGCCGGCCAGTTCGACCAGTTTGCCGGCCCTTCCTGCAACTGAAGCATCAGGGCTTGCCCCAGCACCGGACTGATCGGCAGGCTGTGACCAAGAGGCTCAAGCAGTTCAGAGGTGCTCAGTCCCGCACAGATCACCACGCCGTCGTGACAGGTGCTGTGTCCTTCGGCGTGATGCACTCGCCAGCGGGAGCCATGGCGTTCCAGCTGAACCACATGCGATGAAATCGGTTGTGCGCCCTGCCGGACCAGTGCTTGCCGCAAAGCGGTCTGCAGCTGCAATGGGTCAATGCGACCATCTGCCTTGGAGAGCAGTGCACCATGCAGTGCTGTCGGCCAGATGCTGCGGACCTGTTCGCTTGTCTGCAGTTCCAGTCCCAGATCAGAGCGTTGCTCAGCCAGGACCGCCATTCGTGCGGCCGACTCCTGATCGGCGGCAATCTGCAGCAGCCCCGTCTGCAGGGTGACGCAGGCCTCGAACTCCTGCAGGGCCTTCACCCAGCGTGGCCAGAGCTCCATGCTTCTGCGACGCAACCGCCAGCCGCGACCGCTTGTGCGCCTGAAAACATTCCCCATCAACACACCGAGGGATGCGCTGGTGCCGTTGAGCCCGGAGCCCGGGGTTTGCCGCACAACCGGCTTTCCCCAACGAGGATCGAGAAGGGTCACGGAATGACCCTTCAGGGCCAGCTGCCAGGCCGAACCGAGACCGACGACACCGGCTCCAATGACGGCAATGGATCGGATCAGCTGAGAGCCTCGTCCGGGATCACTTCGGAATAGGCCTCAAAACCAGCGGCAACGGCGCTGTAGGAGCGTTGAAGTCTGGAGCTGTCCTGCAGACGGGCAGCTTCGTCGAGGTTTGCCAGAGCAGCCTTGAGGTCGCGGGCGATCGATTCAGCCTCCTTGCGCTGGGACTTGTCCAGGCGTTGGTTGATGTAAAGCATTTCGCGCCCCACTTCCTGCATCGGACCGTGGATCAGATTGCGAGTGAATGTCCAATCCTCGGCGCTCACGAGACGGGCCAGTTCCGGCAGACGGCTCTTCGTTTCTTGGAAGGCCGCGGCCTGTCTGGCGATCACGGCTGCGTCGTCAGCCTTCACGGCTGAAGGGCTGATCAAACCCAGGCTGAGGGTGATGCAGAGGCAGAACGCGGCGAGGCGGCGCAGGGCCTTCAGCATGATCCGGAAAAAAAGTTCTGGGACTTTAACCAGCCCGCAGGGCACGGGAGAATTTGTTTTTAAAGCTTCGTTGTGAGTGAGGTCACGGTCATCCTCCAGATGATCTGTCCGGATCGCCCCGGATTGGTGAGTGAGCTGGCGGGCTGGGTTGCAGCCAACGGCGGCAACATCCGCCATGCCGATCACCACACCGATGCAGGAGCCGGTCTGTTTCTCAGTCGGATCGAATGGCAGTTGACGGGATTCGGCCTTCCTCGAGACGGTGTTGCCGCTGCGGCAACAGCTCTCGGCGAGCGTTTGAACGGTCAGGTCCAGCTGCGTTTTTCAGACGAGTTGCCGCGGGTGGCGATTCTGGCGAGCAAGCAGAGCCACTGTTTACAGGACCTTCTCTGGCGGGTTCAAAGCGGTGAGCTGCCGATGCAGGTGCCCCTGGTCATCGCCAACCATCCTGAGCTGGAGGGTCTCTGCGGTGTGTTCAAGGTGCCTTTCGTGCATGTGCCCGTTCACCGGGATCGCAAGCCGGAGGCTGAACAGGAGATTCTCGAGCTGTTGGTGCAGCATCGAATTGAACTGGCCGTTCTGGCCAAGTACATGCAGGTGCTGAGCGCCGACTTTCTGGCGCGCTTCCCTGAAGTGATCAACATTCACCACTCGTTTCTGCCGGCTTTCAAAGGTGCTCAGCCTTATCACCGCGCCTGGGAACGGGGTGTGAAGCTGATTGGAGCCACCGCCCACTACGTCACGGAAGATCTCGACGATGGCCCGATCATTGAGCAGACCACGGTGCAAGTGAGTCACCGTGATGAGGTGGAGGACCTGATTCGCAAAGGCCGCGATACGGAGCGCCTGGCGCTGGCCCGAGCTTTGCGCTTGCATCTGCGCCGGCAGGTGATGGTTTATCGGGGCCGCACCGCGGTGTTTGCGTGATCGGCGAGCGGCTGTTTCGGATCGGTCTGTTTCTGTTGCCCTCCAGTGCACTGTTGGGGGGTCTTTGCCTGCTGGCTGCTGCAGTCATCGGTAGCCGAGGCAGGGCGGTGCCGATCTGGCGCGATCGCTGGTGTCAGCCCTTGCTCCTGGCGGCTGCGCTGATGCTGATTGGGGCGTTGCAGGCCACCACGGGATCTTTGGCCTGGGTGGGTCTTGGCAACTGGTTGCCGTTGATCTGGGCGTTCTGGGCTTTTCAGCCGTATCTGATCTCGGAACGTCAGCGACGCAATGCCGCCTGGATGCTGGTGGCCGGAACACTGCCGGTGCTGCTGACCGGTTTTGGCCAGATGTTCCTCGGTTGGGAGGGTCCGTGGCAGTTGGGAGGCGAAGCGGTTGTCTGGTTTGTTGCTCCCGGTGGGAAACCCCTCGGGCGGCTGTCCGGTTTGTTTGATTACGCCAACGTCGCCGGAGCCTGGCTGGGGGTGATCTGGCCCCTGATGATTGCGGCTGTGCTGCGTCCCGATGGATGGCGGCGCCGTGGTGCTGCACTGGTCCTGGCGCTGGCAGCCGGCACGGCTGTGCTGCTGACCCAGTCGAGAAATGCTGTGGGAGGGCTTGTTCTTGCTCTGCCTCTGGTCATCGGTCCATCGTCCTGGCTGTTGCTGCTTCCGGTGCTGTTGCTTGTGAGCTCACCGTTGCTGCTTGCACTTCTGCCGGATTCGATCCTTGAGCGATTGCTGGAGCGCGGAGGGGACACGCCCTGGAAGCACACCCGGCTCGGGCAGTGGACCTATGCGATCCAGTTGGTGGCGGCCAGGCCCTGGTTGGGCTGGGGTTCCGCAGCCTTCAGCGTGATGTATCCGATCCATGCGGCCAAACGCTGGCATGGGCACTCTCACAACCTGCCGTTGGAGCTGGCGATCAGCCATGGAGTGCCTGTGGCGCTGCTGATCGTGGGCACTGTTCTGGCGCTCATGATGCTGGCGCTTCGCCGCGGCATGCTCCGGCAGGCACCACTGGAGCGGGCCTGGTGGACCTCGGCGCTGGTGCTGTTGACGATGCACTTCACGGATCTTCCTTTTTTTGATGCGCGGTTGAACCTGCTTGGCTGGATTCTGCTGGCTGGACTCTGTGCCTTTATTCGGAACTCCCCGCCAAGGCCAGGGCCTGATCGTGGTGATCCCGCAGACGTTCCGGTTTCAACGGTCCCCTGAGATGGCACCACGGCAGGGTGCGTGTGACGTCCCATGACTCCTGGGTCACCTCTGCCCATGGAGGTGGATGTGGAAGCTCGGGTCCCGGCATCGGCTCCAGTTCACCGTTGAGAGCTGCCCTGTACGCCTTTTTCCAACCTCCCATGCTTTCGCGGCTCTC
>CAJWZW010000090.1 GCA_913050565.1 uncultured Synechococcus sp.
GTCTGGAAGCCCGCGTTGGCGAACTGGAAGCAACCCAGTTCTCCACCACCACCAAGCTCAACGGAGTGGCCAGTTTCGTGATGGGCGCCAACCGATTCGAAGGGTCGTCATCCCATCTCAGAAGATCGAGCAATGCTGATTACGGCGCCACTGTTTTCAACTACGACCTTCAGCTGGCCCTCGAGACATCGTTCACAGGCAAGGATCAGTTGCTGACGGTGTTGCGAGCGGGCAATTTCGATGATGAGAGTTCCTTCGGGGGCGGGGAACCCTCCGGACTTTCAGTTCTGGAGACCGCCTACCAATCGGAAGCAGGGGCCAATGTCCTGGAGATCGACAAACTCTTTTATACGTTCCCCGTTGGCGAAGCAATCACCATCACGGCTGGACCGGTCGTTGCTCAGGACGACATGTTGGCGGTGATGCCAAGTTTTTATCTGAGTGATCCAATCCTCGATCTTTTCACCGCCAACGGTGCTCCGGGCGCCTACAACAAAAATCAGGGTGCCGGTGTTGGGATCTCCTGGGCTCCCGGAAACGGTCTGAGTGCATCAGCGAACTATGTGGCTGCCAATGGAGCCATCAGCAACAGCTCGGAAGGTGGTTTGGCCACGGACTATGCCGCTGGGACTGGCACGGTTCAGTTGGCATGGGAAGGGGAAGGCTGGGCTATCGCTGCGATTTATTCCAAGATTCAGAACGGTCATGAATTGATCGAATACGCCACACCGTTCACCCAGGAGCATCTGAACGATGACGGTGTGACCCATGCCTTCGGTCTGGGTGGGGCGTGGTCACCGGAACAGGGTGGCTGGGTTCCTTCGATGTCCCTCGGCTGGGGAATCAACAACAGCGATGTGAAGCATTCAGGTGAAGTGAGGACCAGTCAGTCCTGGGCCGTTGCATTCGAATGGAGTGATGTGTTTGTTGATGGCAACGCTGCGGGGATGGCGGTTGGGCAGCCGGTGTTTGCCACCGATCTCAAAGGGAGTGATGAACCGGCAGATGGCCAATTCATCTGGGAATGGTGGTACCAGTTCCAGGTGACCGATGCCATCAGCATCACTCCAGCTCTGTATTACTTGTCGCGCCCCTTAGGCGGTCATACGGGATCCGGCCAAACGCTTCAGCAACTGGGCGGTTTGGTGAAGACCACCTTCACTTTCTGAGGAACTGTCTGCACCATTGCTGGGGGTTATCTCTTCCCAGCGCTCAGAGAAGGACGTCTGATGTTTTCTGAAGCCAGACGGCACCGGTGAGGATCGAGAGAGCACCGGTGCCACCGACGAGGAATGGGAGGAGTCGAGCACCGCTGCGTCTGGTGAGGAAGGAGACGAGAGCGACGACGGCGGTCATGGCGGTGATCGAGCCGATCAGATAGGCGATGAGATAGCCGAGGGCGGCATGGGGTGGAAGAGCGAGGGCGGGGATGACAGCCAGGAGATGACTGGCACCGGCCAGGCCATGGAGCAGACCGAGACCGGAGGCGGCATGGACATGCCTGCGGTGGTTGTGCTGCCCCCGCAGATGCAGGTGGAGGTGCTGATGGGTGGCTCTGTCGTCGTCATGACGATGGGTATGGCTGTGGAGCTCAAGACCGAAGGCGGTGCGAACGGCGAGGGCCCCGACGACGAGGAGAGCCACCCCAACGAGGAATTCAGCCCAGGAGGACATGGCCTCCACATGGGCGAGATCCTTGAGAGCAATGGCGATGAGAGCGAGAGCGACAACACCGGCGGAATGCCCTGCTCCCCAGGCCAGTGCACTGCGCAGAGCCTGGAAGGGCCGGTTGATGGAGAAGGGAGCCATCGCCACGAGGTGATCAGCACCGGCGACGACATGAACGGCACCGGCTGCAAGTCCAGTGAGAACGCTGATCAGCACCAGCTCATGGAATCAGAGACTGAATTCTGCCGGAGCGGCACGACTCAGCCGTTGATCAGCTTTCGCAGACCGGCCTCCACATCCGCCTGACGCATCAACGCTTCTCCCACGAGAACAGCGGCAGCACCGGCGCTTTGCACCCGAGAAAGATCAGCACGGTTGAACAGTCCCGACTCACTCACCAGCAGCGTGTTCTGGTCCTTCAGTCGCTGCCCGAACGAGGCGGTGAGTCGCTCCGTTGTGCCCAGGTCCGTTTCAAAAGTGGTCAGATCCCGGTTGTTGATTCCCACCAGATCGAAACCACCGATGTCGAGAACACGCTCCAGCTCAGCAGCGTCGTGAACTTCAACCAGAACGGCCAGACCCAGAGCAGCGGCTGCCTTCTGCAGATAGCGAAGATCCTGATCACCGAGGATGGCGGCGATCAGCAAGACGGCATCGGCACCAGCGGCTCTGGCCTGATACAGCTGGTACGGGCTCAGGACGAATTCCTTGCAGAGCAGGGGCAGATCAACAGCCTTGCGAACCTCCACGAGCACATCAAAGCCGCCCTGAAAAAACGTCTTGTCGGTCAGAACTGACAGACAGCTGGCTCCTCCGGCCGCATAGGCACGGGCAATGGCGACAGGGTCGAAATCCTCGCGGATCACCCCTTTGCTGGGACTTGCCTTTTTCACCTCGGCGATCACCGCCGGTAACACCGGCGCAGAGGTCAAGGCGGCCAGAAAATCCCTGGTGGGCGGCAGATCGGCAATCTGTTTCTTGAGATTGTCGAGGGGCACCTTCTGTCGAGCCACCTCAACTTCCCGGTCCTTTTCCCAGACAATTTTCTCGAGGATGTGCCGTGGTTCCTGCTCATCGTGGGGAACGGCGTACTCGAGATGGGCAACGCGCACCTTCGGATTGGGCGGACGACGACGGATCTCCATGACTTGATCGGAAGCAACAGGAACGAAGAACGGCTCAGGCGACCAGCTGGGATGCAGCTTGTTTGTAGGCCACTTCCACCACCTCACTCAGGGTGGGATGGGTGTGCACCTCAGTGGACAGCTGACGAACGCTCTGACGACGGGCTACGGCGTTCGCCACCTCCTGAATCAGATCGGCGGCATGCAGTCCATAGATATGGGCTCCAAGGACCTCACCACTGGTTTTGTTGAACAGGAGCTTCATCAGCCCATCGCTTTCGAGCTCCGCAAGGGCCTTCGAATTCGCTTTGAAGTAGCTGCGCACGGAACCAAGCTGGAACCCCTGTTCCGCAGCCAGAGTCTTGGCATCCGCCTCGCTCATGCCCACGGAGCTGATCTCCGGATGGGTGAAGGTCGCCGCAGGGATGCTGCGGTAATCGATCTGGCGTTGGTGACCAAGAATGTTCTCCACAGCAACGGTGCCTTGTGCCGCAGCGGTATGCGCGAGCATCAGCTTTCCGGTCACATCACCAACCGCCCAGATATGGGGAAGTGGCTGGTCATTCACCAGCACCCTCATCGTGTCGTCGATGGGAAGAAAACCACGGTTGGTTTCAATTCCCAATGACTCCAGATTGAGCCCTTTGCTGCTGGGCACACGCCCTGTGGCCACCAGCACGGCATCCACCTCGAGGGTCTCCACGAGCTCACGGCTGTTGAAGTCAGCCAGTTCGATCTGGACAGGACAACCTGGGGTGACCTTGCGCGCCAACAGGCCGGAACGGGCGTCAATGTCGCGACTGTCGATCAGATGACGGCCGGCAATCTTGGCGATGTCGGGATCGAAGGTGGGCATCACCTTGTCCATCGCTTCAATCATCGTCACTTCACAGCCAAGAGCTGTGTAGACATCGGCGAATTCGAGACCGATGTATCCGCTGCCGATGATGGCAATCCATCGGGGCAACCATTCGAGGTTGATCGCCTCATCACTGGTGAACACGGTGCGACCGTCGATCTCAATGCCTGGCGGGACGAAGGGGTCTGAACCGGTGGCGATGATCACGTCCCTGGCACTGATCACCCGATCAACACCGCTCGACTCGCGCAGACCGACTCGCTGAACCCCCTCAAGCCGGCCTTGCCCGCGAAGGATGGTCACACCGGCCCGTTCCAGAGTCTTGGTGAGGTTTGTGCGAATGGCCTGCACCAGTTGATTGGCGTGGTCGGCGATCTTCTGTCGCTCAAAACGCACCGGTGCAGCGTGGATACCGAAACTGGCGAGATGGGTGTTATCGGCCAGCTCACGCACCTTGCCGCTCGCTGCCAGCAGGGCCTTGGAGGGAACACAACCACGGTTCACGCAGGTCCCACCCATATCGCGCGACTCGATGATCGCTGTTTTGAGACCGTGTTCCGCAGCGTGTTTGGCGGCGTCGAAACCTCCGTAACCTGCACCGATGACGATGACGTCGTAGTCGAAGCTGGCGTCGCTCACCCGGACTGCTGCGTTGATCGGATCATTGTTGCGCGTCGACGCTCAAGAAGGAGAGGAACAGCTGCTGCAGCAACGTTGAGCGAATC
Source organism: uncultured Synechococcus sp. (assembly GCA_913050565.1). Lineage (GTDB taxonomy): Bacteria > Cyanobacteriota > Cyanobacteriia > PCC-6307 > Cyanobiaceae > Parasynechococcus. The sequence continues at coordinate 4,377 of CAJWZW010000090.1, forward strand.
AACCCGGGAACTGTGCGGAAGCGTGACTGCGTGGGTGCAGCAGGCCTGAAGCCTGGGGTGCAGTCCAGCGCCCTCCGTACCGAGAACCAGAGCCGTGGGACTTGTCCAGTCGAGCTCCCAGTAGGGCATCGGTTGCGACACACCGCCGGGATCCGGAACAAGAGTTGCCACCACCTGAACCTTTTGATGCACCAGGTCCCTCAACTTCAGCTCCATCTGTTGAACGGCGGTTTCACTGTCCGGACCGAAACGGTGATGAGGAAGCTGGAGCAGGCTGCCCGACGATGCCCTCAGAACCTTGGGACTGAGAGGGTCAGCGCCGCCTCCCATCCACACAGCCTCAACATCAGCGGCAAGAGCCGTCCGTAACAACGTTCCGAGGTTGCCTGGATCCTGGATGCGATCCAGCAGCAGCTGAAAGCCGGCGTTGGGCGAAGGTGAAGGGAAGCATTCCAGCGGACAGAGACAGGCCACGCCATCGGGTGTCACCGTGCTGAGCGAGGCTCGCAAAACCTCCTCAGTCACGCGACGAACAGGGATCTGAGGATCGAGATCGGCAAGAAGATGAGGGTGACGTTCGAGCCAGGGCTCCGTGGCAACCACCTCTTTCAAACCGGAGCCCTTGAGCAGCAATTCCTGCAGGAGATGGGTGCCCTCAAGCAGCACCATCTCTTCGCTGGTGCGTCCTGCACGGGTCCCCAGCGCGCGAAGTCGACGCACCAAAGGGTTGCGACGACTGCTGATCAAAAGGTCATAGACCACAGAAACCGATTCAGAACGTGGTGTGTTTGCGGACCTTCAGTTCTTTATGCAAAGACAAGTCATCACCATCGAGATCCAAACCATTGATCGCGGCGATCTCACCTTTGATTCCTTCGGCGGCAAGATTCTCAATCATTTTCTTGATCACCTGGTCTTCAACCGTGGTGTGATCGATCGAATCAGGCGTCAGTCTCTCTAAAAACTTCCCAACTTTGGAGGCGACAACTTCTGAAGCATTCGAGATTTTGAGAACAATCATTCCAGAACTGAAAGCGCTTTTAAACAGAGTATGCGGATGGGGAGCCTGAGAATCAAGACACTCTTCAATCAGTGTGAACTGAAACGAGAGACCAGCCTGATATTCAATATCAAAATTCTGAAGAAGCTTCTGCCGACTGTCAAGCAGATTCAATGATTGAAAGCAAGAAAAAACGCCGAAAGGCCGATCGACAAAAAAGAGCATCTCCTTTCAGCAACCATGATCAGGGAAGCCTTCTGACATCTGTGAAGCAACCAGACAATGCATTGCTTCGAAGGACAAAAGAACGGCAAGAATCAGGTTCAAGACGAGATCAAGACCAACCACAAAATCAACAAGTGATCAGCCGGAAACCATTTAATCAACAACCAAAATCCATCCATTGAATTCAAAGAAGCAATCCATTGAGCTCATCAAGCAGGACAACAACGGGAGGGCGTTGCACCGATCAACACAAAACAGCCCATTGGAGGCATGCCCTGCTGCAGCGATTCATAAAAACAGAACCAAATAGAGAAAGACTTTACACCCAAAAATCACAGAAACCAGCCAAACTTTTCGCACAAAAA
>CAJWZW010000091.1 GCA_913050565.1 uncultured Synechococcus sp.
TTCGGTTCTGCAACAAAACCTCGCGGTCCCGTGCAGTCCATAAACATAACTCACCGGTGTCGCATCCGCAACAGACAGTCACGTCTGAACGAGAACCTCACCCCAGGGGAGAAGCTTGGCCAGCCTGGACCAGGAGGTGGCAGCGAGCATGGGAAATCCCTGCTGACTGACGTCTTGGCCGGGCTGCAACAGCGCTGGATCAGCCTCCAACCAACGAATCGGACACCCAAGCTCATCAAGAACCAACCAGGCAGCTGCCAGATCCCAGATCTTGGGAGTGGCTTCCAGAGCGGCAACGGTCTGCCCAACAGCCACGCTCACGAGATTGAGACTGGCCACACCGAAGAGGCGAATCTTTCCGGGAAAACATTGATCCGGCTTGCTTTGCAACACTCGAATCGACCGGCTGCAAAGGGAAACGCAGCCGGACGTGACCGTTGAACGCGTCTCCGGAGTGAGAGGTTCATTATTTCTTGTGGCACCCCGCCCTCGCAGAGCAACAAAGCGTTGATTCAGCGCAGGCACATCCAAAAACACCTCAGTCGGTCTGCCATCGACAAAACGGGCGATGGAGATCGCCCAGAACGGAATACCCGCAGCAAAGTTGGTGGTTCCATCCAAAGGATCCACGACCCAGTAAGCGCGGGATGCAGGCACCTCCGTTCTGCCTTCCTCACTCAAGACACCTTCACCGGGGGCGATCGAAGCGAGTCCTGAAACAATCTGCTCATCACTCCACCGATCGCACTCCGTGATCAGAGTCCCATCGGGCTTCACATCCGAAGCAATCCGACCAAAATCCTGAAGCTGTCGCTCCCTGATGCGATCAATCAACTCATGCGTAGCGCTCAGCTGATCTGTACTGAGCGCCAAATTCACCACAGGGGCTGAACGGGTTGAGAATCAGCTCCAGTTTGGCCTTCCGCGGTCACCGCGGTGCAGGCGGACTTGAGAGGTGTTGGCTCGATCGGCATCTCAATTCCGCCGGTTTCGGGTTTCTGAGACGGCAACTCGGGCGTTGGGCAGCCAATGAGTGCATCCAATCCCGTTCGACGTCGGAGTTCAGCCAGGCTGACGTTGTATTCACGAATGGCTCCGGCGTAGTTGATCTCGGCGTTGGTGAGATCCCTCTGGTTATCGACAACCTCACGCTGAGCACTCACTCCGGCCTGGACACGGAGTTGTGACAGGCGAAGTGACTCGCGGGACGAAATCACCTCGCTGGAGGTTGTTTCAATGTCTTGAATAGCAGCGCGCAAACTCACGAAGCTTTGTTCGACCTCCAAGCGAATGAGATCACGCTGTGCTGCGAAGTTTTGCTCACTTTCCTCAGCGGCCTGCTTGAAGCGCCGATATTCAGCGCGAGCTCTGCCACCGTCGAACAGTCTCCAGGTTGCCGCCAGCAGCGTTGAGTTATCCACTCCCCAGCGGTAGTCATCCATATCGATATCTCCATAGGAGTAGCGACCGGTTTGGCCTTCAATCCGAAAGGTATTGCTGTTGTTGATGAAACTGAGGACAGGCTGTACTGCAGCCAGAGATGCATTGGCCTGACTGTTGGCGATGGAAACATCCAGGATCAGCTGATCCAGTTCCTCACGAAACCGGTACGCAGCAGTGATGCTCTCCTGCAACGAAGATCCCCAGAGCCCCAGGGGTCTTGCCGGCGTTGCAGCTGTGGGGGTGACATCCTGAGGGAGATTCATCAGCCGAGCCAGATTGCGGCGGGTGAGCTGCTGCGTTGTCAGTCGATCGGTCAGCAGTCTCTTATCCCGGGCCAACTGGGTTTCGGCTTCCAACACCTCCAGCTTGGTGTTCACACCTGCGTTGTAACGAGCACGGGCATCCCGGAGGCTGATCAGGGAAGCACGAACGGAATCCTGACCGATACGAACACCCTCGTCGGATTCCTGCAAACGGAAATAAGCCGTGGCTGTTTCCAGGCGCAGATCTCTCAGGGCAACGATGTATGCGTGACGAACACGTTCGTAACTGTCGCGGGCGGCCGCAATCTGCGGAACACGAGCTGGGTTAATGATGTCCCATGAAAGCCGAAGATTGGCGCTAACCCGCCACTGGCGACCGTAGGTCTCCCTGGAAGTTTCCAGAACCTCGAACGGTGTTGGTTGCGGTACGTATTTGGGATTTCGATAGGTGTATGACTTGAAATATTCAGGCAGACCATTCGCCGACAGATCAAGAGTCGGATACCACGCAGAAATGGCAGCACGAAGGGACGATTTGGCTTGCTCCTCCTGTTTGACAACAGCCTTGAGCGTTGGACTGTTGACTTCAGCTATCTGAAGAACTTCTTCCAGGGTGAGGGGCCTGAGCTCCTTGATCCGTACCTGCTCCGGCTGATTCGGCAGAGAAAGGGTGGGAGGTCCTGAAAGATCTCCCACCGAATCGGAGAGGTTGGTCGCTGCAGGATCCGGTGTTGTGGGATCGACCCTCGGACGACCACCCTTGAGATCAATTGCATCAGGAAGGGTGGTCTGATCCGTGCGCGACTCAGGGAGCACAGCTTGGGCCGACTCTGACTCCTGCCCTCGTACAGGAACGCTGGATGCAGCGACAACGCCTGTAGCCAGAACAACGGCGGCAGCTATCCGGCGCACAACAAATCAACAATTGGTGGGAGCTTAGGGACTTTTCCCTAGTCGGAACCCACAGCAGCAGCCACGATGTCAGCCGCCCCATGCACAATCCGCACCGGAACAGGTAGCGACTGCCGGAGTTGCTCCAGGGTTATGTCGTCGAGAAACACAGGCTGACCCTGTCGGAGCATGACCGAGGGCAGCAGCAACTCATCACCAAGATCAAGCCCCTCCAGGCCCTGGAGCAAATCCTCACCCGTGAGCAGGCCGGTCACAACCTGATCCTGTCCCCAGTAGGGACTGGGGAGACCATGCAGATCAACCTTCAGCCCCTCAATGGCATTCAGACGGTCGGTGACCGGACGGAGGGCTGACTCCACAATGCGACCCACCACCCAGCTGCAACGTCTTGGCTGATCAATGCGTTCGGGCAGGCTCTGGGTGGCGTCATCCAATGCCTCCAGAAAGGCACGAATCGTTCCGACTCCGTTTTCCTGCTGCGGCAGATCCTCGTACTCGGGTCGCGGCGGCAATGGCAAGCCTGCGATCAGGTACCACTCGTCCGACAGCCAGGCGAAACGCGTGCCCAGTTGCTGCTGAAACTCCCGTTGGAGAACTTCCACCTGATCGATCACGGTCCGAGCACAGGCAGGATCCACAGGAACCAGGCCGTCGTCAGGGGGACGAAAGCGCGTCAGCCCCACCGGCACCACCGCTGCTGAGAGAACAGCGGGCCAGTCCCCACTCGCATGGGAAGCCAGATCCCGCAGACTGCGCTCCAGGGCTGCCCCATCGTTGAGCCCCGGGCAGACCACCACCTGGGCGTGAATCTGCAGATCCCGTTCACCAAACCAGGCCAGTTGCTGCATCAACAACCCGGCCCTCGGATTCACCAGAAGGCGCTCTCGCAGGTTCGGTTCAGTGGCGTGCACCGATACATAAAGAGGAGACAGCCGTTGTTGATCGATGCGCTGCCAATCCGCCTCCGTGAGGTTGGTGAGGGTGAGATAAGAGCCATAGAGGAAGCTGAGACGGAAGTCGTCATCCTTGAGATACAGGCTGTGCCTGTGGCCGGGAGGCTGCTGATCGATGAAGCAGAACGGACAGTGGTTGTTGCATTGCCTCAGCCCATCAAAGAGTGCTTCCGTAAAGCCAAGGCCCAGGCCGTCGTCGGCGTCCTTCTCTAAATCCACCTGGTGCAGAACGCCCGAGGCGTCACGCACCTCGAGATGGAGCTCCTCATCAACACAGAGATAGCGGTAATCAATCAGATCCCTGGGGCGGATTCCGTTGATGCTCATCAGCTGATCGCCGGGTTGAAATCCGAGCTCCTCGCCGATCGACCCCTGCTCAACCTGATCGACAACCGCTGGCTGCGGCTGACGAACAGCGGAACCTGATTCAATCGCCGACACGGCAATGCCGGCGGAAGGCTCATTCCACACAGGGGAAAGGCATTTCCCTCAGTTTGAGATGTCGAGCGACCACCAGGCCAGCAACGCTGCTCCAAACATCAGTCGATAGGCCACAAAAATCCAGGTGCTGTGGCGTTGAAGGAACTTGAGAAGCCAGTCAATGGCCAGCCAGGACACAACGGCGGCAGAGATGATGCCTGTGAGAAGTGGCAGTGGCCCCGCCTCCGCACTGACCAGAAAAGCCTGATTGAGTTCAACGAGCCCTGCAAGGCTGATCGCAGGCACTCCCAACAGAAATGAAAACCGAGCCGCATCAGCCCGTTGCCAGCCATCAAACAGGGATGCCGTAAGGGTGCTGCCGGAACGGGAAACTCCAGGGATCAAAGCAAGCGCCTGTGCGAAGCCCACAATCAGACCGTCTCGTCCGGAGACATCCGCCAGCTTTTTCACACGTGGGCCAAGACGCTCTGCCAAAGCCATCAACAAAGCCATCGCAATGGAAATGACAGCGATGAAAGGAATGCTGCGCAGTGGCGACGCTTCATACCCCTCAGACCAGAACAATTTGATCAGCAATCCAAATATCAAAATGGGAGCGGTGCCAACCACCATGGCGATGCCCAAACGGGCCTCAGGTTCCCGCCACTGCCCGTGACGAAGGGCTCTGCTGATGCCTTTCAGCACCTGAACCAGATCGGAGCGGAAATAAGCAATCACCGCAGCGATGCTGCCCAGTTGGATTGTGGCGGTCACCGACACCCCGGGGTCACCCCAGCCGAGCAGAACCGGCACGACCTTGAGATGGGCAGTGCTGCTGATGGGCAGGAACTCGGTGAGTCCCTGGACGATTCCCAAAACAAGATTTCGCCAACAAGCCTCAAGGAGGCTGACCGAAGCGGCCGGTTCTGGCATGAATGAGACCTCTGTCGCGGCAAACCCTATTCCCGGCAAACAGCTCTTTCTGAAGACAGGGGCACGGGATCAGGAAAGGTCTTCTAAGGTTTCGGCACTTTCTGTCTGCTAAAGGCGTTGATTGGAGGCACCTGGCAATCAACGGCCCCCGAGAGCTCCTGGAGCTTTTCGGTTCCGCGCATAGCTGCAGCCATGGTGGTGTTGCCTGTTTTTCTGCAGGCTCCATGGGTGAGACTCCACCCATTCAGCGCGGCAGTCTTCACCACACTTCTTGTTGCCGCAGGCGTTGTACTGGGCAGCAGCGCTGATAAACAGCGCAATGCCCTGGGCCAGCTGCTGGTGGGATTCAGTGGGAGCTGGCTCGCCGGTTGCGTGTTCTGGGGCTGGCTCAGGGCTCATCCGGTGCTGCATCTTCCTGTTGAGGCTTTCGCACTCCCACTCGCCATGACCGGCTTGACCGGTCGATGGCGTCTCGCCTGCAGCTTCTACCTCTCATCCCTGATCGGCACCGCATGCACTGATCTGATGGTGGCCGTCACCGGCGTCATGAAGTATTGGCCTTCGGTGGTGTCGGCGCCATTTGATGAAGCCCCTGCACTTCTTCACGACGCCGGCTTACAGCTTCTGCATCCTCTGCCAATGCTGGGGCTCGGAATTGCTGCGGTCTTGATCATCGCTCTCGGTCAGCGGCTCAGAGCCGCCGGTGAGAGCTGGGAAATGGCAGGAGCCGTGTTGGTCACCACTGTCTGGGTTGATGGGCTGTTTCTCCTGACCGCCCTGGTTCAACCGAGCCTGAGCGGACTGATCGAATGAATGGGATCAGTCAAGTGAAACGAACTACAACCACTGGTTGAGCTGAGAAAATCCAAAGGCCTTGCACTTGTAATCTGCCCACTGTTCCGATCCGATCCCTGACGGAGAGCTGAGATGAAGCGGCTGCTGAGCTGGCT
>CAJWZW010000092.1 GCA_913050565.1 uncultured Synechococcus sp.
TGCATCATCCTGTTCTCGATTCGCACCGGCAGTGATCGGATTTCCGACTACGCCGGTCTGTACCAGAAAGATCCCCTGATCACCCTCGGGCTCAGTCTCTGCCTGTTGTCCCTTGGTGGAATCCCTCCGATGCTCGGCTTCTTCGGAAAGATCTACCTCTTCTTTGCCGGTTGGGCCGACCACCAGTACCTGCTGGTGATCGTGGGTCTGATCACATCGGTGGTCTCGATCTACTACTACATCTCGGTCATCAAGATGATGGTGGTGAAGGAGCCGCAGGAAGCCTCGGACATCGTCAAGGCCTACCCCGAGGTGCGCTGGTCGCTGATGGGGATGCAGCCTCTGCGGGTTGCCCTGATCGGATGCGTGGCCGTGACAGCCGTTGGCGGGATCCTCTCCAATCCGCTGTTCCAGTGGGCCAACGTTGCGGTCAACACAAGTCCTCTCCTGCAGGAGGCGATTGCCGCCGCCGCCCAGCGTGGCCTTGGCTGACCAGAACACCGGACCCGTTGCCGAACTGATCGGTGTCAGCAAGATCTACGGGCAGGGTGATCTCTGTGTGAAGGCTCTTGATCAGCTGGATCTCACGGTCAGTCGAGGGGATTATCTGGCGGTCATGGGAGCCAGCGGCTCCGGAAAAAGCACGGCGATGAACATTCTCGGATGCCTCGATCGTCCAAGCCTCGGCAGCTACCGGCTGAATGGAACAGCCGTGGAACAACTCGACGACGATGCTCTTGCGGACGTCCGCAACCGCTCACTCGGGTTTGTGTTCCAGCAGTTTCACCTGCTGCCGAACGCCACGGCCATGGACAACGTGATGCTGCCGATGATCTACGCCGGAGTTCCCTTGGACGAACGGCAGGAGAGAGCGGCAGCGGCCCTGGAACGGGTTGGTCTGGCCAATCGACTGGAGAACCGGCCGAATCAGCTCTCCGGTGGTCAGCAGCAACGGGTGGCGATCGCGCGCGCGATCATCAACCGTCCCAGCCTTCTGCTGGCGGATGAGCCCACAGGAGCTCTTGACTCCAGCACCACATCCGAGGTGCTCGAACTGTTCGATGAATTGCACCGACAGGGCATCACCCTGGTGATGGTGACCCATGAAGACGACGTCGCGGCCCGTGCCAAGAGCATCGTTCGATTCCAGGATGGATGCGTCCGCAGCGCAGCGGCAGCATGACGGTCGCAGGGGAGGGGACGCTGACCTCGGAGACCTCACCCCCTGGTCTGCTGATCACGATCGTCGAGGACAACCCACTGATTCGTCAGCTGATGGCGGAGGAAATCGAAGATGAGGGTCATCGCGTCAGCAGCTTCAGCTCAGCAGAGGAGTTCCTGCCTGTCGCAGCGAAGCTGAAAAGCGATCTCGTGCTTCTTGACCTGATGTTGCCGGGGATGGATGGCCTGGCCTGCCTGCGGGAGTTGCGGCAGCTGCCCACCCAGACACCGCATCGGGTTGTCGTGGTGACGGCCCTCAACGACACGGCAGCACGTGAGCAGGCTCTGAGCCTGGGAGCGTTGGACTACATCCTCAAGCCCGATCTGTTCGAGCGACTGCCGCAGCTGCTGGCGGCATTGAAGACCGATTGCGGCGACTGTTGAGGCCCTGAAATCCCGGACGACATGCCGGCATCCAGGCAGCTCGCCCCTAAATTGAAGGGAGATGATCGGCAGGCATGCCCCAGGAATCCGGTTATCGACCCCGTGTCTTGGTCGTTGACGATGAACGTCGTCTCACGGATTTGCTGCGTCTCGAACTCGATGTGGAGGGATATGAGGTCGACATCGCGGACGATGGTGCATCCGGCTTGATCCGAAGCCGCAGTGAACCGGAACCCGACCTGATCATTCTTGACTGGAATCTTCCGGACTTCAGTGGCATCGACATCTGCCAGCGAATGCGAACTGGTGGAGTCCACACGCCGATCCTGATGCTGACCGGGCATGACGATGTGCATGACCGCGTCACAGCCCTGGATGCCGGAGTTGATGACTACCTGGTGAAACCTTTCTCGATCGATGAACTGATGGCACGACTGCGGGCCATGCATCGACGTGCCGAAACATTTTCCTGCAAAGGAGACACCGGTTCAAAGGATGTTCGTCTGCAGGTGGCCGATCTGAGCATGGACACCCGCACCCGGGATGTGTCACGCGCCGGTCGCGCGATCCAACTTTCAGTCAAGGAATATGACCTGCTGAATTTCCTGATGCGAGGCGCTGGACGGGTGCTGGAACGTCAGGAAATCATGCGCGGTGTCTGGGGAGAGAATTTCTTTGGTGATGACAATCTCCTCGATGTTTATATCCGCTATCTGCGGCAAAAGATCGAACAGCAGGACCTGCCGACGCTGATCCACACCGTCCGAGGGGTCGGCTTCATCCTGCGGACAACCTCGGACTGATCAGCCGGAAGCCGTCAGGAACGACCCAGCAGCTCTGCAGGGTCAACAGCCTGCCAGCCTGAAGCAGCTGGACGCCGCAGTTCAAAGTGGAGGTGAGGGCCAGTGCTGATGCCCGTGCTGCCGACCCGGCCGATCTGCTGCCCCTGACGAACCATTTGCCCGGGCTTCACAGCCAGCTCCGAAAGATGGGCATAGAGCGTTCGGCGTCGGGGACGGCTGTGCTGCAGTTCAACCGTGAGTCCGTAGCCGCCGATCCAACCACTGCGAACCACCGTTCCCGCCAGAGCCGCCACCACGGGGGTGCCTGTGGGCGCGGCGTAATCCCGGCCGTTGTGCATCAACCAACGACCATGCACCGGATGAACCCGCATCCCGAAATCACTGCTGACCACGGACAGACCGAGGAGGGGGCCGCCGGACGCAGCGGTTCTGGGCCGGGTCCGCAAGGCGATGGCCGTCCCACACTCCTGACGCGAGATGGCACCTTCCCGACAGGCCTTCTGCCACTGGGACACATTGATCGGCTGAACCGCTGCACCCAGACGCATGCGCAGGTGTTCGTCCGGCGTGATCACCCGCTGTTGCTCAAGCCGATCCAGGGATGGTTGGAACTGCACCGGGGGTGGGGCCCCGCGTAGCTGCACCGGGTCCGGTTTGAGTGGACTGACAGGAACGTTCAGAAACCAGACAAGGGAGAGCCAGCTGAACAAAACAGCGATTCAACGGTGTGGATCAGGGCCACCGTATCCATTCTTTGGACTCTTCTCCGCGCTTGAGTCGCAGACCACCTGCGGATGTCAGCCCATCAATACGCCAGGCTTCACCGTCAGCGGAATCAATGACCTGATCCGCCCAGAGCCTTCTCTGAACCTGAGCGATCAACGTCTCCGGATCCCTGAGCTTGTCGGAGCAGGCCTGCAGAGCCAGAAGAACTTCCGCTGTCCAGTACTCCGGTGTGGCGGCCGGAAGAAACTCGCGCAAGGCAACGGCCCCATCCGGCACCACGTTGCACACATTCAGGCCAACGCCGCAACGGAGCAAACGCAGGCTGTTGCCCCGCTGAACCAGGCCAGGGAGGAACCCTGCCAGCTTGCGCCCGTCCACCAGAAGATCGTTCGGCCATTTGATGCGGACAGGCACGCCGGCTTTCTCCAACCGCTCGGCAAGGGCGAGAGCCACTGCAAGGCCCATCAGGCCGGCTCCGGTGGCGTTGTGACCACCCCGGACGACTGGAAGGGCCGCACTCAGCCAGGCACCACCCTTCGGTGCCTGCCAGACCCGACCCCGCTGACCCACTCCCCATCGCTGCTGACGAGCCATCACCACCCGCGGACGCAGCACCAGCGGAGACTGAAGCAGCCACTGCTTCAGCAGAGTCTCGGTGCTGCTGCAGACCGGCACCCAGCGAACGTCCCAGGAGGCAGCCGGTGATGGCGATAACCGGCGGTGTTGAACCAGCACCGGAGCTCCACCACGACAGGGACGACCTGCAGCGGTCATCGGAGTGCTTCGAGCAGCCGGTGGGCGGCTTGCTCCAACTCGTCGGCCGGCCGGACCAGGGCCATGCGCAGCCAGTCGCGGCCGGCAGGGCCGAAGCCTGATCCGGGGGTGAGAGCCACCCCACTGCTCCGCAAAAGCCTGTCAGCCAGGGCTTCATCGTCCAGCCCCTCCCGCTGAAACCGCTCCGGCAACGGCAGCCAGAGGTAGAGCGCCATGTCGGGTGTTGGGATGCTCCATCCCCTGGCGCGAAGCACGGAAAGAACCCGATCTCTGCGCTCGCGGTAGATGGGATGAAGCGTCGACGGCCAGGCTGAACAGTGGCGCAAGGCGTGAATGGCGCCCTGCTGGAGCGCGAGGGACTGGTTGAAATCAACCACCGCCTTGACCTGACGGAGGGCCTGAATCAACGGTTCTGCGCCCACTGCGAAAGCCAGACGGAAGCCACCGAGACACCATCCCTTGGAAAAGGAGAAAAATTCGATCCCCCAGTCCCGCCAGCCCGGGCTGCGCAGCAGCACAGGAGCCTCTCCCTCCAGAGCCAGATCGACATAGGGATTGTCGTGGGCAATCACCAGCTGATGTCGGATGCCGCGAGCCATCGCCGCATCGAGCAGCTCCTGCGAACCCACCCGTGCCGTCGGGTTGTGGGGATAGCCCAGCACGAACAGCTTCAGCTGATCCCAGGTTCCATGGGATAGCTCCTCGAAATCCGGCTCCCAGTTGCGGGCTGACCGCAGCGGAAGGCTGATGCGTGAAGCGCCGGCCAGTTGAAGTCCGCCGCGATGGGAGGGGTAGCAGGGATCAAGATGCAGTGCTCGATCTCCGGGGTCCAGCACCGCGAGGGGCAGATGGGCCGTGCCCTCCTGGGATCCCACCAGCAGCTGCACATGACGATCGGGATCCACCGAAACAGCAAATCGCTGCTGACACCAATCGGCCACGGCGTGACGGAAGGGAGCGGTGCCGGCTTCCAGGCAGTAGGCGGAACTGGAGGGTTCCTCGATGGCCGCTGCCATCGACCTCAGGACATCCGGCGGCGGTGGGAGATCCGACGAACCCAGCGAAAGATCGATGAGCGGCTGATCGCCACCTCGCTGCTGGTAAGCCAGCTTGGCGCGGTCGGTTCGGGCGAAGACGCCATTGCCAAGTTCCGCCAGGCGCTTCGAGACCCTCATGTGCCCGGGAAGGACATCAGCCGATCAGCACCATCAGAGCTTGTCGATGGAACGCTTCAGCTCCTCCAGATCCGCATCGACTTCTTCCACTTTCACCGGCTGCACCTCAGCTGTCTTGCCCTCTCCAGATGGGAGCGCCACCGCCTCAGGACCGGCTGCGAGCTGACTGCGCAGGGCCGCAAGCTCGTCGTCAACGTCATTGCCGCTCTCCAGAGCTGCAAACTGACTCTCCAGATCGGAGCCGGCCAGCTCGGCGGCAGCCTGGCCTGTGGCTTCCATCGCCTCGACCTTTTCTTCCATCCGCTCGAACGCCGCCATCGCCGAGTCCGTGCCGATGCTGCCGACGGCGCTTTGCAGCTGTTGCTGGGCCTGTGCTGCCTGGGCACGGGCCTTGAGCATGTCCTTTTTCGTCTTGGCCTCGGCGATCTTGCCCTCAAGGGCCACGAGACTCTTCTTCAGAGACTCCACCTGACCGTCCTGAGACTGGACCTGACCCTGCAGCGAGCTGGCGGTTTCCTGGAAGGTCTTGCGACGGCTGAGCGCTTCGCGGGCGAGATCCTCCTCACCCTTTTTCAAGGCCAGTTCAGCCCGCTCGTACCAGGTTTTGGACTGGGTCTCCGCCTGATCAGCCTGACTGCGCAAACGTTTCTGGCTGGCGATGGCTAGGGCGACCGCCTGGCGCAGCTTGACCAGATCCGACTGCATGTCGGCAACGGATTGATCCAGGATCTTGACGGGATCCTCCATGCTGCTGACCGCGGCATTGGCATTGGCCCG
>CAJWZW010000093.1 GCA_913050565.1 uncultured Synechococcus sp.
CTGGCGCGCTGGTTGCCTGGGAAGGGAGGCAAAGGAATGGTGCGTTCGCTGCAACTGATTGGACGTCGCGATGCGGTTATTAACAGCGGTGGAGAGACACTCTTTCTCGAAACATTGGAAGAACGAATGGGAGAATTATTTGCATCAATGCCAATTCAATCGTTTCTCTTGATTGGCATTGAAGATAATAAATGGGGTCAAAAATTAGTCGGTTTAGTGCGTTTTAGGCATGAAATAAGCGATGTTGAATGTGGCAATATGTTTTCGAAAATGAGTAACAGATGTCTTGAATTGTCTCCGCCCGGTCGCCCGAAGCAATGGCTGCATTGCCCTTCTCTCGCGATAAATATGGTGGGAAAATGGGAGCGTAAGAGATGGATGGCGTGGGCAATAGCCGAATGTGTAGGTAAATAGCCTCTTGATTAATTGATTCGAGGCAAAAGGTTGCTCATGGGTGTTTCAAGCGGTGACATGAAATGCTTGTTTAAGGTTTGTTCGTGACTACAATTTTCGACGAGTATGCTAAATTTTGTGGGCATAAAATCCTTGCAAATTTGTTAAATTGCCGCAATTATTTTCCTGCCCGGTAGTTAGTTTTTGCCTAAAATACGCCTTAGTTTGTTCAAGCCAAAATTTTATTTCAGCCGATCTATTTGAAGCTATTTCTTTGGAGCTGGTGAGCCAAGAGAATGCTTGAGGCTTCAGAAAGGTATTCGAATTGATCGAACTAATTTTCGCTAGGCATTGGTTTCGCGGGAGGCTTTTGCTGACCCTTCGTTCATAGAGGATTGATTTGTCCAAGGCAGGAGGCTTCGAGCCAGCGCTCCAACTCGCTGGGGAGTTGGCACCGAGATCGACTTGTCGCGTGAATGGCAACATGTCGAAGGCAGCCCTGGGCAACTTGTTGTTCACCCAATTTGAATCGACTCTTCACTTCAAAACAGCTCAGGTCGATGCGCTGCGGTTCCAGAACAATGTCAATTACGTCCCCTAGTTGCAGAGGGGCCTGAAAGACCGCTTCACAATGAACAATGGGCAGTGCAATCGTCGGATCGTCCTGTCGGCTTCCCGGGAAAATTGTTCCAGCTGCTAAGCCATAGCCTTCGAGACTTTCCTCCCAGGCCTGGTGACACCAGCCCAGGATGTGCTGAAAGTGCACAACACCGGCGGCGTCGGTGTCGCTGAAGCGAACGCGTCGCTTCAGCTTCAGCCAGCTCGGTACCTCAGCGGTCAACCGATCCCATGATCACGTCGATGGAACCGAGAATGGCCATGATGTCTGCCACCTTGTGTCCCTTGAGGATGTGAGGAAGGATCTGCAGATTGTTGCTGTCGGCAGCGCGAATTTTGAAGCGCCAGGGAGTGACGTCGTTGTTGCCCTGAATGAACACACCGATTTCCCCTTTGCCTGATTCCAGACGGGTGTAAAGCTCACCATTGGGGATCTTGAAGGTGGGAGCCACCTTCTTGGCCACGTACTGGTAGTCGAACCCGGCTGCATCGCTGCCTTTGCCTTCGTGGATGCGTTTGGCTTCCAGATTTTCGGTGGGACCACCGGGAATCATGTCGCAGGCCTGACGCAGGATCTTCAGGGATTGGCGCATCTCTTCAATGCGGACTCGGTAACGGGCGTAGCAATCACCTTCCTTCTCCCAGGCCACATCCCAGTCGAAATCGTCGTAGCACTCGTAATGGTCAACCCTGCGCAGATCCCAGGGAACTCCTGAAGCCCTCAACATCGGGCCGGACAGGCTCCAGTTGATCGCATCCTGCTTTTCGATCGTGCCCAACCCTTCAATCCGCCGACGGAAAATCGGGTTGTTGGTGATCAGTTTTTCGTATTCGTCGATTTTCGGACCGAACCAATCGCAGAAATCACGACACTTTTCCAGCCAACCCCAGGGGAGATCCGCCGCCACACCACCGATGCGGAAATAATTGTTGTTAATCAGTCGCTGACCGGTTGCGGCTTCCCACAGGTCATAGATCAATTCGCGCTCGCGGAAGATGTAGAAGAACGGCGTCTGAGCGCCCACGTCTGCCAGGAATGGGCCAAGCCAGAGAAGATGGTTGGCGATCCGGTTGAGCTCCAGCATCAGCACCCGGATGTAACTGGCCCGTTTGGGCACCGGGATATCAGCCAGCCGCTCCGGTGCATTCACCACGATCGCCTCGTAGAACATGCCCGCCGCGTAATCCATGCGGCTCACATAGGGCACGTACATGACGTTCGTGCGGTTCTCAGCGATCTTCTCCATGCCGCGGTGGAGATAGCCGATCACCGGCTCGCAATCCACCACATCCTCACCGTCCAGGGTGACCACGAGCCGCAGCACCCCGTGCATCGAGGGGTGATGGGGCCCGAAGTTCACCACCATGGGCTCCGTGCGCGTTTCCAGCTGCGTCATGGGAGCGGTGGTCCGATCGATGTGTAGATCTTAAGGAGTCTTCGTCTGTGCCTTGTGCCCCCCTTCAGCCATGTCCCCGTGCTGGCCGATGCGGTGCTGGAGGCCGCTGAACAACTGCCTGGCAGGGAAGGCTTGCTGATCGATGCGACTCTCGGTGGGGGTGGGCACAGCGCTCTTCTGCTGGAGCGACATCCGGGTCTGCGGCTTGTCGGGCTCGATCAGGACCCCACAGCCCGTGCTGCAGCGGCAGAACGCCTGGCTCCTTTCGGGGATCGCGTGCAGATCGTGGCCACCAATTTCGCTGAATACAAACCCGCTCAGACCGCCGTGATGGTGTTGGCTGATCTCGGGGTGAGCAGTCCTCAGCTTGATGTGGCGGAGCGTGGTTTCAGCTTTCGGCTGGATGGTCCCCTGGACATGCGAATGGACCGATCCGGTGATGTTGAGACGGCAGCTGAGCTGATCGCGCGCCTTGACGAAAATGAGCTTGCTGATCTGATTTACGGCTACGGCGAGGAGCGGCTGTCGCGCCGTATCGCCCGGCGGATCAAGAATGACCTCTCCGAGAAAGGGGCGTATTCCGGCACAGCGGCCTTGGCCTACGCCGTTGCCGGTTGCTATCCACCCAAGGCGCGTCGCGGCCGGATTCACCCCGCCACCCGCACCTTTCAGGCCTTGCGCATCGCGGTGAACGATGAGCTGGGAGTGCTTGACCGCTTGCTTGAGCAGGCACCGGACTGGCTGGCAGCGGGTGGAGTCCTGGGCATCATCAGTTTCCATTCCCTCGAGGACCGCCGCGTGAAGACTGCCTTTCTGCGGGATGAGCGATTGCAACGCATCACCCGCAAACCTCTGGTGGCCTCACCCGAGGAAGAGGAACGCAATCCGCGCAGCCGCAGCGCGAAGTTGCGGTTCGCCCGCAGGCTCAGCTGAGCGGATCGCTCACCTGCAGATAGGCCGCTGTGGAGATGCAGAGCATCACTGGTATGGCCACGATGAAACCCGTGAAGATCAAAAGCAGACCCATCAGCAGATTCACCATCGACAAGGTGACCACGAAGCCGAGCATCTGCCACCAGCGTGGGTCGTTGAGGCTGCTGCCACGTTGGATGGTCTCCATCAGATTTCTTTTCTCAAACAGAGTGATCTGAAGAAAGAACTGTTGGTTCACCAGCAGATACACCGCCATGACGATGGCGATGATCAGCGGAATCAGCGCCAGGGGTGCATCGATCTTGTAAAGGCCGAAGCCCACGACGCCGAACACAACCTTGATCAGGATCAGGGCGAGCCCCACCACAAGCCAGCGCCAAAGCAGGGCCCACACGGCGCCATCAAACCGGGTGAAGGTGGCGAAGGCCGGCCGGTTGCCCTGGAGGCTTTCGTGGGCGCCTCGAACCAGCCCGACGATGCCCCAGGTGGTGGTGATTGCGTATCCCACCAGGCCGAACAGCAACATCACCCACTCCGTCGGGGGTTGAGGCGCGTCGCCCACACCGGCCAGCAGCGCTCCACCAGCGACGGCGAACTGAGCAAACAGCAGGGCAATGCCTCCAGTCAGAAGCTGGAACAGCAGAAACGTCCAGGGGGCCCTTGCAAAAGCGGCCCAGCCGTCTTCAATCGCCTGCAGCGGTTTGAAACGCGGTTGAGCAGCGGTCATTCCGGGGAATGCTGATGGACGAAAAGTAGCGATGTGGACTGGTGACGTCAGACCTCACCGTGGCTGGCTCAATTCACCTTGTCCTCAGGTCATCCACGGCATCGCCGATGCAGCTCACGGCTGCGTGGACGTCAGCGCTGGTGGTGGAGCGGCCAAGGCTGAGGCGAAGCGAGGCTTCGGCTTCCTTGCGGCTCAGCCCCAGTGCCTGCAGCACATGGGATGGTTCGCCATTGCTGCATGCCGAACCACTGCTGCAGGCCAGGTGGGGCCGCAGAGCCCGGTGCAGTCGTGTTCCGTTCACGCCGGGAACGGTGACATTGAGGTTGTGACTCAGCCTCGGCTGCTCGGCTCCGTTGCGTTGAAGATCGGGGATGCGCTTCTGAAGATCCGCCCAGAGCATGTCCCGCAGCTGTTTCTGCCGTTGCTGACGCTGTGGCAGATCGGCCATGGCCAGCTCGGCTGCGGTGGCAAACCCCACGATCAACGCCGTCGGCAGCGTGCCGGCGCGCAGCCCTGACTCCTGGCCGCCACCCCACTGCAGGGGCTCCAACTCAATGCCCTCTCGCACCACAAGCGCTCCGATGCCTTTCGGGCCATAGAGCTTGTGGGCACTCAGGCTCACCAGATCCAGCCCCAGTTCATCCGGCTGGAATGGAATGTGTCCAAAGGCCTGGGCGGCATCGCTGTGAAAGGTGATGCCTTCAGTGCGGCAGATCGCAGCCAGTTCCGCCATGGGCTGGAGAACGCCGATCTCGTTGTTGGCGGTCATCACGCTGACGAGTCGGGTGTCGTCGGTGATCGCTTCGCGCAGACGGGCCGGATCGATCAGGCCATCCGCTCCCGGTTGCAGCAGCGTCACCCTGAATCCTTCGCGCCTCAACTGAGCGAGTGGATCCAGCACGGCATGGTGTTCGGTGCTCACGCTGATCACATGGCCACTTCCCCAATGGCGCGCATGGCCGAGCAGGGCCAGGTTGTTGGCTTCGGTGGCCCCACTGGTGAACACAATCCTTTCCGGGGCCAGTCCCAGGCTGCCGGCCAGCTGCCGCCGGGCCAGGTTCACCGCGGCGGAGGCATGCAGACCCAGGCGGTGCTGGCGGCTGGAGGGGTTGCCCCAGGCTTCACTCCAGTACGGCGCCATCGCCTCCACCACTTCCCGGGCGCAAGGGGTGGTCGCCTGAAAATCCAGAAGCAGGGGCTGGGTCGTCAGTTCAATTTTGGAAGTAATTGCGATCATGGTGGCCCGATTCGCTGTTGTCCGGCATGGGTCTGCGCGTCCCGATCGTTCTGCTGGGTCTGAGCCTGGTCTTCGCCCCCCTGCCGGGGAAGGGTTTCAGCCGCCAGGATGTGATGGATGAGATGAAAGCTCAGCGGCCTGAGGATCTGCAGGTGTTGATCCAGCGGCCGGTGGCAGGAGGCCAGCTCACCCTTGGCATTTATTCCATCGAGCCGGTCGCCATTGATCCCCAGTCGCGCCGTTATCGCCTCTGGGAGGAATCGCCTACGGATCTCAATATCTATTTCGAATCGGTGCATTGCAGCCCCAGCAGGCCGGTGCGGGTCAAACGCACCGAATCGGCTGTGTATGTGCGCACGCTCAATCCCGGTGGAGCCGTGACGGACATCAACCGGGAGGATCACCTGGTGTGGTGGGCGGCCTGTGTGCCGGAGGTGGCGGGAACCGACCCTGGCCTGTTACGCCAGAAAGCCCTGGATCTGGGCTTTTCGACCTTGATTCCCGAACGTCAGGAGCAGTTACCCGCACTGGCCCCCTGAG
>CAJWZW010000094.1 GCA_913050565.1 uncultured Synechococcus sp.
CAGGCGCAGCAGACCCGTCGGGTCGGGCTTGTCCGGGGCGTCTCCCATGGCAATCAAGGCTGGGTCGCTGAGCCCCAGTCGCTGATGCAACACATAGCGAGCCGAGGGTGGTTCAGCGCCACTGACAAATCCCCAGCGGACTCCTCGGCTGGAGAGTTCATCGAAAAAGGTCCGGTCCACCAGCAGCGGTTCATCGCCGATGAAGCCCTGCCAGTTGCTGGGGTCACCGTCTGGATCCCCACCGAAGTAGTACCCGCTGAACACATCGATCAGATCACCCCGAGTCGGAAGGTCGCCGCCACGGCGACGGAGCAATTCCAGGCTGGCGTCCCAGTCATTGTTCCAACGGCCTTCCCCCTTCAGGCTGTCGATCTCCTGGGGGCTGGGGCGCCAACCGCTGTAGTGCTGAACGGTCTCCTGAAGAGCTCGCCGGTAGCTGCCGGCGACATCGCGGATCACACCGTCGATGTCGAACAGCAGGATGCGGGGCTTGTCCAGATCGTTGGTGGTGAGCGGCTGGTAGGTTAGTTGTTTGTAGTTTTGAGTTGAGCGCAGACACCATGACGGTCACCGAAGGCGCTGCCACCACCGACCAGGAGGTCGCGACTCCGGCCGCCGACGCGGTTGAAGGCGCCAGCCAGGCAGCTGACAGCGAGTCCACAGAGAAGCCCTCGGGTGAGGGTGAAGGCCGTCCGGTGCTGCGTGGCGCTGCTGCGGCTCTGGCATCGGCCACCATCGACGCCGATGGTGTCCCGTCCGGCTACACACCCAAGGCCGATGAAGGTCGCTTCCTGCTGAAGATTCTCTGGTTGCCCGACAATGTCGCCCTGGCGGTCGACCAGATCGTGGGAGGAGGTCCAAGCCCCCTCACGTCCTATTTCTTCTGGCCCCGTGAAGACGCCTGGGAAACTCTGAAAACCGAGCTTGAAGGCAAGAGCTGGATTACGGATAACGAGCGTGTTGAGGTGCTCAATCAGGCCACCGAGGTGATCAACTACTGGCAGGAAGAGGGCAAGGGCAAGAGTCTCGATGAGGCGAAGGCCAAATTCCCGGAAGTCACCTTCTGCGGTACCGCCTGATCGCCAAAAGCCTGTTTTTTTCTTCCCGCCATTTGGCGGGATTTTTTTTGCCCTGCCGTTGTTCAGCCTTCAGCCTCGATCGAAACTTTGAATCGATGCAGACGAGCAGGCAATAAAAAAACCGAGGGATCACCCTCGGTTCGAGTTTCTTTTCACTGAAGAATCAGCTTGATGTGATGCGAATTATTCCGCACCCTTGCTGGCCTGCATGCGTGCCCTGGCCATGTTGAGCTGTTGCTGAGCCTTGAGCTTTTCCGGTGAAGCAGGCTGGCCTTCCATGCCGGCGACCGTGGAGCTGACCTTCTGGAAATCAGCTTCCGCTGCGCTGGAGTCGATGGCGCTGCCCAGCTCCGCGTTGTTAACCAGGACGGTGACTTCGTCTGCGTCAACTTCGGCAAAGCCGCCCATCAGAGCAATCGAGCTCCAGGAGCTGTTGCTGCGCACCCGAAGCACACCAACGTCAATGGCGGTCAGCAGGGAAATGTGGCCGGGCAGAATACCCAGCTGGCCGGTTGTGCTGGGCAGAATCACCTCGTCGGCGCTGCCATCAAAGACGTTCTGGTCTGGTGCCAGCACGCGGAGGGTGAGGGTCATGGACCTTGCTGGGAAAGGGAGAACTAACGACTGGGGACAAGTGGACGGGGATGTGGTTCACATCCCCGAACGGATCACTTGGCTTCTGCAGCGATCTTTTCAGCCTTCGCCTTCACTTCGTCGATGTTGCCAACCAGGTAGAAGGCTGCCTCAGGCAGGCTGTCAAGCTCTCCGGAAAGGATCTGGTTGAAACCGGCGATCGTTTCTTCCAGCTTCACGTACTTGCCGGACATGCCGGTGAAGATCTCAGCAACAAAGAAAGGCTGGGAGAGGAACTTCTCAACCTTGCGGGCGCGGTCCACAGTCTGACGATCATCCTCAGAGAGTTCGTCCAGACCAAGAATCGCAATGATGTCCTGGAGTTCCTTGTAACGCTGAAGGGTGGACTGCACAGCACGGGCGGTGCGGTAGTGCTCATCGCCCACAACAGCTGGCTGAAGCATGGTGCTGGTGGAATCCAGAGGGTCCACAGCGGGGTAGATGCCCTTGGATGCCAGGGCGCGGTTCAGCACCGTTGTGGCATCGAGGTGCGCGAATGTTGTGGCGGGGGCTGGGTCGGTCAGGTCGTCAGCGGGAACGTAGACAGCCTGGATCGAGGTGATGGAGCCTTCAACGGTGGAAGCAACGCGCTCCTGCAGCGCACCGACGTCGGTGCCGAGTGTGGGCTGATAACCCACAGCAGAGGGCATGCGTCCGAGCAGAGCGGACACCTCGGAGCCGGCCTGCACAAAGCGGAAGATGTTGTCCACGAACAGCAGAACGTCCTGCTTGTTCACATCACGGAAGTGCTCAGCCATGGTCAGGGCTGACAGGCCAACACGCATGCGAGCGCCGGGAGGCTCGTTCATCTGGCCGTAGCACAGGGCCACCTTCGACTTGGAGAGGTCGTCGGCGTTGATCACGCCTGACTCCTTGAATTCCTCGTAGAGATCGTTGCCCTCACGGGTGCGCTCGCCCACGCCACCGAACACCGACACACCGCCGTGCTCTTTGGCGATGTTGTTGATCAGCTCCTGAATCAGAACGGTTTTGCCGACTCCGGCACCTCCGAAGAGACCAACTTTTCCGCCCTGGCGGTAAGGAGCCAGAAGGTCGATGACTTTGATGCCGGTTTCGAAAACCTTGGGCTTGGTTTCCAGCTCAGTCAGGGCTGGTGCGTCGCGGTGAATCGGAGCAGTCGCTGTGTTGTTCACAGGACCCTGTTCGTCAACAGGCTCTCCGAGCACGTTGAAGATGCGGCCGAGTGTTGCTTCGCCGACCGGAACAGAGATGGGTGCGCCTGTATCGACTGCTTCCATGCCGCGGACGAGACCGTCGGTGCCGCTCATGGCGACAGCACGCACGCGGTGGTCACCCAGCAGCTGCTGCACTTCAGCAGTCAGGGCCACGTCCTGGCCGCTGGTGTTCTTCGCTTCAATACGAAGTGCGTTGTAAATTTTGGGCAGTTTCCCGGCGGGAAATTCCACGTCCAGAACCGGGCCGATCACCTGGCGGATCACGCCCTTGGTGCCAGCGGATGCAGGAGCAGAAGCAACCATAAGAAGGAGAGATGCGGGATCAGGCGCAGCGCGCTCGGGCCCTTTCAGAGCGGCGCAACCATACCACTGCCATCGTCGCCTGCTCTCGGTTCGGTCAACCGCACGTGGTCGTACTGGTCGAAGTGGCAGACCCGTGAATACGTTGGCACTCGTCGGCCCCGAGTGCCAGCTCGAGTCGAACCAGCGCTTCGGCGCACCGTTCCTGCTTCTGCATTACCTCATGGCAGCTGTTTCTCTCAGCGTCTCCACCGTCAAGCCCCTGGGCGATCGCGTGTTCGTCAAGGTCTCTGAATCCGAAGAGAAGACCGCCGGCGGCATCCTGTTGCCCGACACCGCCAAGGAAAAGCCCCAAGTCGGCGAGGTGGTTCAAATCGGTCCCGGCAAACGCAACGATGACGGCAGCCGCCAGGCGCCCGAGGTTGGTGTCGGCGACAAGGTGCTTTACAGCAAGTACGCCGGTACGGATATCAAGCTCGGCAGCGATGAGTACGTGCTGCTCACTGAGAAAGACATCCTGGCCATCGTCAACTGAGTCAGGCCGACTTCAGAGCTTTAACCCAAACAACTTTTTAAGGACAAGCCTTCCATGGCAAAGCGCATCATCTACAACGAGAACGCCCGTCGCGCTCTCGAGAAAGGCATCGACATCCTGGCCGAGTCCGTCGCTGTGACTCTCGGACCGAAGGGTCGCAATGTGGTTCTGGAGAAGAAATTCGGTGCACCCCAGATCATCAATGACGGCGTCACCATCGCCAAGGAAATCGAACTGGAAGATCACATTGAGAACACCGGTGTTGCTCTGATCCGCCAGGCCGCTTCCAAAACCAACGATGCCGCCGGTGATGGCACCACCACTGCCACCGTCCTGGCTCACGCCATGGTGAAGGCAGGCCTCCGCAACGTTGCCGCTGGCGCCAACGCCATCACCCTCAAGAAGGGCATCGATAAAGCCTCTGATTTCCTGGTCAGCAAGATCCAGGAAATGGCCAAGCCCATTGCTGACAGCAATGCCATCGCTCAGGTGGGCACGATCTCAGCGGGTAACGATGAGGAAGTCGGCAAGATGATTGCCGATGCCATGGACAAGGTCGGCAAGGAAGGTGTGATTTCCCTCGAAGAGGGCAAGTCCATGGAGACCGAGCTCGAGGTCACCGAGGGCATGCGTTTCGACAAGGGCTACATCTCCCCTTACTTCGCGACCGATACCGAGCGGATGGAAGCGGTTCTGGATGAGCCCTACATCCTGCTCACCGACAAGAAGATCGGCCTTGTTCAGGATCTGGTTCCTGTTCTTGAGCAGATCGCTCGCACCGGCAAACCTCTGCTGATCATCGCGGAGGATATTGAGAAAGAAGCCCTGGCCACCCTGGTGGTGAACCGTCTGCGCGGGGTGCTCAACGTTGCTGCGGTGAAGGCTCCCGGCTTCGGTGATCGCCGTAAGGCCATGTTGGAGGACATGGCTGTGCTGACCAACGGTCAGCTGATCACTGAGGACGCCGGTCTCAAGCTCGAGAACGCCAAGCTGGAGATGCTCGGCACAGCCCGTCGCGTCACCATCAACAAAGACACCACCACCATCGTTGCTGAAGGCAATGAGGCGGCTGTCGGCGCCCGCTGCGAACAGATCAAGAAGCAGATGGACGAAACCGACTCCACCTACGACAAGGAGAAGCTGCAGGAGCGTCTGGCCAAGCTGGCCGGTGGCGTGGCTGTGGTGAAGGTGGGTGCTGCCACCGAAACCGAGATGAAGGACAAGAAGCTCCGTCTCGAGGACGCCATCAACGCCACCAAGGCGGCTGTTGAAGAGGGAATCGTTCCTGGCGGCGGCACAACACTGGCCCACCTGGCCCCTGCACTGGAGCAGTGGGCTGCTTCCAGCCTCTCCGGTGAAGAGCTGATCGGCGCCAACATCGTGGCGGCGGCTCTTACCGCTCCGCTGATGCGCATCGCTGAAAATGCTGGTGCCAACGGTGCTGTTGTTGCCGAAAACGTCAAGTCCCGTGCTGGCGCTGAAGGCTTCAATGCTGCCTCCGGTGAGTACGTCGACATGCTGGGTGCCGGCATCGTCGATCCCGCCAAGGTGACCCGCTCAGGTCTGCAAAATGCCGCATCCATCGCCGGCATGGTGCTGACCACCGAGTGCATCGTGGCTGATCTGCCCGAGAAGAAGGATGCAGCTCCTGCCGGCGGCGGCATGGGCGGCGGAGACTTCGACTACTGATCTTCAGTAATTCACTTTCTGGTTCTGTGTTTAAGCCTCCGCTTTAGCGGGGGCTTTTTTTATGGGATTTTTGTCTAAAAATTCAATTTTGGTTTTTCCAGTTACGAGAAAATCCAGTGTTTTTGGGATACATCGTATTTTTTACTACAGTTGATAATGCTTTTCTCCAGTTGAACATTTCTTGATCAAAACTATTGCTTTTCAGGGCAATGATCGATGTGTGGCAGTACAAATCGTTAACTG
>CAJWZW010000095.1 GCA_913050565.1 uncultured Synechococcus sp.
GAGGGAACGCATCAAGACTTGAACGCGTCGTCTACCCGTGGGGCTGACCATTAAATGAGGGTGAGCTCCGGAGATCTGTGCACGGGTACCAACGTGTTCCGTCACAACGAATCGGCGGACCACCGGATGGCTTTCGACAGTCGTCTCGAGCGCGGAATCGAACATGCGGGAATGGACGGGTAAAGAAACCTGCGGTTTCCTTATTCATCAGACTAGGTCAGCAAGCTGTTCTGCCGGCGCATCACCATTTCCATCTCGACAGATGTGGGGTCAATGCCAAGGTATGGAGCAGGACGCTGATTCCATGAGCTTCCCAATCCAGGCCAATACCCGGGATGCTGTTCTGGCTCTGCTGCTGGAACATGGGGAAGCGGATGCCGGCACACTGGCGCGAAATCAGTGCATTTCCGTTCAGGCCATGAGGCGACAGCTGCGCAACCTTGCCGCAGCAGGCTTGATCGAAGCGAGCACCAGCGTCTGTGGGCCGGGGCGTCCAAGCAAGCGCTGGCGTCTCACCGACCAGGGCCGTCGTCGCTTTCCCGACGGGAGCGATCGCTTTGCTCTGGGCCTGCTTGATTCGATGCGTGCGGCACTCCCGGAAGCAGTGGTGTGCGAGCTGCTCAACAGGCAGGCGGAGGCCAAGGCCATCAGCTACAGGAATCACCTGGGTGAGGAGCCACTGCCACAACGGCTGGAACGACTGGCCGAGCTTCGTCGTGAAGAGGGGTATGCCACCCAGTGCGACCTGGAGGAGAACGGACGCAGCTGGCGACTTCAGGAACTGACCTGTTCGGTGCAGCGCATCGCAGAGGAATTCCCAGCGGTGTGCGATCAGGAGCTTCTGCTGATTCGCCGCACCATTCCAGACTGCAGCGTCGAAAGGGTTCACTGGAGATTGGAAGGCGGCCACACCTGCGGTTTCCGGATCACCC
This sequence comes from uncultured Synechococcus sp., assembly GCA_913050565.1. Lineage (GTDB taxonomy): Bacteria > Cyanobacteriota > Cyanobacteriia > PCC-6307 > Cyanobiaceae > Parasynechococcus. Next base: position 933 of record CAJWZW010000095.1, read on the forward strand.
CCCTGGAGTGCTGATGGCGGTCGACCCAGACGTGGTGGCGAAAATTGACGCCACATTGCTGCCCCAGCTGGATCGTCACCATCTGCGTTTGCTGGCGCACTGTCTCGACAGCTTCAGGGCCATGGATTCGGGCACAGACGGAGGCCTCCCGGATGCCGCCAGTCGCCGACGCTGGTGTGAGCAGCAGCCGCTGGTGATCGACGATCCCACCTTCCTGCGCTCACTGCTGCTGCAGCTGGAAGGTGCTGGTCAGCAGCTGAGCAACCTGGCCGGAGAACTCAACAAGCCACCCCTCGACCTCACCATCGACGATCTGATCACCGCAGCGGTGGCCCGCTGCCATCATCAACTCCATTCCGAATCCATCGATGACGCTTGAGATCGCCGATGCACTCAGTTTTTTCCGCCTGAGCTGCGGCCGCTGGACCTCTCAGCGCAGCCAGCACCACCTTCTGCACCGTCGAGCGGAAGCCGGTGCATCCTTCATCGTTGTTGAGGAGCTGCACAAGGGCGACGAGCGGTTGGCGGAAATCGCTGAACGCAACGGTGAGTCCGTCGAGAAAATCATCGGGGGTTGCTGGGTTCGTTGGAGCGGTTCGATGGCCTGGGACAGAGCCGGTGAATCCCACGAAGATCAAACGATGTTCGGCCTGATCCCGACCGATGAGGCTGGTCGCAGCGGTCTGCTTCTCCGCGATCGCGGGTACGCCGAAAAGGCTCCGGTGGCCGGGCAGTTCCGGATGGACGCCGAGAACGGACTCATCCTGACCACCGACTACGAAATGATGAGCTCCCTGGAGCGGTTCTGGTTCGCCGGACCCAATCTGCGGCTCCGCACAAGCACCGTTCAGGGACTGTCGAACAACGCCTCCTTCTGCATGGAGACAAGGCAGCTGGATGACGCACCAACGCCACCACCAACTCCAGCCGCCAGCGCCACCGCACTTGCTCCTTTTGGATGGTGAGCACAAGTACCCAGAACAAGTATTACGGCATGTAATCCCTGTTCGGGCGGGCAAGGAAAGGTCGACAAGCACTTCTACGATCCCCGACAGTGGATGCTGAAGCTCGCGTGGCCATTCCTCTTCTGGAGTACGCACCGATCACCCAGAACTCGCTGAGAACTGGTGTGCCGAATCTGCGTGTTGGATCCGATGAGGGCTCGAGGGCTTACTCCCTGGAAATCGCTGACGACCGGGACAACCTGGACACGGTCATCGAAAGCGCCTACCGGCAGATCTTTTTCCACGCCTTCAAGAGCGATCGCGACGTCAACCTTGAGTCCCAGCTCAAGGATGGGCAGATCACCGTTCGCGACTTCATCCGTGGCCTGACCCTCTCGGACACGTTCACACGCACTTTTTACGGCTTCAACAGCAACTACAAAGTCGTACGCCACCTCTGCGAGCGAATTCTCGGACGCAAAGTCAACGGCAAAGGCGAGGAACTGTCCTGGTCGATCGTGATCGCGACAAAAGGTCTTCAGGGACTGGTTGATGTGTTGATGGACAGCCAGGAATACCTGGACACCTTCGGGTACGACACCGTCCCCTACCAACGCAACCGGGTTCTTCCCGGCCGCGAGCTGGGTGAGACCCCGTTCAACATCACCACTCCCCGCTACGACGAGTACTACCGCGGCATTTTCGGTTTCCCCCAGATCGTCTACACCGGCGGCCCGGCGAAGAAAGTCCCGGCACGGGCCAGGATCAAGAAAGGTGGCTCTCCTGCGGATTACCTCTCCTGGGTCAGCGAGATCGGGAGTGTGCGCGGTGTGTCTCCTTCCGGAAGTGCAGACATGGATTACATGTCCAGAGTTCCCTACCGCAGCATCGGCCGCTGAGGCCGCCATGGGCTCAACTTCAGAGCGGGGGTGCAACCCCGCTTTTTTTGTGCCAGCCCAGCGACTCAGGGCTCACCAAAGCGGTTGAGGGTCAGGATCCACTGACCCCTGAGCGGTTCCTTGTTCGAAAAGGAATTTTTGGGCGCAGAATTGATCCCAAAGCAATCCTGGAGCTCGGACGTGACCCAATCCCTGTCATCCCTGGCACGTCTGACCCTGCGTCAGCTGCGTCAGATCGCCAGTGATCTGGGAGTTCCGCTCTACAGCCGCAAGAGCAAGGAAGCTCTTGTGGGGGAAGTGGCCGAGCGCCAGGAAAAGCGCAACGGTGATCTCAAGGCCATCGAATCCGAACTGAGTGCACCCCCAGCTCAGAGCAGCAACACCCGTGTGGTGTTCCTGCCTCGGGATCCCCAGTGGGCGTATGTGTTCTGGGAAATCTCTGAAAGCGATCGCAAAGCTGCTCAGAAGCAGGGGGCCAGCAGGCTGTGTCTGCGATTGGCCGATGTGACGGGCATGCAGGACGGCAGCGCTCACCCCCACACCCTCCAGGAAGTCCCCGTCGACAGCCACAGCACTGAGTGGTACCTCCCTGTACCTCTCTGCGACCGCGACTATCGCGTTGAGCTCGGCTATCGCATCGGCAGCACCTGGATGTCGCTGGCGTTTTCCTCGATTGCCCGCGTGCCTGCACTTCACCCCAGCGAACAGATCATGGATCAGTTCGTGCCGTTCAGTCTCGATGCAGCTCCTGCACCCGCTGAACCGGCACCCATGCCGCCTGCTGAAGCCAGCAACAGCGGCCTTCATGAGCGCCTCTATCAGAGCGCCACAGTTCAGTTTCGGCGCCGCAGGGTGGGATCTGAGGAATTTCAGGAATCAAGCGATTCGTCTTCCGATCTCGATCGTTTCGGGCTGAGCGACTCAGGCATGGGGCTGTGGGCCAGCGGCCGCAACGAATCCGGCATGGGAGGGGTCCCTGCACGTCAGCGCTCCTTCTGGCTTGTCGCTGATGCGGAGCTGATCGTCTACGGGGCGACAGATCCATCGGCCCGTCTCACCATCGGTGGGGAGGATGTACCTCTGTCGAACGACGGCACATTCCGAATTCAGGTTCCGTTCCGGGATGGGGAGCAGAGATACGCCATCGAAGCAACTGCTGCCGATGGCGAGCAGAAGCGCAACATCACTCTCAATTTCGAGCGTCAGACCCCGGAAGACAACAGCAATCCCTCCAGCGAAGCCCGCGTCGAGTGGTTCTGAACTCCTCCAACAACAAAGCACCGGCAAAACTCAGATTTTTCGTCGCTGCCACTCCCGTCGCGGGAGCCATTGTGTTTCCGATCGTTGTCCCCATCGTGATCAACCGATTCGGGATCAGCTCAGGTGTCCTCACCGCACTGCTTCTCAGCGGCGTGTGGTTCATCGCCATGCTCAAGACATCGGAAATGCCTCACTGAGGCAACTCAGGATCGAACGTTGATCTCGGGGGAAGACTCATAACAAGTCGTTTGTCTCAAATCCATTGAGACCGATATCGCTTCTGCTCGCACTGTCTCTCTGCTGCAGCTGCAGCCAGCAGGGCCGATTGCTTGGAGCTCCTGCGGCTGACTTGGGCAGAGCTACAGGAATTGACGTGGCGTTCAATCACCGCCGTGGCAATCGCTATCTCTCGCCACTCACGGATGAATGGCGGAACGGAGATGACCTGGAACAACTCTTGATTGAAAGCATTGATTCAGCTGAGAACAGCGTCGAAATGGCTGTTCAGGAGCTGACGTTGCCTCAAGTGGCCAGGGCTCTCATTCGAGCCCATCGGCGTGGCGTGAAGGTGCAGATCGTTGTCGAGAACAGCTACAGCACACCCTGGAGCGAGCAACAGTTCAGCCATCTGCCGAAGCATCAGCGGCATCGCTGGAACCGACTGAACCAGCTGGCTGATGCCAACGGCGATGGCATCACAACACCTGATGAGGCCCATCAAGGTGATGCTGTTGCTCTACTAAAGGAAGCCAGAATTCCAATGCTGGATGACACCGAAGACGGAAGTCGCGGCAGTGGACTCATGCACCACAAATTTGTCGTCCTCGACCGAAAGATCGTGATCACCGGGAGCGCCAACTTCACGAGCTCGGGCATCCACGGTGATGCCGGTGACACCACAACCCGCGGCAATGTGAATCACCTGCTGCGCCTGCACAGTGCAGAACTGGCCCATATTTTTCACATCGAATTCAAAGAACTCTGGGGAGATGGCCCAGGGGGAGCAACAGACAGCCGTTTTGGCCGTAGCAAAGAGTCCAGAGGTGTCCAACGCGCAAAAGTGGGACAAAGCATGGTGGAAGTGCTGTTCACTCCCCATGCAAAAGATGATGCGGCCAATGGCTTGAACTGGCTTGAAAGTTTTCTCACCAAAGCCAAACGAAACATCGATATGGCGTTATTCGTTTTTTCAGCCCAGCAACTTGCGGATGTCCTTCAGGAGAAGGCAAAGCAAGGCATAAAAATCAGACTTCTGGCTGATCGTGGCTTTGCCAGTCGGTCCTATTCCGAAGTTCTCGACCTTCTGGGAGTGGCTTTACCGGATCGAAACTGCAAACTTGAAAAAAACAATCAGCCCTTTGAAATTGCATTGCGTGGGGTTGGAGTTCCACGGCTTGCCCGTGGGGACAAGCTCCACCACAAGTTCGCCGTGATCGACAACAAAACAGTGATCACTGGATCCTTCAACTGGTCGCCCGCTGCTGCATACAC
>CAJWZW010000096.1 GCA_913050565.1 uncultured Synechococcus sp.
TGATCGATCTGGCCCGGGAGCAGCTCAACTGGCAGCCGACTGTGTCACTGGAGCAAGGGCTGGATCCCACCATTGAGTCTTTCCGTAAGGTCCTCGGATCAGGTGGCATCGGCGCAGAGTGACGATTCAAAAAATCTGCTGCATCGGAGCGGGTTATGTCGGTGGTCCGACAATGGCGGTGATTGCCGATCGCTGCCCGCAGGTTCAGGTCACAGTGGTGGATCTGAATCAGGCAAGGATTGATGCCTGGAATGCTGATGATCTCAGCCGTCTTCCGGTTTATGAGCCGGGTCTCGATGCCGTGGTGGCACGAGCCAGAGGTCGCAATCTGACCTTTTCCACGGAGGTTGAAGCGTCGATTGCAGCGGCCGACATGGTGTTCATCTCCGTCAATACTCCCACCAAGACCAAGGGACTCGGGGCAGGCCAGGCCAGTGATTTGCGCTGGGTTGAGGCTTGCGCGCGAACCGTGGCCGAGGCAGCCACCGGACACACGATCGTTGTTGAGAAGAGCACGCTCCCCGTGCGCACAGCTGCAGCGATTCAGACCATCCTTTCTGCAGCTCAGGATGCCGGATCGGAACGCAGCTTTTCCGTGCTGTCCAATCCCGAGTTTCTGGCAGAGGGCACGGCGATCGCTGATCTGGAGGCTCCGGATCGGGTCCTGATCGGAGGGGATGATCCCGAGGCCATCAACGCCCTGGCAGGGATCTACGGCAACTGGGTGGCGACAGAGCGAATTCTGCGCACAAATCTGTGGAGCAGTGAACTGTCCAAGCTCACTGCGAACGCTTTTCTGGCTCAGAGGATCAGTTCGATCAACTCGATTGCAGCGTTCTGCGAGGCGAGTGGCGCCGATGTCCGGGAAGTGGCTCGAGCGATAGGAACGGACAGCCGCATCGGTTCCAAGTTCCTCAGTGCCGGGCCTGGGTTCGGGGGCAGCTGTTTTCAGAAAGACATTCTCAATCTTGTGTATCTCTGCCGCCATTTCGGCTTGCCGGAGGTGGCTGACTACTGGGAAAGTGTGGTTCGGCTGAACACCTGGCAACAGCACCGCATTGCTCGGTTGGTGGTGGAAAAACTGTTCGGCACGGTGACGGGCAAACGTCTTGCCGTGCTGGGTTTTGCCTTCAAGGCCAACACCAACGACACTCGGGAAGCTCCTGCAATCCGGGTTTGCGCCGATCTGCTGGAAGAGGGGGCCCATCTCCAAATTCACGATCCCAAGGTGGATGCAGCTCAGATGGCGCGGGATCTGAAGCGGGATGCGTCTGAAGTGGCGGACTCCAACGGCAGTTGGTGCCGCTCGGAATCGATTGAAGCGAGCGTGGCCGGCGCCGATGCTGTGTTGATCATGACGGAGTGGGGCCAGTACCGGACGCTGGACTGGGATGCCTTGGCCTCACGAATGCGTCGACCGGCCTGGGTGTTCGACGCTCGGGCTGTGACCGATTCGCAGCAGGTGAGAGCTGCCGGGTTGAATCTCTGGAAAGTGGGTGACGGAGAGGGTTGATGACACGAACGGTTTTGGTGACCGGTGCCGCCGGGTTCATTGGAGCAGCTCTCAGCAAGCGTCTGCTTCAACGGGGTGATCGGGTTGTCGGCATCGACAACCTGAACGACTATTACGATCCGACGCTGAAGCAGGCCCGTCTTCGTGAGATCGAGGCTGCTGCTTCCAGTGATGCCTGGCGCTTCGAGCGAATGTCCCTGGAAGACGGGGATGCGCTGATGAATCTTTGCGCCGCAGAGCATCCTTCCGTTGTGGTCAACCTCGCTGCACAGGCGGGGGTGCGGTACTCGCTGGAGAACCCTGCTGCTTACATCCAGAGCAATCTGGTGGGCTTCGGTCACATCCTGGAAAGCTGCCGCCACAACGGTGTTGGCCATCTGGTTTATGCCTCCAGCAGTTCGGTGTATGGCGGCAATCGCAATCTCCCCTTCCACGAGGGTCAAGCGGTGAACCATCCGGTGAGCCTGTATGCCGCCAGCAAGAAGGCCAATGAGCTGATGGCTCACACGTACAGCCATCTGTATGGGCTGCCGGCCACCGGTCTGCGCTTCTTCACTGTTTATGGGCCATGGGGCCGCCCCGATATGGCTCCGATGTTGTTCGCCAGGGCGATTCTGGCCGGTGAGCCGATCAAGGTGTTCAACCACGGCCGGATGCAGCGCGATTTCACTTATATCGACGACATCGTGGAAGGGGTCATCCGCTGCTGCGACAAGCCGGCAACAGCCAATCCCGATTTCAATGCGTTGCACCCGGATCCTGCAACAGCGTCAGCTCCGCATCGGTTGTTCAACATCGGCAACAGTCAGCCCACGGAACTGCTGCGTTTCATTGAGGTGATGGAGCAGGCACTGGGCCGTGAGGCGGTTAAGGACTTTCAGCCGATGCAGCCTGGTGATGTCGTTGCAACAGCGGCGGATACCCATGCACTGGAGCGCTGGGTGGGTTTCAGCCCGTCAACTTCGATTGAAACAGGGGTGGATTTCTTCGCCCGTTGGTATCGGAACTACACAGGTTGTTGAGCCATAAAAAAGCCGGCCTTTCAGCCGGTCAGATAGTTATCGGAGAGTCAGATCAGGCTGATCCAACACCCGTATAGGCTCCGTAGAAGAACAAACCAACCACGAACAGCACTGCCATACCACCAGCTGTTGCAACCAGCCAGAGGGGAAGGACACCTTCAGTCCAACGTGAGCGCCACGGCACTGCCGGGCGGCCATCAGGAAGACGATCAGGAATTCGACCGTCGGGATACGGAGATTTCTTTCCGCTCATGAATGGAGCCTCAGTTGAAGAAGTAGCTGGAGAAAAGGACCCCGGTCACAAAGACCACGAGAAGCCCCAGATACAGACTGGTTCGGTTGAGTTCAACCGGAAGATTGTTGGGATTGGGATTGCGTTCCACAAGCAGAAATCAGCGACGAATGAACTGCATCGCGGCGAGAGCGCCGAGAAAGAACACCGTCGGAACTCCGAGGGTGTGAAGAGCAAGCCAGCGGACCGTGAAAATCGGGTAGACGCGTGGCGCAGAGGAGACGGGAGCTTGTGCCATGGACTTACTTCAGGCGTCCATCGAGCTCGGATTTGCCTTCATAACGCTGACTGACAACAGGAGCTTTGCTCTCAGCCGCCTGGAAGTAAGCATCAGGACGTGGTGTCCCGAAGGCGTCGTAGGCCAGGCCGGTGGACACAAACAAGAACCCCGCCAAGAAGATGGAGGGCAATGTCACTGCGTGGATGACCCAGTAACGGATGCTCGTGATGATTTCGAAGAACGGGCGTTCCCCGGTGGAGCCTGCAGCCATGGCTTAGGGCGATTCAGTCGGATGATCCTAGGGGGTGGCCTTCATCTCCGGGGCTCGGAGGCTGTCTCGGTTACACAGCGTTGTTGTCCCAGCGCAGAAGATTGCCGCGTTCGCCCAGCACGAAAGCGTGGTCGCCATCAAAGATCAGCCGGGTGAAATTGCTTGGTTGACGATCACCCACCGGATCGATTTCCCAGCTGTCGCCGCCGTCCTGGCTCACCAATAACGTCCCGTTGCCGCCTCCGGCCCAGATGGCCCCGTTTTCGTCCCATGCCATGTCCATGTAGCCATATCCATTGGTGATCGGGATGATCGCCTTGCTCCAGCTGTCCAGGTCTCCCGATTCGTCGTTGAGTCGAATCTGAGCACCACGGGCAACCATCCAAAGTTTGCCGTCGGGCTGGAAGCCGATGCTCTGGAGCCGCTGGCTGCTCACGCGTTGATGCACTTTCCAGACCGCATCCCCGGGTTGCCAGGTGGCGTAAAAGTTGCCAAGGCTGCTCACGCTGACGTAACTGCCATCAACGCCGCGGCGAAGGTCTCGAACCGCCCCTGCGGCATCGGTCACCTTGGCTTCCCAGCTGCCACCGTCGTCGCTGGTTTCGTACACCGCTCCGACATTGGTTGCCAGTTCAGCGGAATGGCGGCTTAAAGCGGTGATCAGATATGGCTCGCCCGGCAGCTTTGTGTCGAGAAAGAGGCGTGTCCAGTTCTGGCCTCCATCATCGGTGTGCATCAACAGGCCAGGTTCGCCGGCGATCCAGCCTTCATCTCCGTTGAAATCAATGCTGATGAGGCGGAAATTCTCCTCATCAGGCAGATCGAGGCTGCGTTCGTTCCAGTGAGCGCCGCCGTCGTTGGTTTCCCGGATCATTCGGTTGCTGCCAACCAGGAAGCCATGCTCCGGGTCGGTGAAGGCAATGTCCAGTGGATTCGCCTGGGTGTCCAGATCCTGGGATTGCCAGGGACTGCTTGTGGCCGTGGGCAGGCGAGTTGAAACGCAACCGCTGAGGCTGACACCCAGCACCAGCACCAGCAGCAGGTTGACGGCGGAGGAGAAGAAGCGGCTCATGGTGGAGCGATCAGCGCAGGGAATACAGAGAGAGGAAGAAGGCAAAACCCAGGGCGAGGCTGCCGAAGATCAGAACGTTCTTCTGGCCTGGGGTCATTCGGTTGACGCCAAGGCCGTAGTTGAGATTTTCTTCGAACCCACTCGCCTTGGATCGTGGACCAATGTCCTTGAAGGCTGCAACTTTGCTCCTGCAGACAGGGCAGCGAAAGGACAGCGCATCCAGTTCCGCAAATGCCGTTCCCACTGCAATATTCACTTTTTTGACCCCTTCATCCGGGTCATAGACGTAACCGCAGCTGCGGCACTCGAAACGATGGGTGCGTGGATCGCTCTCCGGAGCTTCTTCGGCAGAAACCTCCTCAGCGGGAGCTGTATCAACTGTGTCCTGCTCAGCAGGGAGCTCTGCGGTTTCGGCAACGGAAGGCTGCTCCACAGGCTGTAGCTCGTTGCTCACCGCAGGTTCGCTGTTCCGGGTGACTCTATCGACGTCAACTCCGGGCGGCGAATGTCAGACTGGCGCGGACTATGGGGACGTTCATGTTCGCCCTGCCCGGCTATGACGCCTTCCTGGGCTTTTTGTTGATCGCGGCTGCGGTTCCAGCTCTGGCATTGATCACCAACAAGCTCGTGGCGCCCAGAAGCCGCGCCGGTGAGCGTCAGCTCACCTACGAATCGGGTATGGAACCCATCGGTGGGGCCTGGATTCAGTTCAATATTCGCTACTACATGTTTGCGCTGGTCTTCGTCATTTTTGATGTGGAGACAGTGTTCCTTTATCCCTGGGCCGTCGCCTTCCACCGCCTTGGCCTGCTTGCCTTCATCGAGGCTCTGGTCTTCATTGCGATTCTGTTGGTCGCTCTGGCCTATGCCTGGCGCAAGGGCGCACTCGAGTGGAGCTGAGCCATGACTGACATCCCTACTCCGTCCATCACTGCTGTTCGCGACCTGCGTGAAGCGAGTTGTGGCCCTGTTGGTGCCCCTCCGATCACCACCGATCTGAGTGAGAACGTGATTCTCACCAGCCTCGATGATCTGCACAACTGGGCTCGTCTCAGCAGTCTCTGGCCCCTGCTCTACGGAACCGCCTGCTGCTTCATCGAATTTGCTGCGTTGCTCGGCTCC
>CAJWZW010000097.1 GCA_913050565.1 uncultured Synechococcus sp.
CCCAGGCGGCCTGTTCGATGCGACGGCAGCGTTCCTGCAGGGTGCTCCCGGCCCGAAGGTGGAAGTGAGCCTCCGCTTTTGCCAGGCCGTGCAAGCGGTAGATCTCGATGCGTTGCGTGAGCGGCAGTGCCTCATCGGTCGGCAGTCTCTCCAGCTGTTCCAGCACCTCCATCAGGGCTGTGCCGATGCCCAGAAGCCGGCTTCGTTGCCGCGCGATGGATTCCTCGTTCCGATCCACATCAGGCGAGAGACCCAGATGCTGTTCCAGGGCGCTCAGCCGTGCATCGAGGGCTGTCCAGTTGGGTTGACGCCAGCTGTATCGAATTTTCACCGGCAGCACCTGCAGGCTGCGCGGGTCATTGCTCGTGGCCAGATCATCAGCGGCCCAGAAGGCAAGCTGCGCCACTCCCGGTTCCAGGGGGGCCATTTCGCCAGAGAGGTTGTTGGTCGCCCCCTCGGGTGCCACCGCCAGGGGATAACGCCCCTGAGCAAGCACCTTGCGCGCCTGGTTGAGAGCCGGTCGGTCCAGCCGGCCGCGATGGATGGCGATCCCACCGCAGCGCTGCAGCAGCCATCCGATCAGCGGGCCTGCCCAGATCGGGATGCCGCGGTCGTACAGGAAGCGCAGCTCAAAAGGTCGCAGCAGCGGCTGACCCATCAAGTCCGCTTCGGCTCTGACCCTGTTCCAGAACAGGTCCGCCAGCACAACGGGATCGCGGGTGCTGGGGTGCCGGAAGGCGATCAGCAGGCTGGTTTCGCCCCGTTGTTGTGCACTGACGGCCCGGACCAGTTGCTTCGCGGCGTGTTCGCAATGCAGTTCCAGACCCTGGAGTCGGAACAGCATCGGCAGCAACCGACGCACCACCGACTGCACCAGACGGCTCGGCCGAGTGGGCAGCCGCCGCAGGGCCGGGCGCGCGGTTTGGGTTGAAGCGCGAGGCATCAGACCGGTCGTCAACGCGCCCATACTGATCGGATGGATCTGCTGCTGGAACCCCTGGGCCATGCCTTCATGGTCAGAGCCCTGCTGGTGAGTGCTCTTGTGGGGGGCGTCTGTGGGTTGCTGTCCTGCTACATGACCCTCAAAGGCTGGGCGCTGATGGGAGATGCGGTGTCCCATGCCGTGCTCCCCGGTGTGGTGGTGGCCTATGCCCTGGGGTTGCCCTTCGCTGTCGGGGCCTTTGTGTTCGGTGTCGGGTCCGTGGCCGCGATCGGCTTTGTGAAGCAGAAATCGCGGGTGAAGGAAGACACCGTGATCGGCCTGGTGTTCACCGGGTTCTTTGCGCTCGGATTGGTGCTGGTGTCGAAAACCCGCAGCAACATCGATCTGACCCACATCCTGTTTGGCAATGTTCTGGGCATCACCAACGGAGATCTGCAGCAGACGCTGTTGATCGCAGCCATTGTCCTGGCGTTTCTGCTGCTGCTTCGCCGGGATCTGATGCTGTTCTGTTTCGATCCCACCCACGCGCGCTCGATCGGCATCAACACGGGCGTGCTGCACTACCTCCTGCTCGGTCTGCTCTCCCTGGCTGCCGTGGCTGGGCTTCAGACCGTGGGCATCATTCTGGTGGTCGCCATGCTGGTGACTCCGGGAGCCACGGCCTATCTGCTCACCGATCGTTTCGATCGCATGACGCTGCTGGCGGTTCTGAGCAGCGTGCTCTCCAGTGTTTTGGGGGTCTTCGTCAGCTACTGGACCGACAGCTCCACAGCCGGCTGCATCGTTCTGGCTCAGACCCTGCAGTTTCTGCTGGCGTTTCTGTTCGCACCCAGGCATGGAGTGTTGCGCAGTCACGGTGACCTCACCCCCTGAGGCGGATGCCGCTAAGGTCCGGTCTCTTGGCTTAAGGCGATGAACGGCGACTACACCGTGGCCATCTGGGCAACCATCGGACTGGTGGTGGTGTTCACCGTTCCTGTCGTGTGGCAGTTCCTTCAGCCCAACGACGACGACTTCGGCGACCTCACCAAGCGTCCCAAGTAGTCGGGTCCGGCAGAACCTGCCGAAATCCACCCGACTCCACCACGGTCAGCGGGGTTGAGAACAGGCCACTCAACCGTTCCGCTGTGAGCATGTTTTCCGGTGTTCCATCGGCGCTGATGGTGCCGTCCTGAAGGAACAGCACACGTTTCATTTCCGGGATGATGGTGTCAATCCTGTGGGTGACCTGCACAAGCGTTGTGCCCTGACGGCACAGCTGACGCAGGCAGTGAATGAGCTGATGACTGGCCTGCAGATCGAGGGCTCGACTCGGTTCATCCAGGACCAGCACCTCCGGTTCGTGCACCAGTGCCCTGGCGATCAGCAGCCGTCGTCTCTGCCCGTCGGAGAGCTCCCGGTAGGGCTGATCGAGAATGCTGTCCAGGCCAAGCCGTTGCATCAGATTCCGGGCGACCTGCTGTTGCTGAGTTGTTGGAACCTGGTCTCGCCCGAGTCGCATCGACCCGAACAACCCACTCAGAACAACCTCCAGGGCCGCGGCAGCGGGAGGAAAACGCAGCTCCAGCTCGCTGTTCAGCACACCGATCCGTCGGCGCAGGTCCCAGAGATTCACATTCGTTCTGCCGAACAGCCTGAGATGGGAATGCGGCTGCACGATCGGGAGCAGCGTTCGGTCGATCAACTTCACCAGGCTGCTCTTTCCGGCACCGTTGGGGCCGAGGATCGTGGTGGATTCGCCGAGGTGAAGCCGAAGGTTCAGATTCCGCAGCACCGTTTTGCGGTTGAGCCAGGCCTCGCCGTTGCTGATCTCCAGCCAGGGTTCAGCCATCCTGATGTCCCTCCGCCTGCAGTCGCTGCACAACGCCCGTCAGGCCGGCGGCCATCGGCCGGTACTCCCTGCAGCGTTCGCTCCAGATCGATTCACTGCGCATCTCTGAGAGGCTGGCCAGGGTCCAGTCCTGCCCTTCGAGAAGCTTCAGCTGTTCCAGCGGGCGCAGCAGTTGTCCCCGGAACACGTGCACCATCCGGTTTCCGCTCGCGTCGCTGAACCATGGCTGCAAGGGAGGATCAGGCCGCCAGGCGATCTCCTCCTCCAGTTCACGCTGAATGGCCTGTTCGGGAGTTTCCCCCGGTTCCAGGTGTCCACCGAACAGGCCCCATTGGCCGGGGCAGAGGATGGTGTCGATGTCGTCGCGCAGCTGCAGAAGCCAGCGGTTGTCGCGCTCGAGCATGGCCAGGGCAACGGCGGGTTTCATGCGGCGTTTGTGGGGTTGCGGATCCAGAGCGCCAGTCCACCACCTTTGCCGCGCGCGCAGAGCCAGCCGCGCTCGGCACCCATCGCAATCAGCGCGAAGAAGGGCTGTCGCTGTTTTGCCGGTGCAGGAATCGACCGGTTCACCAGCGTCAGGGAACCGACCTTCAGGCGCACGGAGTCGAAGCTGAACATCAGCATTGGCTGGCGTCCCTTCAGTGCAGCGGTGCCATCGAAGCGGAGCTGAACCGCGCCGAGGCTCACCTGGTTGGCGATGGCCATGCCATCGTCCTGCCGCGTCAGCATCAGGCAGGCCTGCAGGCCACGCAGAAGACCGATGCTCAGGCTGGAGGAGGCGTTGCCCTCGCGGGACCAGGTCTGATGCAGCTGCCAGCAGCCATCCAGTTCATCGGCACCGATCCCTGTGCCCTTGCGGCGTGCCTGTTGTTCCAGCTCCAGAACAACACCTGAATCGGTTGGAGCGTCGTGGATCATGGAAGCGGGGAACGCAGCCATCCTTCCGGATCTCAATCATGCAGCGTGAACAACCTCAGACACCACCTCTGATGGATTGGCTGCTGCGGGGACTCCGGATCGGTGCCAGCACCATTGCCATCGTTGAACTGCTGCGCAGCGATTGGTTGGGAGGATGCCTGAGCAGCCTGGCCTGGTTGTTGTTCGTGCAGGTGGAGCGTCGCCGTGCTGCCGTGAATGAAGGGCCGAACGACTGAGATTGTTGGTTCAGGCCCGGTGAAACGGTGTCAATCCTTCAGTGCAGCGATTGAAGAATCGAATCAATGCTGTTCGGATGCTGACGGATGTAAGCGTTGAACTCCATGGCCAGAAGCCGGGCTTCAAAGGCATCGCTGGCGTAAAAACACGATTCCATTTTTTCACCGGAGGCGTTTCTGTGCCGGACGGTGTAGGGAGTACGTCCCTGATGGATGAAGGACATGACGCTGGGACGTTGACACCTACAAGCTGACATCAGTGCCCCCGTTGATGCCATAACCATTCATTCATGTTTTCGTTTCAAGGCTTCGTAAAGTTTCGGTAATTAAGAATTCATGGGTGATTAATTGACCTGCCTGATTCATTCATCACGGATTCATCGTTTCCGCCTTTCCCTGGTGACCGGACTCTCCCTGATCCTGGCGCCTGCAGCAGCGGTGTCCCCCGTCCTCGCCCAGTGGTCTCCAGCTGTTGAGTCTTCGGCCTGGAGAGAGCTGCGACGAAGCGAACTGCCCGGCGAGGGCTGGACCTTTGTGGAGGCGACCCGAACCGATCGTGTTGAGGCCGCCGAATACCTGCGCAATCCCAGGGCTGTCAAAGGAAACGTGGAAGTGGAAGCAGGCCTGCTGCTCAAACGTGCCGGCCAATCGTCCTGGACCAGCCGCCTGCTGCCCATGCGAGCCGTCTGTTCGGAGGGTCGGATGGAGAAGAAGGATGCCGACGGACAGTGGGCGCCCTATCCCGGTCGAGCCGGCACGGCCGTTAAGGTCCGCTGGATCTGCGCTTTGCCATGAACCGGCCGGCTTTTCAGTACGAGCAGCCCGAGCGCTTCGGTGAGTCCCTCACCACAGCGCGTCCCTGGAACGCCACAGCGCTCGGGTTTGTTGAACAGCTCAACGGACGCTTCGCCATGGTCGGCTTCACAGCAGCTGTGATCGGGGAGTGGACCACCGGCAAAGGAATTGTTGGTCAGCTGTCCGGCCTGGTGCACTGGTACCTCCAGCTGGGTTGAGCGATGGCAGCAATCCGTGTACTTGAGGACGCTCAGCGCTACAAGCTCGATGGCAGTGATGACGCGCTGTTCTACAGCGAGCCTCGCTTCGTTCATCATCTCGACGCCGGCTTCCGCGCCCGGCTGACGCAGCTGTATCGCGAGCGGATTCCGCCCTGCGCCCAGGTTCTGGATCTGATGAGCAGCTGGGTCAGCCATCTGCCTGACGACATCCACTACGACCAGGTGGTTGGCCATGGCCTCAACGATGAGGAGCTGTCCGCCAACCCCCGACTCGATCGGCACTGGGTTCAGAACCTCAATCAGGATCAGACCCTCCCCCTCGACGACGACAGCACGGACTGCACCCTGATCGTTGCCGGCTGGCAGTATCTGCAGCAACCGGAAGCGGTTGCGGCCGAACTGTTGCGCATCACCCGCCCCAAGGGACAGGTGATTGTGGCTTTCAGCAATCGCATGTTCTTCACCAAGGCTCCACAGATCTGGACCGATGGCGACGACCGCGATCACCTCAGCTACGTCG
>CAJWZW010000098.1 GCA_913050565.1 uncultured Synechococcus sp.
ACCATGACCGACGGTTGCTGTACACGGCAATCACGCGAACCCGTGCCAGCCTTGATCTGGTGACCGTGCCGTGATGCGGGTCGAGCGTCCCTGGGGCTGGTACGAAGAGTTGACGGAAGGCCCCGCCTACAAGGTGAAACGCCTTCTGGTCCGTGCTGGCTGCCAGCTTTCACTTCAGCGCCATCGCCACAGAAGTGAAAGCTGGACCGTGGTGGATGGCACCGGGGATCTGTTGTGCGGCGAACAATGGCATCAAGCCCGTGCGGGAGTGATGCTGACGATCCCCCGTGGAGCCATTCACCGTGCGCGAGGTGGAGATCGAAATCTGATCATTCTCGAAGTGCAGCACGGCGATGATTTGCGTGAGGACGACATCGAACGACTGCAGGATGATTACGGCCGGGTGATAAATTGACAGCCAACCTTTGAAGCGTAGGCAACACAACCAAGGCGCGATCTTTCAAGGTCCGGGTGGTTGTGAGCCTGATTTCAGAGATCAATCAGGCAAAGCCACTTCTATGACTGAGCAGCAACTGCGCGGGGAGACCCCGTGCGTCGTCGATCTGTCCGCCTCCACGCTGACGGCGAGTTCTGATACGGAGCTGTTCACCACCACGATCGAATCCTCAGCACCGGAGTCCGGTTTCGATGGCTTCGGGTTCAGTGATGCGCTGCTGAAGACGCTGGCCGACAAGGGATACACCGATCCATCCCCGATTCAGAAGGCGGCCTTTCCGGATCTGATGCTCGGCCGCGACCTTGTGGGCCAGGCGCAGACGGGAACCGGCAAGACCGCAGCCTTCGCTCTGCCGTTGCTCGAGAGGCTTCAGTCCGGCCAGAAGACACCACAGGTTCTGGTGCTGGCTCCGACCCGTGAACTGGCCATGCAGGTGGCTGATTCGTTCAAGGCCTATGCCGCGGGCCATCCGCACCTGAAAGTGCTGGCGGTGTACGGCGGCTCGGATTTCCGCTCTCAGATCAGTGCCCTGCGTCGTGGTGTGGATGTGGTGGTGGGCACCCCCGGTCGGGTGATGGACCACATGCGCCAGGGCACGCTCGATACCTCCGGTCTTCGCAGCCTCGTGCTGGACGAAGCCGATGAGATGTTGCGGATGGGCTTCATCGACGACGTCGAATGGATCCTTGGCCAGTTGCCTGAGGAGCGCCAGGTGGTGCTGTTCTCGGCCACGATGCCGTCGGAGATTCGCCGTCTTTCCAAGCGTTATCTCAAAGACCCTGCGGAAGTGACGATCCGCACGAAGGATCAGGAGGGCCGTCGCATCCGTCAGCGCTCCATCACCGTTCCCATGCCCCACAAGCTGGAGGCGTTGCAACGGGTGCTGGATGCCTGTGGTGGCGAAGGGGTGATCATCTTTGCCCGCACCAAGGCCATCACGCTCACCGTTGCGGAAACCCTGGAAGCCGGCGGCCATCAGGTTGCTGTGCTCAATGGTGATGTGCCGCAGAACCAGCGGGAGCGAACCGTGGAGCGGTTGCGCGGCGGATCTGTCGACATTCTGGTGGCCACCGATGTGGCGGCCCGGGGTCTGGATGTGGACCGGATCGGTCTGGTGATCAATTACGACATGCCGTTCGACAGCGAGGCCTACGTGCACCGCATCGGTCGCACCGGTCGCGCCGGTCGCACCGGCGAGGCGGTTCTGTTTGTCACGCCCCGGGAACGCCGTTTCATCAACAATCTCGAGCGGGCCACCGGCCAACCGATCGAGCCGATGGAGGTTCCTGGCAACACGGCGATCAACCAGGGACGTCTGGACCGACTGCATAAACGTCTGGCGGATGCGGCTCAGCAACCGCGGGCCAACGCTGATGAGGAAGCACTTCTGAAGGAGTTGCTGCAGCGGATCGGTACGGAACTGGAGCTGAGCTCCGAGCAGCTGGCCTATGCCGCGCTGAGTCTGGCCATCGGCTCTGAGCCTCTGTTGCGGCAGCAGGGTGATGACGACTGGATTCACAACACCCAGCGCCGTGATCGTGATCGCGGCGAGCGTCGGGAGCGTCGCAACGACCGCCCGGCCCGCCCGCCTGAAGACAACATGCAGCGCTATCGCGTTGAAGTGGGGCATCGCGACAGGGTGAAGCCCGGCAATCTGGTGGGTGCAATCGCCGGGGAGACAGGCCTGCAGGGTCGACTGATCGGGCGCATCCAGATCTTCGACAATCACAGCCTGGTGGATCTACCTAAAGGCATGCCCGAGGATGTGTTCAACAACCTGCGGCGCCTGCGTGTGATGAACCGGGAGCTACAGATCACACAGGCTTCTTGATGCTTCCTCTGGCGCTGGGTTTCTTTCTTTCAGCTGTACCGGCACCGACACTTTCTGCAGACAACGGAATGATTCGTTCGTTCTGCCTGGTTGCCTTCAATGCGGCGATGGAAAGTGCCGGCAAAACACCCCCCGATGGCATGGGTGATTTCACCTGCAACTGCTTCATGGATCGACTCACCGGGGGTGAAGGGATTGAAGAATCCCGCGCCCAGTGCACTGAGGAGGCGGCTCAACGTTTCCCGGTCTGATCTCTGCTTCGAGTGTGGATCAACTCAGTATCCGCACTCGGACAATGTGGTTTGCGATCGACTGAGAATCAGGCCGATCTCAGAGCTGCTGGTCAGTCTTTGCCATTGCTTCAATTCCCGATGTCGTTTCGTGCCCCAGCCCTGTAACGTCAACGGGTTCACGCCTGACCACCGGCCTACTCCGCCCCGTCGGAACCGGCTCACGCGACTAAGCACATCCCACGGTTCCACGGTCCATGACCATCTACATCGGCAATCTTTCGTTCCAGGCGGAGCAAGACCATCTGTTTGATCTCTTCAGCGAGTACGGCGAAGTCAAGAACTGCAGTCTCCCCCTCGATCGTGAAACCGGCCGGAAGCGCGGTTTCGCCTTCGTCGAAATGATCAACGATGAGGATGAGCAGAAGGCCATCGACGACCTTCAGGACGTGGAGTGGATGGGTCGCATGATCCGCGTCAGCAAGGCCACTCCACGGGAACGCACTGGTGGACCTCGCGGCGGTGGCGGCGGATACCGCGGCTGAACCAGCTTTGCCTGAACAGCAGCCCGTCGCTGTGATCGATCGCTCAATCCTGTCTGTCGATCACGCCTGTCATCCCACGGAT
Organism: uncultured Synechococcus sp.; assembly: GCA_913050565.1. Taxonomy (GTDB): domain Bacteria; phylum Cyanobacteriota; class Cyanobacteriia; order PCC-6307; family Cyanobiaceae; genus Parasynechococcus. Next base: position 3,146 of record CAJWZW010000098.1, read on the forward strand.
AAGAGCGACGCTTAATTGACGGCTGCTGGTCGTTTTCGTCTCCGTTCAGGGGAACTTCCTGCTCAATAACCGTGACGGATCCGACTTTTCAATCAGCTCCGTCACAGCGATCTCCGCTGCGCAGGTTGCTGGTTCACCTTGAACCGCAGCGTCGGTTGGTTGTGGCGGCTGCTGCCTGTTCGCTGCTCAACAAGCTGTTCGACCTGGCACCTCCTGCGCTGATCGGCCTGGCGGTGGATGTGGTCGTCAGGGGCCAGCAGTCGCTGCTGGCGGGTTTCGGGCTGAACAGCGTTGGCCAGCAGCTGTGGGTGCTGGCTCTGCTCACCTTTGTGATCTGGGCGGCGGAATCGCTGTTCGAATACCTCTACGACGTGCTCTGGCGCAACCTGGCCCAGATCACGCAGCACCGGTTGCGTCTTGAGGCGTATGACCATCTCCAGCAGCTGGAGATGGCCTTCTTCGAGCAGGACAGCAGCGGACGGTTGATGACCGTGCTCAACGATGACATCAACCAGCTGGAGCGTTTCCTTGATCGCGGTGCCAACCAGATCCTTCAGCTGATCACCACCGTGCTGGTGGTGGGAGTCGGCATGGCGGTGGTGGCACCGGAGGTGGCGGTGTTCGCGTATCTGCCCATTCCGGTGATCCTCTGGGGCTCGCTGCGCTTCCAGCGCCAACTGGCCCCCCGCTACCGGGAGGTGCGTGCCTGCGCCGGAGACCTTGCAGCCCGCCTGTCCAACAACCTCGGAGGGATGCTCACGATCAAGAGCTTCACCGCAGAGGAGCTGGAGCTTGAACAGCTCAGGCGTGAGAGCCAGGCCTATCGCAGCAGCAATGCCCGGGCCATCCGCCTTTCTGCGGCGTTCATCCCGCTGATTCGCTTCGCGATTCTGTTCGCCTTCCTTTCGATCCTTCTGGTGGGCGGCTTTCAGGCCCTTCAGGGTCAGTTGCCGGTGGCCACGTACAGCGTGCTGGTGTTCATCACGCAACGTCTGCTGTGGCCGCTCACCGCCCTGGGGCGAACCCTGGACGAATATCAGCGATCGATGGCGTCCGCCAGACGGGTGTTGGATCTGATCGACACCCCGATCAGCATCCGTAGCGGCTCTACCGCTGTGAACCCCAGGCTGGTGCGGGGTGAAGTGCGTTTTGATGCGGTTCATTTCGCTTATCCGCAGCGTCTCCCGCTGTTGCAGGGTTTCGATCTCGTGGTGCCGGCTGGTGACACCGTCGGGATCGTCGGCGCCACCGGCTCTGGAAAGAGCACCGTGGTCAAATTGTTGTTGCGCCTCTACGAACACGACAGAGGCCGCATTCTTCTGGATGGTCGACCGATCGAGCAGTTGAAGCTGCAGGATCTGCGACGTGCCATCGCCCTGGTGAGTCAGGACGTCTACCTGTTCCACGGCACGGTTGCCGAAAACATCGCCTATGGCGTCGCCGATCCAGATCGCGATGCCATCGAACGGGCAGCGCAGCTGGCGGAGGTGTCCGCATTCGTCAACGCGTTGCCCGATGGTTACGACACGGTGGTGGGAGAGCGCGGTCAACGTCTCTCCGGGGGGCAACGTCAGCGCATTGCCCTGGCCCGCGCGATCCTCAAGGATGCTCCAGTGCTGGTGCTCGATGAAGCCACCGCCGCCGTGGACAACGACACCGAAGCCGCAATCCAGCGGTCCCTGGAGCAGATCACCCGGGATCGCACCACGGTTGTGATCGCTCACCGCCTCAGCACCGTGCGTCATGCGGATCGGATCGTGGTGATGGACTCCGGTCGCATCGTTGAGCAGGGCACCCATGAATCCCTGCTGAACCTTGGTGGCGCGTACGCCAAACTCTGGCGGGTGCAGGCTGGTGAGGGAGTTGTCGCTTCCTGAAGCAGTCGTTGTGGGAAGGCTGTTCCCGCAGCATGCTGATGGGCAGTCGGCCTTGTCCCGATGGCGATGCAGGCCTCTCTTGCGCATGTGATGCACCACCCCCTTGGGGTGTTCTCTCTGCTGGTTGGGATCAGTGCTGCGGTTCCACCGCTGATCCGGCGATGCGGACTTCCGGATCTGGTTGGTCTGCTGGCTGCCGGTGTGCTGGTGGGTCCCCATGGCCTTGGCTGGGTGGAGAGCAGCAGCGAAACGGTGCAGTTGCTCTCGGATCTCGGAGCGGTGTATCTGCTGTTCACCATGGGACTTGAGATCGATCTGGAGGAGTTCAACCGGGTCAAACGCCGCTCATTCATCTATGGATTACTGATCCTGCTGATCGGTGTCGGCACCGG
>CAJWZW010000099.1 GCA_913050565.1 uncultured Synechococcus sp.
GCCAGTTCGCCGAAATACTGCACCAGGTTGAAGGTGAAGCTGTCGTAGTTGTCGATGACCAGCAGCATCGGTGGATCTCAGGAATTCAGGCGAAGCAGGAGGGGCGGCAGCAGCAGGCAGAAGGCGATCAACAGGGAGCTGATCGCGGCCACCAGCACAGCGGCAGCGGCACAGTCCTTGGCGATGCGCGCGAGGGGGTGATAGCGGCGGCCGATGGTGAGATCCACCACAGCCTCAATGGCGGTGTTCAGCAGCTCCAGCACCAGAACCGCAGCCACCGTGAGCACCAGAACCGCCATCCGGATGAGGTCCAGCTGCAGGGAAACACCCAGGAGGAACACCACAACGCCGGTGGCCAGGTGAATCCGGAAATTGCGCTGACTGACGGTTGCATAGCCCAACCCCTGGGCTGCGTAACGGAAGCTGGCCGGCAGGTCCCCTGCGATCCGCCAGCTGCGGCGACGAGCGGCTGCACTCCTCGCCGTCGCCTCCTCCTCAACCGTCATCGGGGATTCAGTGGGCATCTCCTGCGGAGTCGCTGGTGTTCGATTCCGGTCCATGGGACTGCACGTTACCGCCAGCGGAATCAGCGGGCCCAATGGTGCTCAGAAGCAGGTCCTGGCAAGCCAGCATCTCGTCCAGGCTGGCGTCATCGGGATGGTCCCAGCCGAGGAGATGCAGCAGCCCATGGCTGGCCAGCCACTGCAGCTCGCGCTTCAGGCTGTGGTTGTGCTCGAGGGCCTGGCGACGAGCCGTGTCCAGCGAGATCACGATGTCGCCGAGCTCCACCGAGCCGTCATCGAGCCAGTCAGGTGCATCCTCCAGTGCTGCAAAGGAGAGAACGTCCGTTGGTTCCTGGCGCTGTCGCCAGGTGCCGTTGAGTTCGCAGATGCTGGCGTCGTCGGTGAAGCGCAGCCCGAGACTGATTTCCTCAGCTCGCCTCACCAGCGCCGGGCAGTTCATGGCTGAATCCTGGCGGACACTTTCGAGCCACGTCTGCAGTGTGGTTTCCCAGGTGAAGGGATCGAAGAGATCGGGAGGATCCCGGCGGTTCAGATGAACGGCGGCTGCATCCAGCGCCAGGTCAAGCTCCATGGCTCAGTGGGGCAGGGTCGGGCGACCAAGCCAGGCCACCAGGGTGATGAACCCGATGAACCCGAAAGCGGTGAGCCCGAAGTGAAACAGGCTCTGGCGACCCTTGCGCACCATGTTCCGCATCGCCTGTTTGGTGAAGCTCGGCGGAGGAGAGGAGTCGGATGCCATCGATTTCAGGTTTCGCTGTCAGCGCCAGGGCTGTCGACACCCTGGCGCAGGGAAGCGTCGATGAACGGGTCGAGTGCGCCATCCATCACAGCCTGCACATCGTTGGTCTCTTCATTGGTCCGCAGGTCCTTGACCATCTGATACGGATGGAAGACGTAGTTGCGGATCTGATTGCCCCAGGCCGCCTCCACGATGTCGCCACGGATGTCGGCGATCTCCGCGGCGCGTTGCTCCTGGGCGATCACCAGCAACTTGGCCTTGAGCAGGGCCATTGCTTTTTCCTTGTTCTGCAGCTGCGAGCGCTCCTGGGTGCAGCGCACGGCCAGCCCTGTCGGGATGTGCAGGATGCGGACAGCTGTTTCCACCTTGTTCACGTTCTGGCCGCCGGCACCGCCCGATCGGCTTGTCGTCACCTCCAGATCCTTCTCCGGGATGTCGATATCAACCTCCTCGTCGATCTTGGGCATCACCTCAATGCCGGCAAAGCTGGTCTGGCGCTTGTCGTTGGCATTGAACGGGGAGATCCGAACCAGCCGGTGTGTCCCCTTCTCGTTGCGCAGGTAGCCGTAGGCGTAACGCCCCTCCACCTCGATGGTCGCGCTTTTGATGCCGGCTTCCTCCCCTTCGGAGAGCTCGTCCACGGTCACCTTCATGCCGTGATCTTCCGCCCAGCGGGTGTACATCCGCAGCAGCATCTGAGCCCAGTCCTGGGCGTCGGTGCCACCGGCGCCGGCGTTGATGGTGAGTACGGCCCCTTCCTTGTCGTAATCGCCGCTGAGCAAGCGCTCCAGCTCCCAGCGATCCAGCCCCTGACGCAACGCATGGAGTCCGTCCTGCGCTTCCCCCAGCATCTCGTCATCGGGCTCCAGGTCGTAGAGCTCAAGCGTCGCCTTGGCGTCATCAATGGAGCTGCGCCATCCATCCAGCTGCTGCAGTTGGGCCTTCACCTCATCGAGGCGACGCATCTGCTTCTGCGCGTTCTGCTGGTCGTTCCAGAAATCAGGTTGAGCGGCGAGCTGTTCGAGATCCCGCTGGCGTGCCTTCAGTGCAGGAACGTCAAAGACAGTCCTGGGCATTGCCCAGGCGGTCAGTGAGCTCGGAGAGATCGCGCTTGAAGTCGGTGAGATCCAGCAAGGACTCAGTTCTGCTTGGTTTCCGACGCTATCAGCGCAGTCGCTGCATAGGATCCGCCTAACACCTGAGGACCCCCCATGGCCAAGGTTGAGATCTACACCTGGAGCACATGCCCCTTCTGCGTACGAGCCAAGGGGCTGCTGGATCGCAAGGGCGTCAGCTACACCGAGCACAGCGTTGATGGCGATGAACCGGGTCGGGATGCGATGGCGGCTCGCGGAGATGGCCGCCGCAGCGTTCCCCAGGTGTTCATCGACGATCGCCACATCGGCGGTTGCGACGACCTCCATGCCCTGGATCGTGACGGCGGGCTGGATGCGTTGCTGAAAGCCTGAGCCATGCGCCAGCTGTTTGTGCTGGATCCGCTGCGGCAGATCAAACCAGACAAGGATTCCACCGCGGCGTTGATGCAGGCGGCCCAGCGGTGCGGCCATGCGGTCTGGGCTTGCACACCCGCTGATTTGATCGCCAGGGCTGATGAACCGCTTGCCATGGCGGTGCCGGTCACGCCGGAGCCCTGGATCTCGGTTGGGCCGGCGGAACGTCAGTCGCTGGCTGGATTTGATGTGATCTGGATGCGCAAGGATCCACCGGTGGATGAGGCCTACCTGTACGCCACCCATCTGCTTGAAGTGGCGGAGCGGGCAGGGGTTCGGGTGCTCAACCGCCCCAGTGCGCTGCGGGCCTGGAATGAAAAGCTCGGCGCCCTGAGGTTCAGTCGCTGGATGGCGCCAACCCTTGTCGCCGGGCGGGTCTCGGAACTCTCCGCCTTTGCCGAGCAGCACAACGACATCGTGCTCAAGCCCCTCGGCGGTCGGGCCGGCCTCGGGGTGATTCGCGTCAATTCCAATGCGCCCGGCCTCAAGGCTCTGTTCGAGCTGGTCACCGAACAGGAGCGCTTGCCGGTGATGGCTCAGGCCTTTCTCCCTGCCGTGAGCGATGGCGACAAGCGCATCCTGCTGGTGGATGGTGAACCGCTCGGGGCCATCAATCGCCGGCCATCGGCCGGTGAATTCCGCAGCAACCTTGCCGTGGGCGGTCAGGCGGAAGCCACGGAGCTCAGCGAACGCGAGCGGCAGATCTGCGCTGCCCTGGCACCGGCCCTGCGGGCGGAGGGCCTGTTCTTCGTTGGCATCGATGTGATCGGTGGGATGCTCAGCGAGATCAATGTGACCAGTCCAACGGGGATTCGCGAGGTGGAACGGCTGATGCAGCAGCCCCTGGCGGATCAGACGATGGAGCGTCTGCAGGCACTGGTCTGAAGCTCCAGCTGGTCGGCCAGCACCGCCAGTTTCAGACCCACCTCCTGCAGCTCCCGTTCCGCTTCTGACCCCCGCACCAGTCCTGCACCGGCGGTGAGGTCGAGCTGGCAGCCCCTGGCGTGCCCGCAGCGAATCGCCACTCGCAATTCAGCGTCTCCGGCGCTGTCGATCCACCCGATCGGTGCGGCGTAGCTGCCGCGATCAAAGGGCTCCAGCGTGCGCAACCAGCCCATGGCTTCCCGGCGTGGCAATCCGGCAACGGCGGGGGTGGGATGCAGCTGTTCCGCCAGGTTGAGCACCGGAGTGCTCCCCATGGCCGCGGTGATCGGCGTGTGCAGATGGGTCAGATGACCATGCCGGGCCAGCTGGGGCTGTGGCCGCCGGTGGGGCTGCAGCCCGTTGCGCTGCATCTGTTCGGTGATGGTTTCCACCACCAGTTCGTGCTCACGCCTGTCCTTGTCTGAGCGGAGCAATTGCTGGCCATCGTCCCCCTGACAGGCGGTACCGGCCAGGGCGTCACTGCGCAGCCATCCACCCCGCAGGCTCAGCAGCCGCTCCGGTGAAGCACCGAAGAAGGCATCGCCGGAGCAGCGCTGCCAGAGGAAGCGGCAACTGTCGGATTGCTGCTGCCGCAGTCGCTGCAGCAGTGGCAACGGGTCGTACGGCGCGTCGAGATCCATCGACTGACGCACGGCCAGCACCAGTTTGTGCAGGTCGCCGTTGTCAACAAGCTCCAGGCCGCGATCCAGGGCACTGGCGTAGCGCTCCTGCCAGGAATCGGGGTCTGGATTGCCCAGGAGAGCCGGAGCACTGCTGACGATTTCGCTGGGTTCACCGGCTGCGCTCTGCAGGGCCTGGTGCTGCAGCCAGAGCTGCTCCGCCAGGATGCGGGCCTCAGCCTCATGGTTCACGGCACCATTGAGGCAGAGCCATCCCCGTGTTCCCTGGCGCGTGAGTTGCCAGCGGGGGAGAACGGCTTCAACGGCTGGTGTCTGCTCCCGGCTGCGTTGCTGCTCCCCCACCTGATCAAAGAAGTGGAAGCGCAGCAGCACCCGAGGCCTTGCCTGGGGAGGGACGCGATCCACCGCCGGCTGCAGGCGGCTGAGGGTGAGATCGGCGAAGCGTTGCGCCAGTTCAAAGCGCCGGGGGCCGGCCAGCTCGAGCTGCTGACAGCAGCCTGTCGCCGCCAGGCACAGGCCTGGAGTGCTGTCGAGCAGCACGCGGAAGGGGGAACTCGGGTCCAGCGACGGCAACGCCCGCAAGGGATCGACGCCGTCGAGCGGTAACGCCAGGCTCAACAGCGTTTCATCGCTGGCACGGTTCTCCCAGCCCTGTTGGGCGGCGCTGAGAACATTGCTGAAGCGACGATCAGCCGGCATCGGCGGCGCGACAGGTCGGATGGGACTGCTCAAATGTATGGAACCTGAACCGATCGCAACCGGCCTCGTCCATGCCAGAGCCTCAGGCTGTCGCAACCCGTTACGCCGACCGCCGGCAGCTGTGGAAGGCTGCGATCAAGTGGCCGATGTATTCGGTTGCCGCAATGCCTGTTCTGCTGGCGGCCGGATGGCATTTCGGACGTTCCGGCTCGCTGCGCTGGAGCCAGCTGTTGGGCTTTCTCGTGGCCGCCATTCTTCTGCTGCTCTGGGAGAACCTCAGCAACGATCTGTTTGATGCGGAGACCGGTGTTGATGCCACTGGCAAGCCGCATTC
>CAJWZW010000100.1 GCA_913050565.1 uncultured Synechococcus sp.
ATTCTTGAGTGCGTTTGTCTCTGTTGAGAAATGACTTCCTGAGCCGGTTATTTTGCTTCCATCCAGTTTGAGCCTGTTCCTGTTTCCGCAACAAGGGGAACACTGAGTTTCACGGCATTTTCCATCGTTTCAACAACCAACGTCTTGGTCGCCTCAAGAGCCTCTGGCGACACCTCCAGCACCAGTTCGTCGTGGACCTGCAGCAACAGCTGAGCAGGCAATCCCCGACGCTGCAGTTCGGCCTGCAGCTGCACCATCGCCACCTTGATGATGTCGGCACTGGAACCCTGAATCGGTGCGTTGGCCGCGGCCCGCAGTTGCTGTGCTTCCATGCCGCCCCGTCGGGCGACATCAAGGTCGATCTCCAGCGGGTCCTTGCCCAGCAGCCGCCCCAGGCCGTTGCGGTCGAAATGAAATGGTCTCCTTCTGCCGAGGATTGTTTCCACGTAGCCGCGGCTGAGGGCGAGCCGTTCCTGCAGCTCCAGAAAGGCGAACACCTTCGGGTAGCGCTGTTTGTATTTGGCCAGGAACTCCTTGGCATCCATTTGGCTCACACCGGTCTCCCTGGCGAAGCGCTGAGCTCCCATGCCGTAGATCACTCCGAAGTTGATCGTTTTGCCCAGGCGACGTTCATCCGCACTGACCTCGTCTTGATCCAGCAGCAGCCGTGCCGTGAGCGCGTGCACGTCATCGCCGCTGCGGTAGGCCTCCTGAAGAACCTCTTCACCCGAAAGGTGGGTGAGGATGCGCAGCTCGATCTGGGAGTAGTCCGCGCTGAGCAGGGTCCAGCCCTCCTGCGGCAGGAAAGCCTTGCGGATCCGGCGGCTGTATTCCGTGCGAACGGGGATGTTCTGCAGGTTGGGGTTGCTGCTGCTCAGCCGACCCGTCGCCGTCACTGCCTGGTTGAAATCGGTGTGCACGCGTCCGGTTTCCGCTTCAACCAGCTGCGGTAAGGCGTCGATGTAGGTGCTCTTGAGTTTGCTCAGCACCCGGTGCTCCAGCACCAATGGCACCACGGGATGATCGCTGCCGAGTTTTTCCAGCACGGTGGCATCGGTGCTGAACCCGGTTTTGGTGCGTCGGGATTTCTTGCGATCGAGCCCAAGGGTGTCGAACAGAAGTTCCCCCAGCTGTTTGGGTGAAGCCAGATTGAACTCCACGCCGGCGGCTTCCTTGGCTTCCAGTTCCAGGCGCTGCAGGGTGGTTCCCATCTCCTCAGAGAGGGTCTGGAGATAGGGCACATCGATGCGGATCCCAGTGGCTTCCATCTGGGCCAGCACCGCTTCGAGGGGTTGTTCCACCTGCTCGAGCAGTGGCAGCAGCTGCGGACCCATCACCTCCAGTTGACTGCGCAACAGCAGCGCCAGACGCCGGGTCACGTGCACGTCCATGCCGCAGTAGAGGCTGGCGGGTTCCAGCGGCACATCCGCGAAGGTCTGTTTCTTCCCCACCAGATCGCTGTAGACGGTGGGCTGAAAGCCGAATTCCCGTTCCGCCATCAGGTCCAGCCCATGCTTTGCCGCTGCATCGCGCAGATAGTCCGCCAGCAGGGTGTCGATCACCACTCCTCCAAGGGCGACTCCGTGGCGAAGCAGGATCAGCCTGTCGTATTTGGCGTTCTGCAGTGTTTTGGGGTGATCGCTGCTGGCCAGCCAGGGCGCCAGGGCATTCAGCACCACCTCCAGGGCCAGCTGGATGGGGTTGCTGTCATCCCCGGGTTTGTGTCCGAGAGGGATGTAGGCGAGATCGCTCAGGCCCTCTCCCCAGCAGACTCCAATGCCCACCAGTTCGGCTTTGAACGGGTTGAGATCGGTGGTTTCCGTGTCCACAGCCACCGGCGCTGCCTTGTCTCTGCAGTTCATCAGTCGCTCAAGCAGGGCGTCCAGGGCGGCGTTGTCCTGAATCAGCTGAGGCTTCAGCTGAGGAAGCGCCTGTTCGGGGTCCTCAGCGGTGGGCGATGCTTCAGCTGCTGCCGATGCATCGCTGGATGTCGATGTGGGCGTCTGAACAGGTTTTGTTTCAACGTTCGCTGCATAGCCCCCTGCTGAAAAAGCAGCAGCAAAGCCACCGACCTGACGGAGAAGGCTGTTGAGTTCCAGGTCTTCCAGGCGGGCACTGAGACCCTCTGAATCGATCGCTGTCAGCGGAAGCGACGGTTGTTCAGGAAGTGGGATGTCCACCAAAATCTCCGCCAGCTTGCGGGAGAGATAAGCGTTGTCGCGATCGCTGCGCAGCTTTCCCTTGAGCGCTCCCTTGATGGCTCCCCGGCTGGCTTTGGGACCCTCTGCCTCAACGCTTTCAAGGGTGGCGTAGACCGCATCGAGGTCGACGTTCTCCTTCAGCAGATTGATGGCGGTCTTCGGTCCGACTCCGCGCACGCCGGGGATGTTGTCAGAGCTGTCGCCGGTGAGGGCTTTGAGGTCGACCACCTTGTCGGGCATGACGCCGAGCTTGCCCAGCACTCCCTCCTCGCGGATCAGCGTCGGACCACTGTTTCTGGCGTAAGGCCCCCCTCCCATGTAGAGCACCGCAATGTCACGACTGTCATCAACCAGCTGGAACAGGTCGCGATCTCCCGAGAGAATCCGCACGCCCCAGCCCTCATCGGCTGCACGGTTGGCCAGGGTGCCGAGCACGTCGTCAGCTTCGAATCCCGGCGCCATGCACAGGGGCAGGTTGAGCTGTGAACGAAGGATCTGTTGAAGCTGCTCGAGGTCCTGGAAGAAGACCTCCGGTGCCACATCTCTATGGGCTTTGTAGTTGGCATCCGCTTTGTGGCGGAATGTGGGTTCGGCGGTGTCGAAGGCAATCGCAACACCTTGTGGTTTCAGACTTTTGCCGTTCTCCAGCAGTGCTTTGAGGAAGCCGTAGGTCACGCTGGTCGGCCGCCCGTCCTTGGTGGCCAGCCCGCCCTCTCCCCCCTTGCTGAAGGCATAGAAGCTGCGGAAGGCCAGGGAATGGCCATCGATCAGCAGCAGCAGCGGTTTAGCGGCAGCCTCGGGCATGGCGTTGGAGCGGTAAGCGTCGGGTTCAGTCGCGGCTATCGGCCCAGGGAGGCAGGTCGATGAACACGCGGGTCCCCGGTTCAAGGCCCTTCAGGATCGCAGTCTGATCTCCGCTGCTGTTGCCGAGTTCCACGCTCTGGAAAACCGGTTTCCGCTGGTTGTCGACCAGAAGCACGCCGGCCTGGCCGTCTTCGGTCACGATCGCGACCGTGGGAACAAGGGTTCGGGGCTTGCCGCGCCCGGTCTGGAAGTTGATGTCGGCGGTCATGCCGATCAACAGTTTCTGGGGTGGATCGATCAGATCCAGCTTCACTTCAAAGGATGTGACGTTGTCCTGCTTGACGGCCCTGGGTGCAATTTCACTGACACGGGCGTCAAAGCGTTCATCGGGATAGGCGTCAACGCGAATGCTGGCGAGTTGATCAATGGCGATCCGACCGATGTCGCTTTCGGGCACCCGTGCTGAGACCTCCAGACCACTGGAAAGCTCAACGATCGAGGAGCTGGTTGCTCCTGCGGTGGCAGACGCTGTGGTGGTCGGTGTGACGAAGGCACCGGGTTCGGCGTAGCGCGCGGTGATGGTGCCTGCAAAGGGTGCACGGATCTTCTGCTGGCTCTGCTCCTCCTCCAGCTGCTCGATGCGTTCACGGGCCGCGATGACCGCGGCCTGATTGCCCAGCATCTGATTTTCAACCTCACTGAACGCATCGGCGCTGATCACACCGGACTGATAAAGCCGGCTCTGTCGTTGGAACTCATCCAGCCTTCTGCGGTAAGTCGCCTCCGCCTGGCGGAGCAGAGCCTGTCGTTCCTGCAGGCGGTCTTCAAGATCGCCGGGGTCCATCAAGGCAAGAATCTGATCTTTCTGCACCGCATCGCCTTCATCAACCAGGAGTTGATCCAGAAGCCCCTGTTGACGTGGACTCACATTCACCTTCTGCACGGCAAGCAGTTCACCACTGGCGGTGATCAGCCCGGACAGCACACCTCGCTCCGCTGTTGTGACATAAGGCGTCACGTCCTGCTGATTGGTCGTCCACGGGCCGAATCGAACCAGAGCTGCTCCACCGGCCAGGACCAGTCCCGCCAGGGCGAGTGTGATCGGTTTGGGTCGTTTGAACCTCCGTTTCACGGACCCCTCAACGGTGTCCAGCTGCGGATCGGAGACGGGTCGTCGCAGTGTCTCCAGCATGGGCCCACAAAACTTCACAACATTCTCGCCGCTCGTCGGTAGATTCCGCCGATGCTTAAAGCCGGAATCGTCGGACTGCCCAATGTCGGCAAGTCCACCCTGTTCAACGCCTTGGTTGCCAATGCCCAGGCTCAGGCTGCCAACTTCCCGTTTTGCACCATTGAGCCGAACGTTGGCACGGTGGCGGTTCCCGATGAACGGCTCGATCGGCTGACGCAGCTCAGCCAAAGCCAGAACACGATTCCAACCCGAATGGAGTTTGTTGATATCGCTGGCCTGGTGAAAGGGGCCAGTCAGGGTGAGGGGCTGGGGAACAAGTTTCTGTCCAACATCCGGGAAGTGGACGCGATCGTCCATGTGATCCGTTGCTTTGAGGATGACGACGTCATCCACGTTTCAGGGTCCATTGGCCCTGCCCGTGATGCTGAGGTGATCAACCTTGAGCTGGGACTGGCTGATCTGGCTCAGATCGAAAAGCGGCGTGAGCGTCTCAGGAAACAGACGCGCACAAGCAAGGACGCTCAGGTTGAGGACGCTGCACTGGAGCGCATCCAGGCTGTTCTTGAAACCGGTGGGGCTGCGCGGGGTGTCGAGCTCAGTGACGAGGAAACCGGGCTGATCAAACCCCTGGGTTTGCTCACAGCGAAGCCGATCATCTACGCCACCAATGTGAGCGAGGAGGATCTGGCCGATGGCAACAGCTTCTGCGATGAAGTGAAAGCTCTGGCTGATAAGGAAGCAGCTGAGACGGTCCGGATTTCAGCGCAGGTGGAGGCAGAGCTTGTGGAGCTGGGAGATGAGGAGACGGCTGATTATCTGGAAGGTCTCGGCGTCAGTGAAGGTGGACTGCAAAGCCTGATCCGCGCCACCTATCGATTGCTGGGTCTGCGCACGTATTTCACCAGTGGTGAAAAGGAAACCCGGGCGTGGACGTTCAAGGCCGGAATGACCGCACCCCAGGCCGCCGGTGTGATTCACACCGATTTCGAGCGCGGTTTCATTCGGGCTCAGACCATCGGCTGGGCGAAATTGCTCGAGGCGGGTTCTCTGGCTGAAGCTCGGGGAAAGGGCTGGCTTCGCAGTGAAGGAAAGGATTACGTCGTGGAAGAGGGCGATGTGATGGAGTTTCTGTTCAACGTTTGAACGGCTGAACTTGTC
>CAJWZW010000101.1 GCA_913050565.1 uncultured Synechococcus sp.
TGGCGGCTGAAGATTTCTAGGCCTTAGTAGTCCAGGACTGGACACAATTTGAGTCTTATTACGTGTCTCAATACTGATGCCTGCGAAGAAACGCCATCGGTCGCATTCGCCCGTTCAGTGTTTTTTGGGAGTTGCCGAAAAGAGATGAATGCATCTGACATGCATCAGATCAGTCCTGGCATGAGACCTGGATTGAGTCCAGGGCAAGACTTATGAGGCATTGTTTTTGAGGTGATCGTTAACCAAACAAAAACCCCTGTTGCGATGCAGCAGGGGTTCAGATGCTGGAAAGGGACTTCGAACGATCAGGTTGATGTCTGCATTCCTTGAATCAGAAAGTCGAAATAAGGGCTGGCCAATTTGTTCTGCTGTTCCGATAAGAGAGCGAGAGAAGCATCCTTCATGGTTTTCATCGCTTCCACCATTCCCGGCATCGGGACGCCAAGGCTGTTGTACATCTCACGGGCGCCGATCAGACCGATGTCCTGAATCATTTCGGTGCTTCCCGCCAGAACTCCGTAGGTCACCAAGCGCAGGTACCAGCTGTAATCGCGTAAGCACTGGGCACGTTGTTTCTGGCCGTAGGCATTGCCGCCGGGAGCGACATATTCCGGCTTCCGTCCGAAAAGCTGTTTTGCTGATTCATCAACAATCTTCTTCTCGTTCTCCGTCAGCACCTTGACGATCGAGACCCGCATGGCTCCCTGATCCAGGTAATCCACCATGCTGCGCAGTTCACCGCTGGTGGGATACCGCAGATCCTCATCGGCCTGAAGGATGAGATCCCGGACAACACTCATGGAACTGGACAGGCTTGGTGGAGTTTAGTGGTCTTCAGGGGGTCACCTGACTGATGCAGACCATGGTGTTACGCCTTTGCAATGCCTGAGACCCGCGGCACAGCGGGAGATTCCGCAATGCCAAAACCTGGATTGGTGGTGGAACTCGAGGCGATCGACCTGGATCGCGATGGCAATGGTCTGGCTCGTTGGAACAACTGGGTGATTGTTGTTCCTGGATTGTTGCCGGGGGAGGCGGCATCCGTGCAGTTGCAGCAACGCCGTAAATCACGCTGGCTCAGTCGTCTGATGCATCGCCGCACCCAGTCGCAGGCACGACGCAAGCCCCCCTGCATCCTGGCCAGGGACTGTGGGGGCTGCACCCTTCAACATTTTGATGAGTCGTCTCAACTGGACTGGAAGCAGGGGGTTCTCACAGAGGCAATGCAGCGCATTGGATCCGTCAGCCACCCGGTGAAGCCGGTGATGGCTCCAGACCATGGCTTCGGTTATCGCAACAGAGCTCTGATTCCCCTGCGGCGTGCTGATAACGGTTCCCTGCGCATCGGCTATTTCCGTCGCGGTTCACACCGGGTCGTCAACCTCAATCGCTGCCCGGTCGTCGACCCGCGGCTCGATGCCCTGATCGAACCGTTGAAACACGACATCGATGCCAGCACACTTCCAGCGGACCATGACCTCGGATCCGGTGACGCTCTGCGCCATCTCGGTCTTCGCATCGGCCACCACACCGGAGAAGTGCTGATCACCCTTGTCAGTTCAACCCCGATGGCGGCACTGAAGCCGTTGGCGCAGTCCTGGCTTAAACGGTTCCCGCAGGTGCGCGGTGTGACCCTGAATCTCCAGCCGAAAAAGACCAATCTGATTCTGGGGCATCAAACCCGACTGCTCGGTGGAGATGACTCCATCAGGGAACGGTTCTGCGGTTTAACGCTGCATCTCGGTACAACGACCTTTTTTCAGATCAACACACCTCAGGCCGAGCGGATCGTGCTTTGCATCGGTGATTGGTTGTTGCGCAATCAACCCACAGGTCGGGTCATTGATGCCTACTGCGGCATCGGGACGATCAGTCTTCCCTTAGCCAAACAGGGGCTGGAGGTGTTTGGAATTGAGATCAATCCCGATTCAATCGATCAGGCACGCCTGAATGCGGCTCGAAACGGACTGTCGGCACAAACCGGTTTTGTGGCCGGCGATGTGGCAAACCTGTTGCGTGCTGAGCTCAACAATTGTTCTGCACTAGTTGTGGATCCACCGCGTCGCGGTCTGGATGCCTCCGTGGTGGATGCCATCCTCGAGCAGCCACCCGAGCTCCTGGCTTATCTCAGCTGCAATGTGGCAACACAGGCACGCGATCTCAACCGGCTTCTTGCTCCTCAGGGGTGTTATTCCCTGGAACAATTGCAGCCGATTGATTTCTTCCCCCAGACCACCCATCTGGAAAATCTTGCCTTGCTCAGACGGATCAACTCCTGAGATCGGCGGCGAATTGTTTCACCAGGGCCTGGCGGATCTTTTCGTGAACCGGGGCGACCTGTTCCTCCTTCAGAGTCTCTGACTGCCCCCGATATCGCAGCCGGAACGCCTGGCTGGCCATCCCCGCACCCACCTGCTCGCCTTCAAACCGATCGATCAGGGTGACCGCCTCGAGCAGAGGCTTCCCGGCCTTGCGCATGCACTGGGCCAGGTCACCGGAGGCGATGGATCGGTCCACAACAATGGCCAGATCCCGTTCACTGGCGGGAACGGTGGCAAATTGTTTGTACGCGGGGACCCAGCGATTGGATCGGGTTGCAGCATCGAGCAGACGCTGCAGATTCATTTCAAAGATGTAGGTGGCTTCCGGCAGATCCTGCTGGGCTGCAAGCTCTGGGTGCAGCTGCCCGAAACAACCGAGTGGCCGCCCCTCGAGCACGAGTGTTGCGGCGCGACCGGGATGCAGCCTCGGATCATCCTCCAGACGACGATCACTCAGCTCGAGCTTCAGGGCCTGCATCACTTCAGCAAGACGTCCCCTCGCCGCGAAATAGTCCAGTGGCATCGGTTTCCCGCTGTTGGTCCACCGCTCCATCCGCCGCTCTCCACTCATCACGCCACAGAGCACACGGGTCTCGGAGACATCCGTTGGGGTACCGCTGTAGGTGGTCCCGATCTCGAACACCCAGCACCCCTCCAGCGATGCCTTGAGATTCCTCACGCAGAGGGCGAGATGTTCCTCCCAGAGATTGGTGCGCAGATGACTGGTCTCGGCCAGAAGGGGATTGCTGATGGCAATTCTCTGTTCGCTGGCATCACCACCCACGAGCGACAGGGTTGTGACCTCCTGAAGGCCGGCTCCTGCGAACAAGCGCCGCAGCTGCCGTTCCGCCTGCTGCTGAGGCGTGAGTGCACCCGGAGCGATCGGCTGGGGCAACGATGCCCCGAACCGATCAAAACCGATCAGCCTCGCCACTTCCTCGATCAGATCGATTTCGCGAGCCAGGTCCAGTCGCCGGGCAGGAGGTGCCATCACAGACCAGCCAGGTTCAGTTTTGGTGAGTTCGCAACCCAGAGCGGTCAGACAGCGTTCAATCTCGGAATCGGGAAGGGATTCCTCACGTCCGTCGGTGACCAGTGGGCCCAGCAGGCGATGCAGGGCCTCACGCCGAAGCGTGACCGGTTCGGCATCAGCATTGACGGCACCGCAGACCCATCGTCCCTTCAGAGAACAGGAGAACTGTTCGTTCAGCAGTTCCAGGGCTCGAACAGAACAGGCGAGGGTGATGTCCTTTGGAAGTCCTTTCTCGAAACGAGCACTGGCATCGGTGCGCAGACCCACTGATCGCGCCGTGTTCCGCACGGAAACAGGGCTGAACATCGCGGATTCCAGCCAGATCCGCCTGGTTGCTTGGCTTACACCACTGTCCCTGCTGCCCATGACGCCGGCCAGGGCAATGGGGTGGTCGTGGCAGGTCACCACCTGTGCTCTGCCATCCAGTGTCAGCTCACGGTCATCCAGCCCGGTGAAGCGTTCACCATCGCGGGCCTGACGCAACCCGAAACTGGCAGCATCAACCGTCTGTCCGGTGATCCGCTCCAGGGCATCGGCATCGAAGGCATGCAAGGGCTGGCCCTGCTCCAGCATCACCACATTGGTGATGTCCACCACGGCATTCACCCGGTTGATCCCGGCACGACTGAGGCGCCGTTGCACCCAGGCCGGTGAGGCGACACTTCCGTCGACGCCATCGATCCGACTGATGCCGTAGAGGCCACCAGAGGTCATGGCCTTCGCGCTGTCGTCCGTCGCCTGGAGAGGTTCATGCTCCGGCTGCAGTTCGAGCGCGGGCAGCGAGAGGCCTGCGCCGGTGAGGGCAGCAACCTCACGGGCGATGCCCACCATGGACAAACCATCCGGCCGGTTCGCCGTGATCGCAAGGTCGAGGATGGTGTCATCCAGTCCGAGAACAGGCGCCACAGGCTGTCCGGGAGCCGGGAGGTCGCACTCCATGTCGTCCAGCACAGCGATGCCGTCGGAATCGCTGGCCAGACCCAGTTCCGACAGCGAGCAGATCATGCCGTTGCTGGCGACACCCCGCAGTTCCCCTGCCTTGATCGTGAGTTTCACGGCTGGGAGGACGGCGCCCACCATGGCCACAGGCACATGGATGCCGGCCCGCACATTGTTGGCTCCACACACGATCTGAATCGGCTCCGGCCCGCCCACATCCACGCGGCAGACGCTCAGTTTGTCGGCGTTCGGATGTTTCTCCCGTTCCTTCACGTATCCGATAACCACGCCCTGGGCCATGGCCGATAGATCGTCGATCTCCTCCTCTTCGAAGCCGGCCATCGACAGTCGATGAGCCAGCTGGTCAACAGGCTCGTTTACCTGGACGAGTTCATTCAGCCAGGACAGGGAGACCCGCATTGAGGAGCGCGAGAACGGCGCGTGATCTTAGGAAGTGCCTGGTGAAGAGCCACGGTTCATCGCCAGGTAAGCTCTTTGTTTGTCAATTCGCTTCGCACCTGCGGCGCTACGTCCTTTATGGCCAAGAACAAGGGCGTCCGGATCGTTGTCACTCTCGAGTGCACCGAATGCCGGTCCGTTCCCGCTTCCGAAAAGCGTTCTCCCGGCGTGTCCCGTTACACGACCGAGAAAAATCGTCGGAACACCACTGAAAGGCTTGAGCTGATGAAGTTCTGCCCTCAGCTCAACAAAATGACTCTCCACAAGGAGATCAAGTGAGCCCCCTGCTCAGCCCGCTTTTCAACTGTTCCTGATTCATGTCCAGTTCCTTCTTCAAGAAGCGCCTTTCTCCGATCAAGCCCGGCGATCCCATCGATTACAAGGATGTGGATCTGCTCAAGAAGTTCATCACCGAGCGAGGCAAGATTCTTCCCCGTCGTCTGACGGGTCTGACCGCCAAACAACAGCGTGACCTCACCAATGCGGTGAAGCGTGCTCGGATTGTTGCTCTGCTGCCCTTCGTCAATC
>CAJWZW010000102.1 GCA_913050565.1 uncultured Synechococcus sp.
TGACGTGCGTCGCTCACGGATTCAGGCCTCAGGCTGCGGCGATTTCGTCTTCAAAGAACCAGTTGGTGGAGCCATCACTCAGCTCAACCACCACACCGATGCCCTTGCCATCCACGGTTCGGAACTCCTTCACGGTTCCGCTGGAATCCTTCTTGAGAAGTTCAACAAGATTCTGGGGAATACGATCACGGACGCGGGTCACGCGGACCTTGGATCCGACCGTGATCTGTGCAGCCTGGGACATGGCCTGCAAGGCTTGGGAAGTGGCGCAACCCTAACAGTCGATTTTTTCCGGACCGATGGTTGCCCTGCGTCTGATTCCCTGCCTTGATGTCGCCCGTGGGCGGGTGGTGAAAGGCGTCAACTTCGTCGGCCTGCGCGATGCCGGAGATCCGGTTGAACTCGCCTGCCGATACAGCAATGCCGGAGCGGACGAGCTGGTGTTTCTCGACATAGCAGCGAGCCATGAGGGTCGCGGCACCCTGGTCGAGATGGTTCGCCGAACGGCCGAATCGGTCACGATTCCTTTCACCGTCGGCGGTGGAATCTCCACGGTGGATGGCATCACCGAGCTGCTGCGCGCCGGTGCCGACAAGGTCAGCCTCAATTCCTCCGCCGTTCGCCGTCCCGAACTGGTGGGGGAGGGGGCTCAGCGGTTCGGTTGCCAGTGCATCGTTGTGGCCATCGATGCTCGGCGACGCGAAAGCGGCGACGGGTGGGATGTGTACGTCAAAGGTGGCCGCGAAAACACCGGCCTTGATGTGATCGCCTGGGCTCGACGGGTCGCAGGGCTTGGAGCGGGTGAAATTCTGCTCACATCGATGGATGGCGACGGCACCCAGGCTGGATATGACCTGGCACTGACCCGTGCTGTGGCCGCGGCCGTGCCGATCCCCGTGATTGCTTCGGGAGGCGCAGGCTGCCTTGATCACATCGCCGAAGTCCTGCAGACGGGACCATCCGGTGGCCACGCTTCGGCGGCCCTGCTCGCCTCGCTGCTCCACGACGGCGTGCTCACCGTGGAGCAGATCAAGCAGGATCTGTTGGCCCGTGGACTGACGATTCGACCGTGAAACCGGGGGATCCCGCCGCTGTTGAGCAGCTTTTTGATGCCGTTGCTGCTCGCTACGACCAACTCAACGATCGGTTGAGTCTCGGGCTCCATCGTCAGTGGAAACGCCGGCTTGTGCGAAGCCTGCATCCCCAGCCGGGTGAATTCTGGCTCGATCTCTGCTGCGGTACGGGGGATCTGGCGCTGGAGCTGGCTCGTACGGTTCGTCCCGGCGGCAGGGTGATGGGTCTCGATGCGGCGGCAGAACCCCTGGCCGTTGCCAGGAAGCGGCAGCTCCGGCAGCCGTGGTTGGAAGTGGACTGGCAGCAGGGTGATGCCTTGCGGACTGGGTTGGCCTCCGCCAGTGCCGATGGTGTGGTGATGGCGTATGGCCTGCGCAACCTGGCGGACCCAGCGGCTGGCCTTGGGGAAATCCACCGCCTGCTGCGTCCGGGCGGTCGAGCTGGGGTGCTGGATTTCAATCGCCTGCCCGCGGACTCTCCCGCAGCGGCATTCCAGCGCTTTTATCTCCGCCGTCTGGTGGTGCCGACTGCCGCGGCAGTCGGGCTGCGCGAGGAGTACGCCTACCTCGAGAAAAGTCTTGAACGCTTTCCGGATGGTGCTGCTCAGGAGGAGCTGGCACTGGCGGCGGGATTCAGAACTGCGCGGCACCACCAGCTGGTAGCCGGTCAGATGGGGCTGCTGCTGTTGCAACGGTGAATCTTTTGCTGAGTCGCTTGCGACCCGGCCAGCCGGTGCCCTAGGAATCTAAAGAGAAGTTGAAGGAGGTTTCTCCTGTGGCCTTTCCCGTCCCGGCCTTGCTTCCCCGTATCGAGGAGCTCCTGCAGGAGGTGCAGTGGCTGGACGGGTTGATCCAGGTGACCGATTCAGAGCGGGCGAGCTTCGTTTCCTTCTCTCAGGTGGATCCGTTGATTCGGCGCCTGCGCAAACGGGCCAAGGGTCAGGAGGTGGCTGAAAAGTTATGCATGTCTCTGCTTGAAACCCACGGCAAGGGCGGAGCCAAACCTGTGCTGGTGTTCCAGGGTGACGGAAGTTTCTGGCTCGGGGTGATCGGGCCCAGCGGGCGCAACCCCCACCGTCATCACGCCATTGCCCATCTGCATCGCTGCCTGTCCCTGGAGGGATGACGGCTGCGGGGGCAGGCTGATCGGCAGAATCGACTCCCAGCCACCGGCGGCCCGTCGTGCATTTTCAGGACATCATCAGCACCCTCAACCGTTTCTGGGCGGATCAGGGGTGTCTGTTGCTGCAGCCCTACGACACGGAAAAGGGCGCCGGCACCATGAGTCCCCACACGGTGTTGCGTGCCATCGGGCCCGAGCCCTGGGCTGTCGCTTACCCCGAGCCCTGCCGGCGACCCACCGATGGTCGTTACGGCGACAACCCCAATCGTGCTCAGCATTATTTCCAGTACCAGGTGCTGATCAAGCCGTCACCGGATGGCATTCAGGAGACCTACCTCGCCTCGCTTGAGGCGCTTGGCATCAAGGCAGCCGAGCACGACATCCGGTTCGTGGAAGACAACTGGGAATCGCCCACCCTGGGAGCCTGGGGCGTCGGCTGGGAGGTGTGGCTGGATGGCATGGAGGTGACTCAGTTCACCTACTTCCAGCAGTGCGGCGGCATCGACTGCAAACCGGTGTCCATCGAGATCACCTATGGCCTCGAGCGGCTGGCGATGTATCTCCAGGACGTTGAGAGCATCTGGGACCTGAGCTGGAATACCGATCGCAACTACGGCGACATCTGGCTGCCGTTTGAAAAGGGTCAGTGCCACTACAACTTCGAAGCTTCGAATCCGGAACGCCTCAAACAGCTCTTCGCGATCTATGAAGCCGAAGCCGCGGATCTGATCGAGAGGAACCTGCCTGCGCCGGCACTGGATTTTGTGCTCAAGTGCAGCCACACCTTCAACCTTCTCGAGGCTCGCGGTGTGATCTCGGTGACCGAGCGCACCGCCACCATCGGCCGCATCCGAAATCTGGCCCGCAAGGTGGCCGAAGCCTGGCTGGCGGAACGGGAGGCCCTTGGATTTCCCTTGTTGCAGGGGGGAACGCTTCAGGCAGCCGCCTGATCGTTCCTGAATCGATCCCGCCTGATTCCAGCCCTGGCGCTGGGGATCTGTCTGCTGCTGCTCCTGCGCGGGTTGTTCTGGGGTGAACCGTCCCCTGGTCGCTCGGATCCCGTTCATCTGATCAGCGACCCGCCGGTGGATGTCCTGCTCACAGGTCGAGTGCTGGCCGACGCCCGTCCCTGGGATGAGTCCTGCTCCGCCTTGCTGGCCGTGAGCCGGATCAATGGCCGGCGCCATGAAGGCCGCACAGAACTGATTCTTCGCCCGTGTCCGAAACCGCCCTTGCAGGGCTGGCGCCTTCAGGTGGAGGGCGCTCTCCGGCGTCCATCATCCGGTCCGCATCCGCTTCTCAATGGAGCTGCTGAACGGCTTTCGGCGCGGAGCTGCTGGAGTCGGCTCACCGCCACGCACTTTGAGCTTCTGGGACGACGCTGGACCCCGATCGCCGATCTCCGCAGGCGGATTGCAATCAGGTTTCAGCAACTCGCGGGGCGGGAACGAGGTGGATTGCTGGCTGCGCTCGTGCTGGGCAGCGCCCAGGTTCAGCTTCCTGCCGAACTGCGTCAGATCTTTCGGGTTGCGGGCCTGTCCCATGCGCTGGCGGCCTCAGGCTTTCATCTGTCAGTGCTGATGGGAGCGGCTCTGGTTGTGAGCCGTCGCTGGACGGCCCCGTCTCGACTTGGTCTGGCGTTTCTGGCAATGCTGTTGTTTCTGCTTCTGGCGGGATCCCAGCCCTCAGTAGTGCGGGCTGTGCTGATGGTGTCCATGGCTCTGCTGATTCGTGAAACAGGGCACCGGCCGCGTGGGTTCCGGGTGTTGTTGGTGGCGATCAGCCTGATGCTGCTGTTCAACCCGGCCTGGGCTCGATCGATCGGTTTTCAGCTCAGTGCCGCTGCCACAGCGGGGCTGATTGTGACCAGTCCAGACCTCGAGCAGTGGTTGGCCTTTCGTTTGCCCGGCCGTTGGCATGGCCTTGCTCAGGCCTTTTCAGTTCCCCTGGCAGCGATCGCCTGGACGTTGCCGCTCCAGTTGCTTCATTTCGGCTCCACACCTCTTTATGCCCTGATCGCCAATCTCCTGGCTGCACCGCTTCTGGCTCCGCTCACCCTTTCCGCGCTTGGTCTGGCACTGCTCACCTTGTTTCTGCCTTCGGGGGTATTGCTGGTGCTGAGCTGGCCTGTGTCGCAGCTGGCGGGTCTGCTGATTGCTCTTGTGCAATGGATCAGCCATTGGCCGGCAGCACGGTTGCTGACTGGCTACCCCCAGCCCTGGGTGGTGGCTTTGCTGGCTCTGGGGTTGATCCCATGGCTGGTGCCGCAGCTGGTTCATTGGCGCCGAATGGCGCTGCTGCCGCTGTTTGCGTCGGTGGTCCTGCAGGGTCTGATGCAGTGCCGTGATGAGCTGGTGAGGGTTCAGCGATTCCAGGACCACTGGCTCTTGGCCAGACATCGGGGCCGCGGCGCATTGATCAGCACGGCCTCTGACGCCCATGCCTGCCGGACGGCCAGGCGACTCAGTGAGGCGCACGGCCATGCTCGGTTGGATTGGGTGATGGTGCTGGATTCAGTGGCTCTGGAGGATCAGAGCTGTTGGCGGTCGTTGGCACGCTGGGTTCAATCACCGCAACTGGGTCAACAGCCTCTGGCCCTTGGCCAGAGGCTGTTCAGTGAGGGCCTTGAGCTCGAACTGCTGGCTGACCGTGGCCAGCCGATGTTGCTGCGTGTCGGCGATCAACGTTGGCGTTTGTTTCCACGGCCTCAGTCCCTGTGGGCCCTCCAGCACGCTGGAGGCAGTCCGCGTGATCTTTCGAATAAGAACATCTGGCTTGGTTTTGAACCGTCGGCGGCACAGCGACGCTGGTTGAAAAGAAGCCATTCACGGGTCGGCCACTAGGATTAGCGAACGCCTGACGGCGTGTGGAGAGGTGGCAGAGTCCGGTTGAATGCGCACGACTCGAAATCGTGTAGGGGTAACACCCTCGTGGGTTCG
>CAJWZW010000103.1 GCA_913050565.1 uncultured Synechococcus sp.
TGGCTGCTGCCGAGTCCACACCTGTGGCTCTGCAGGCACCTGCCATCGGTTGATCTGGAATCAACCTGTTCCATCTGGAACAGCAAAAACGATTCAGATCAACTGAATCGGAAAGCCCCCGCCACAAGCGGGGGCTTTTTGTTGGCGGTCTTTCAGAGATTGCTTGAATCGACTGATGCAGAGCTCTCTTCAGAACCTGATCAGCCGCTGGCAGCTGGAACCGCATCCGGAAGGCGGCTGGTACCGCGAGCTGCAGCGCAGCTCAACCACCGTTCAAAGGGAGGACGGAGTGCGGCGTCATGCCATCACCACTGTGTTGTTCCTGTTGGGCGCCGAGGATGTGAGCCGCTGGCACTGCGTGCACGGTGGCGAAGAAGTGTGGACGTTTCTGGATGGAGATCCGCTGTGTCTGCTTCAGCATCCCGATTCAGCACAAAAGACTGAAACCTGTCTGCTTCATCGCGACAACCCAGTGGCCTGGGTGCCTGCTGGAGTGTGGATGGCAGCTCGATGTGAGGGCAACTTCAGCCTGGTGAGTTGCTGCGTGGGCCCAGGTTTCAGTTTCGAGGATTTTGAGATGCTGCGGGATGTTGATGCAGCTCGCAGACCAGCCGGAGTTGATCCAACCCTGATTTGATGCTGGTTGAAATCTGAAATCGTGGAGGATCAATCAGGAGGGGTACTTTCCACTTCGACGAGCTGATCCGGCGGAATGATGGACGTTTCCCCGGCAATGTCTTCGGCGATGTCTTCGGATTGATTGAGAATCTGATCCAGGTCGATCGTCTCCGGAACATCACGGCCGGAAACCACGCTCACATTGATCCTCAACACCTGCATCTGCATCTGCAGTCCTGGAAAATTCTCCGAGAGTTTGGTGTTGATGCGGCTCTGAATCTCCTGAACCTGTTTTGCACTCGGAATGGCTGGATCGGTGACGCGAACAACAAGTTGCAGTTTGGGTGTGGCGCGGGTGCGCCAGTGATCGGGCCAATCAAAGTCGATGCTTTCCATCTGCAGTGCTTCATTGGCCCCGAAGGTCAGGGTGCGGCGGTAGAGGTAAGACCTGATTTCAGTTTCGATTCGGCGCTTGGCAGCCTCTCGCTTGATGTTGTTGAGGTACTGGTCGTAACGACCAAGCAGATTTTCACCGATGAAAACCAACAGCCCGATCGACAGCAGAACAGGCAGCCTGGAACGTCGACTTCGACGCAACTTGTCCTGAAAATAGGGTTCACGGGCCGCCAGAACGATCAGCCCGCCGATCAGAATTCCCAGAAGGTTGGCCAGGTAAAGAAGGCCTGAACCCTGGGCCGCTTCAAGATCGTTCGCGGCAATCATCAAACCCATCACGCACACCGGTGGAACCAGTGCCACGGCAATGGCCGTGCCAGCCATCGAGCTCACAGCCCCGGGATTCACCTTGGCGTAAGTCGCAATGGCTCCCGCTGCAAGCGCAATGCCCAGATCCAGCAAGGTTGGTTGGAGCCGCGCCATGACCTGCTCAGGCAGCAGGTCCACATTCAGCAGACCGTTGGCGCGAAAGAACAAGCCAAGCCCCATCGACAACAGCACCGTGATGGCTGCGCCGGCGGCGAGTGTTGCCATGGACCTGAACAGAATCCGAGGGCTGCCGCTCAACAGAGCAAACACAGCGACCCGTAGCGGGAGGATCCATGGAGCAACCACCATGGCGCCGATCACCACCGCAGCGTTGTTGGACAACAGCCCCAGTGTTGCGATCAAGCCGGCGCCGATCGTCAAAACGATGAACGACTCACTCAGTTGAGCTTCGCCGTCATAGCTGCGATGTAATTCATCAAGACGATGACCTTCCTCTAAAAGAGATTGCTGGTCAGACGTCATCAGCGGAACCCTCAGCCACGCCGCCCAACAATGACCGGAGGTGACCCACCAGCTGTTCCGGGCAGTGCAGGGACAACTTCGGTTTGACCATCCCACTTATCGAGGAAAAGCTTGAACAGAACCTGGTCATCCAGGCTGCGGTTCAGCGTGTCGTAACGGATTGCTTCCTGCTCAGCGATTTTCACCTCGGTCTGAGCACGAAGCAGCTGTTGTTCCGCGATCTGCTTCTGCTCGATGGCTGCCCGGTATTCCTCGGCGATCTGCAGACCTGTGAGATCAAGCCCGCGCACATCGACGTAATCGAACTTGTCGAGTTCCTCGGCCACCGTTCGCTCAACCAGTGAAGAGATGTCGTTCCATTCCGTGGCGATTGTGACCAGTTCGTACTGGGAAAAAACTGATTTAAGGGCTTTCAGAAGCGATGGTTGGATGATGCGGGGATACACCTCGCGATCGTTGCTGGCGATGGTGCGATAAACGCGACCGGCTTCCTCGGGGCGAACGGCATATTTCACGGTTGCTGTGGCTTCAATCACCTGGAGGTCCTTGGTGAGAGTTGCGAACTCCTCCGGTTTCACCTGGGTTCGCACATCAAACGGATAGATCGCCTGCACAAAGGGGATCTTGAAGTTGAGCCCGGGGAGTCGGGACCCTCCGCTCACTTTCCCCAGAGTGGTCACAACGGCCACCTTGCCGGCGGGAACAATGAAAAACGCCTGGCCCAGAAGCAGGAGAAGGCTCAGGCCGATGGCAATCAGTCCCACCAGCCCACCGGTGGGATCGTTGATCGGCCTTGGGCTTTGCATTATTCAATCTGAAGATGCATTGATGATGTCGGGTCTGGATGAACAGTGGTGGCCCTGGGCCTTAAAACGACATGTGGTTTTGAAAACGTTTGGATCCTGTGTTGTCGTGGTTAGCGTTGATGGTCTCAGCTGAGGCTCCGCTGTGGTCTACAAGACGGCAGTCGCCGTTCCCCGCTCAGGCAATCAGTGGATTGACGGTTTAACCGATGGTTTTCGTTGGGGTGTCACACCAGATGACCCGACGATTGGTTACACCTTCATCAGCGATACTTCCAGCCTGATCACGGGCGAATTCGGCGGCTATCCCTCCTGGGGCTGGAATGATTCAGAGCGTGAAACGATGGAGCGTGCCATTGAAGCGATCGAGGCTGTTTGTGGATTGAACTTTGTCGATCGAGGCGATGACAATAACGACAATGTTGAGGTCTGGTTTTACACCCTTGATGACAGTGATGCAGAGGGAACCTATGGCTTTGCGTACACCCCTGGAAGTGATATGGATGAGGGGATGGTTGCCATTAACTGGTCTTTATATCGGTCCAACGATGAGATCTTCAAGCATTCGATTCAGCCCGGCAGCTTTTACGGCATCACCTTTCTGCATGAGCTTTCCCATGCCGTGGGACTGAAACATCCCCATGAGAGAGGTTTGCTGGATCAGCCTCGTTTTCCCGGGCTGACCCGTTCATCCAATAAATTCAAAAACAAGGGTGAATTTGATCAGAACGCTCAACCTTTCACCCAGCTCAGTTATGTCGACAAGGGGGCAGACAATGGTCTGGTCCCGACATCGAAAGCTGACCATGGCTTTCTGCAGGAGCCCGGTGCCCTCGACATCGCCGCTCTGCAGTGGTTGTACGGCATCAATCCAACAACGGCCTCCGGCAACAACACGTACCGATTGCCCTTAACCAACCAGGAAGGAAACGGCTGGCGTGTGATCTGGGACACGGGGGGAACGGATCGGATCATTGCTTCCAATGCTTTGGATGCAGTCACCATTGATCTGCGCAACGCCACGCTGGGATCTGATCCTCAGGCGGGTGGATATGAAAGCCGTGTTGATGGGATCACCGGCGGATTCATGATCGCCCATGACTGGGATGGTCTGGTTCCGGGCCAGCCGGCAGGTTTGTGCGTGATTGAAGAAGCGGTTGGGGGCAAAGGCGATGACCGCCTGATTGGCAATTCAGGATCCAACGTTCTCAAGGGCCGAAAAGGGGCTGATCTGATTTATGCAGGCATGGGTTCTGCCAATGTTGTTGTTGGTGGAAAAGGGCGTGACCAGTTTCTGGTTGACACCAATCCCGGTGCTTATGTGAAAGTCAAAGACTTCAAGCGCTCCAAGGATCAGTTGGTGTTTGATGGACCTGAGATGGCTGTGTCGTTTCAGAGCTCTAAAAAAAATACCGATGTTTTCAGTGATGGTGTCGTTGTTGCGACATTGATGGGGGTCCAGGATTTTGATCCGGGTCGTCACGCGGTGTTCAGCAGTTTTGACACATTCGATCTTTAAGTGGTTTTCAGGTCGCTTCTCCTTTCTGTGTTCATTGCGCTGAGCCAGTTGTGCAGATGCGCTAACGCACTTTGATGCGCTGTTTGATTCACTCCCCAGCAGTTTGATGGGACGTACCTTGATGTTGGTCCACGGCTGCCCTTCAACCGGACAAAATCGGTCAGAATGGGAAAGCTGAGGGGCTGATCATGACCAGGGATTCCAGAACAAGAACGGGTAAAAAATCCAGGAAGCGTTCTCCCTCGTTGATTCCCGTGGAGCAGGTGTCGCCAGCGGTTCTCACGGCCAGTCGGGATGTTGCCTTCACCTTGCAACAGCTGTCGATTGAGCTGGATGGAGAGGAAGTGCTCAAAGCCGTTCTTGATCGTGCAGCTCATCTGGAGGAGCAAGCCAGCGGAATCACCCTGATAGAGGAGTAATTCATGACTCTTGGGCGTTTTCTGATCTTTTTTGTGCTCGGCCTCGTGATTGCCTGGGTTGCTCAGTGGACCTGGCTTTATTGGATTCTGGCGCTTGCAGCTGCCTGGGTGATTTATCGACTGATCCGTCGCTAAGACGCCCATCAGCGACTTCCATGATTGACGTTATTCATCGATATTGAGACTGTTCCTGATCAAACTTTTGTCTACAAGAGCTATAGCCAAGGTAAACAGCCTGGATTGTTATCCACTGGATGCCTCAAAATTTATCAGCACCCTGCTTGTTTAGAGAGTGAATAATTCCTATGTAGAATTTATGATATAAGCTCAACCTGAATGATGAGCCATTGTCAATAGCCATTGTCTGTCTAAGCAAATAGGGTTTGAGACAGTTTTTGCACTGCAAGCGCTAGCCCTGGACGGTTGACTTCATTGAGCTGTGTATTCATTGCAAGCTTTTGTGCTGAATTCAAAAAGTTATGATCCCTGATTTTTGTTCCACTCATACAAAGATGGT
>CAJWZW010000104.1 GCA_913050565.1 uncultured Synechococcus sp.
CAAGGACTTCTTCAGATCACTCACGAATCAAGCAGCCGCAAGAAAAAAGCGGCCGTAGGACGGACGGGGGCCAATTCTGTGATGTGGTCGAGTAAAAGGTTTTCTGCGCAGAACATACTTTTGATTTTTTCGAAGCAGATGTCTGTTGTTCGCCTGTTGTTGGAGGCACCAAAGAGGCTCTCGAAAAGAGTTGCTATCTCCGGCAATTGCTTGATTTCTGCTGTTCGTTCTTGGAGGGTGCAGTAATTAAAGAATGGTGGTATTGAGCATTTTCATAAAATTAATTCTTGATAGATAGACTTCTTGCTCTATTCCCGCCCAATTGGACAGCTTTAAAGTTATGAATCAGTCGCTCCGATATCAGGGGTGCAACGCTTGCCACCCCAACCGTTGCTGAAGAATAAGGTTTTGTATGATACTTTTGATGTATTTAAGTGATCAGACTTTGCTTGTGTTCTTGCCGTTTTTCTTGCATTTTTTCAGGTCTTTTTTGTTTTGGGCTTGTTTGATGCAAGTTACTTTGGCTTGTACTCTTTCAAGTTTTGCCTCAGCTTTTGACAGCTTGCTGGCCTGCTTTTCAGCGAATGTTTTTCGCGTTAATTTCAGTTCAGCATGAACTGGATTCAGGCTCGTCAGGATAGCGACTGACATCATGGCCAGCAAGGAAACGGTTTTGAACATTTTCTGCAGTCGTTCTGGTGCGATCAACATAGCAAGATCATGGTTTTCGAATCACGGGAGCTGGCGAAATGAAGTCGTCCAGTCATTTTGGCTTGCCTTGATTTTCTGTGCCTCCTGTTCAGCGATCTTCCTGGTGTTCTGCAGATGAATCACGTCGTCATCAAGGGGAAAACAGACTCTGGTTGTTTTTCCTCAGACCGATATGGATTGTTGGTTGCCAACGGGTTTTCACTCCTGAAGGATCCGGTGGTGATCAACGGTTGACGCTGTGAAAGAGCCAGGTCAATTCCTTGGGAAACAACTTGATGGACACTGAAAGCAAATCTTTCTCAGAAACTGGAATAAAAGGGTTGGGCTGTGATCTGGTGCGAGCAGGCCTTTTTTGGGGTGCTTGTTCTCTTTTGCCAGCGGCTGAATATTTATCGTTCAACGTAAAATATGGCGGAACGCTCTCCACCTTTGTGCTGATGGTTTCTAGGCGGTGTCGGTGGTGGCGCAAGCCCTCAGGATGGGCCGTTCGTGGGTGGATCTACGCGTTCTGACGGCACTCAAGACGTCGTCACATCTGCACGTTGTCCATAACGTTCGCAAATGCTTTCAGCGTGGCTAGCAATTCAGTACTTCAGCTGCTCGTTGCCACTGATGCTGATTCGCTCCACTGCTCTGCTTCTGGCACTCACAGCGTTGACTGCCTGTTCGCAGCCCCAGACCAATTCAACGTCTTCAACGTCAGAGACTGAAGCGCCTGCCTCCACACCGGAGCAGATCACCAATCTCAAGGCCGTGGCCGTGGGCGATGCGCTGCCCTACAGCTCCAAGAACGATCAGGAGTGGGAAGGACTGGCCTTTGAGGTTCTCAGTGCAATCCAGGCTGAGCTCGGTGGAGATGCCGTTCCTGAGATCACTGAAGTCAGCAGCCTCCAGGCTGCTGGAGAAGCCCTCAAAGATGGTTCGGCCAACATCGCCTGTGGAGTCGGATTCAGCTGGGATCGTGCCGAGAAACTGAGTTACTCCCTGCCGTTCGCTGTGGGGGGGGTCCGTCTCCTCACCACCGCAGACATCGATGGAACACCTGAAGCGCTCAGTGGAACGAGCATCGGTGTCGTCAAAAACTCCGTACCGGCTGATGTGGTGGCCAAGCAGTTGCCGGAAACCGAGCTCACGCAGTTCGACACCCCAGCGGCTGCTCTGGATGCTCTCAAGCAGGGAACGGTGGATGCCATCGCCAATGGTGCTCTCTGGGCCAAGGCCAACGCTGCTGCGGTGCCTGGCAGCAAGGCCGTGCCGGAACGTCCCTACGGCCGCTCCGCTGTTGCCTGCGTTGTCAATCCTGAGAACCAGGAGCTGTTGACCAAGGCCAATGTGGCCATCGCCGAGCTTCTGCAGAACTACGTCGACGGCGATGAAGCAACCACCAACCGGATCAACCGCTGGATTGGTCCTGAGAGTGCTGTGGGCCTGTCGGCGGAGACCATTGCCACTTACTACAACGCTGTTCTCTCAACCGTGACGGGGATCGATACCCAAGCCGAGTGATTCCCCTTCAAGCCCCAAGACGTTCACGAACTCAACCCCATGAAACCCACCACTCTCTTTGGAACACTGGTTCTGCTCAGCGCCTGGAGCAGCGTTGGTGCCACGGAAGCCGGCACCTACACCGTTCAGAAAGCCGACAACAGCATCGAACAGCGCATTGCAGCTGCCCGCAGTGATGACCGCTGGTCTCCCCTGCTCAAGAAAGCGATGAACGATCACCCGGACATTGCGGCCTGGGGCAACGGCCGCGGACGGGGCTGGGCCAATGGTGGCGGCGGCGGCGGTGGCTTCGGCAATGCCCGCGGTGGTGGCTGGCGCAATGGTGGAGGTGGATTTGCCAACGCCCGCTACGGGGGAGGCTTCGCCAACTGGTGATCGGCCGCAAGGGCTCCCTCAACGGGTGAATCAGGTGAAGGTGTCCATGGGAAGCACCTTCACCGTTTCAGACCAAGAGCCAGTCAATGCAATCTTTTTCATGGACCTAGCTGCGACGATCCGTGAGATTCCTGATTTCCCAAAACCCGGGATCCTGTTCAGGGACATCAATCCACTGCTGAGGAATCCGGCGGCCATGTCGGATGTGATCAAGCGCCTAGAACGCGTTTGCGATGAGGTTCGACCTGATCTGATCGTGGGGATTGAGTCCCGCGGTTTCCTTGTGGGGGCCCCCCTGGCGTTGCATTGCGCACTCGGATTTGTCCCGGTGCGCAAGCCTGGAAAACTTCCTGGTGATGTGATCGGAATCGACTACGCACTCGAGTACGGCTCCGATCGGCTCGAACTGCAGCAGGAGGCTCTCACTGGATCTCCGCGTGTGCTGGTTGTGGATGATCTGCTGGCCACCGGCGGCACCGCAGCAGCCACGGGTTCTCTCGTTCTCTCGGCTGGTGCTGAGCTGGTGGGATTCGCGTTTGTGATCGAACTCGAGAGCCTTGGCGGTCGAGAAAGCCTCCCGGCTGGAGTGCCGGTTGAGTCGTTGATTCGCTACCCCTGATTCTGAGCGTCCTGCCAGTCGAAAACCTGCTGCAGTTGGTCCAGGCTCAGCAGGCCGAAACTCCAGAGCACGATCGGAAGAGGTGCCTGTTCCAGTTCTGCCTGACGCAGTCCAAGCGTCAGGGCGCTGCCGCTCAGGCCAAGACGTTGCTGAAGAAAATCGATCAGCTCGGCAGACGGTGCTGGCTGGGGCTGACTGCTGATAACCATGGCGAAACCAGGTATCGCTTCACTCTGGCAAAGGCCGCAGGAGTTGCATGGGACCGTCGGTCATCGCGCGCAAGCTGATCCTGCGCAGCAACGACACGCGGGCCATCAGCCTCAGGGTGACCCTGCGTATCAGGCACAGCGGCGGGAGTCGATTGGAAAAGAGACGCACGAGCAGATCGGTGGCGATCCCTACTGCGAGGACGTCAAACCAGCGTTTCCTGCCGTAGCGCCGGGCGATCACCACGGCGTGGAGCTTCGGGTCCGCGGCTTCCATCAGTGTTTCAACATCCCTCCAGCAGAGGTTCAGCCCCTGCCCGCCCACGGGATGGCAGCGATGCGCCGCTTCGCCGACCAGGACCCCGCGTCCGCGACTGAACCGTCTTGCCAGCTGCCATTGCTGAGGAAAAGCTCGAGGAGTGTCAAGCAGAAGATCGGGTTCCAGCCCCTGGGGAAGAACGGCGGCAAGCTGATCGAGAAATACGGATCCGCTGAGTCCAGAGCGTTGTTCACAGCGTTCAAACGGAGCACTCCAAACAACCTGGGCCGTTCCATGGCCAAGGGGCAACACCGCAAGGGGACCTTCCGGTCTGAACAGTTCAAAGGCTGTTGCATCGTCGGTGCCACGCAAGGCAACCTTGGATGTCAGGCAACCCTGGCGGTAACGGTGCTGCCAGACTGGAATTCGCCAGCGGCGGCGTGTTGGGGATGCAGGGCCATCAGCCGCAACGACCAGTGCTTCAGCGGGAGCGGGCGGGGGTGGTGATCCCAGATACAGGCTTACAGCGGCATGGTTGTGAAGCTGCTGAAGCAGCAGTCGCATCAGAGGACGATGGTCCAGGATCCACCCGATGGAGTCCTGATCGCTGTTTGCGGAGGCCAGATCAGCTCCGCTGAAGCGAACGCGTCCTGAACTCGCGTCATCGCGCAATTCAAGTGTTTTGAATCCCGTCAGAGAGGGTTTGAGTGACGACCACAGCCCCAAATGTTCCAGCAACCTTCGACTGGAGTGGGTGATGGCGTAGGCCCGGCTGCGGCTCTGCAGACGGGCGGCTGTCTGTGGATCGTGAAGAATGATCCTGTGGCCCCTGCTGGCGAGAGCAAGAGCCGTCATGGAACCGGTAGGACCGGCTCCCGACACGTGAACAACTGATCTCGGGGCCATCAATGGAGTGTGGACGACCCCGACCACTGAGTGTGGGTTCAGCCCAGACCAAGCAGACCGTGGGTGAAGGCTTCGCCGCCGAGCGCAAATTCGGTCGCCAGGAGAGCGATGAATCCGAGCATCGCCATTCTTCCGTTCAGCTTTTCGGCACGCTCATGGAATCCCCAGCCATTGGTGGCTTCAACAACTTCCATCCGAGGTTCAGTCGCGAAAGCGTTCAGACGCCCTCCATCTTCCTGAGTCACGGTTGCACCGCGTACGACTGGAGGATTGGACTGAGTCATGACCAAGCTCGCGCTTAATTGTCACGAAGTGTAAACCAGCTTTGCGGTCTGTAAAGCAATCAGGGCTGTTCAGCCGGCGCGACGTCGTTGCAGGCGCAGCTGGCAGAGCTCCTCAAACGCTGGCCTGAGCAAGAAGGGGTACTCGCCCACCCACATCCGCAGTCCTGGAATCCAGGCGTCGCTCAAAGCGTCGATGCGCGAAAAGTCCTTGCGCTCGCTCAGAACCAGGCAGCGAATGCGCGT
>CAJWZW010000105.1 GCA_913050565.1 uncultured Synechococcus sp.
AAAACTTATTCAGGGCCAAAAATGATTCAAGCCAAACAACAAAAGATGTTTTATTCGGCAGTCCTCTTTCAATCCAACGACAACCACTCAGACCATCTAGAGACTGATGGGTTCAACTCCACTCACCACGGGGGCGACTGTGCTGAGCTCAAGGCCGGGATGGTCCTCATGCAGCTGATTGAGGTTCCATTCATTCTTGAACAACAACACGGGGCGATTCCAGGCATCACGAACCGTCTTGCAATTGAAGATCCGACCCACCTGCTCCAGCTGGGTCCAGCCACCTGACACCCAGCGTGCAACCTGAAATCCAAGCGGTTCCAGTCGTGTTTCAACGCCATATTCATTTTCAAGCCTGTGCTGCACCACCTCCAACTGCAGTTGTCCGACTGCGGCGAGGATTGGGTCTCGCTTGCTCTCATCGGTGTCGTAAAGGATCTGCACCGCACCCTCTTCTCTCAGTTCATTGACTCCCTTGCGGAAATTTTTGAAGGCAGAGGGGTTTGGATTGCGAAGCCAGCTGAATATTTCGGGACTGAAACAGGGGATCCCTTCATATTCCACTTTCGTTCCCACATAGAGCGTGTCACCAATGGCGAACATGCCTGGATTGTTCAGACCGATCACATCGCCCGGGAAGGCATCTTCAACAACAGCCCGTTCCTGTCCGAACAGTTTCTGAGGACGAGATAAACGGATTGCCTTGCCTGTTCGAGCATGCTTCACCGTCATATCCTTCTCAAAACGTCCACTGCAGACACGCACAAAAGCCACGCGATCCCGATGCCGCGGATCCATGTTGGCCTGCAGTTTGAACACGAATCCACTGAATCCCTCGCGCAAAGGATCAACAAGTCCTTCACTGCTTGATCGGGCGATGGGCCGTTGCGCCATCTCAAGGAAAGCATCGAGAAATGGGCGCACGCCGAAATTGGTCATTGCGGATCCAAAGAACACCGGAGTCAGTTCCCCGGCATGAACCATCTCTGGATCAAGTTCCGCTCCGGCCGCTTCCAGCAGTTCCATCTCCTCGATGGCCAGATCCAGCAAGTCCTCTTCCACGGAATCCCGAAGCGCAGGATCATCAAGAGAAAGACGTTGTTCGCTGGCCTGCTTGCCGCGCTCGGCACGGCTGAACAACACAACCTCCCGCGTACGGCGATCGATCACGCCACGGAACTCCTCTCCGCTTCCAATGGGCCAGTTCACTGCCCATGGGGTCAGCCCAAGCTCAGATTCAATTTCATCCAGAAGGCTCAGAGGCTCCCGACACGGCCGATCCATCTTGTTGATGAAGGTGAAGATCGGGATCTTGCGCATCCGGCAAACCTCGAACAACTTTCTGGTCTGAGGCTCGAGGCCTTTGGCAGCGTCCTCGAGCATGACGGCGTTATCCGCCGCAGCCAGGGTGCGATAGGTGTCCTCCGAAAAATCCTGGTGTCCCGGTGTGTCCAGCAGATTGATCGTTGTGGTGTCGTAATCGAATTGCAGAACGGTGGAGGTGATCGAGATACCGCGCTGCTTTTCAAGTTCCATCCAGTCGGACGTCACCTTGCGCTGTTCCCCGCGTGCTTTCACGGCACCCGCCTGCTGAATCGCACCTCCATAGAGAAGAAGCTTTTCGGTGAGGGTTGTTTTGCCTGCGTCAGGGTGGGAGATGATCGCGAAATTGCGACGGCGGTCCACAGCCGCTGCCACCAACTTGCTCTGATCGTTCTGCTGCGCTGCCGTGCTGCCCGTCATCATCTGGTGTCAGTCCACCAAGCCTGACACCACCAGATAACGGTCGTCCTCGGCCTCAACCTCCAAACCCGCCAAACCAGACCGTTTCAGCTGAGACTTCACTTCGTCGGGTTCAAAGGCGGCAGCCAGTGAAGCCCGAAAGTCCTGGACCAGGACAGCAGGAGCGTCTGAGAGATGTTCGTGTTGCAAGCGATCGATTTCCGATGGATTGCTCGGACGTCGGAGATCGCGATGCAGAACACGACAACCCCCGGTGGCAAGTCTGCGGGTGAGCGACCAGAGAAGGTCAGGTTGATGCAGATGGTGCAGAAGACTGTTGCTCACAATCAGATCCGCCGTGTTCTCCCAATCGCTGTCCAGCAGCTGTTGCAAAGAGCTTTCAATGAAATGAGGGGGGTGTTTCATCGAGGCTGCACGGGCCCTGGCCAGGTGAAGCATGGGAGCTGCACCATCAACGCCGATCACCTCCGCGCCAGGGAAGGCATCACTGAGTCGCAGGGTGATGTTTCCTGGACCGCATCCGAGATCAATCACACGTCGGGGGGTGACTCCTGACGCTGTTCTCTCCACCAGGGAAAGGATCAAACGCAGGGTGTGATCGTCACCAGTGCTGAAGTCCGCAGATCCATAGGCAGCGGCCTGATCCGAGTCATCCATCAGCTCAGGTTCCGGGACACGCTGCATCATTTGTTGCTGATTTCAAAGAAAGTCTGAACTGGACACTGCCGATGGTGGTAAAGATGCCTTGCTGACGCC
The DNA here is from genome assembly GCA_913050565.1 of uncultured Synechococcus sp. Classification (GTDB taxonomy): domain Bacteria; phylum Cyanobacteriota; class Cyanobacteriia; order PCC-6307; family Cyanobiaceae; genus Parasynechococcus. The sequence continues at coordinate 2,500 of CAJWZW010000105.1, forward strand.
ATTGGTGGCGTTAGGGTCAGCGAACTTCTGTGCACCTACCGCACGTGACCCTGACACCGAATCGTGTGGAGACCCAGGCCGGCACATCCGCCAGCTTCGGAGATTTCCCGGCCACGGCCCCTGCAGCCAACCCCGTTTTTTATCGGACCTACAGCCGTAAAACGTCTGAGGGTCGTGAAAGCTGGAGCCAGGTTGGCTCCCGCAACCTGGAAGGCTTGCGCAAGCTGGGTCAACTGAACGACAGCGAAGTGAAGCTGTTGGCTCGCATGCAAGCCGAAAAGAAGGCTCTGCCGTCTGGTCGTTGGTTGTGGATCGGTGGTACCCGCTGGATTGAACAACCTGAAAATTTTTCCGGCTCCTACAACTGCACGTCCACCAATCTTGTGGACTGGCAAGCCTTCGGGCTGATGATGGACCTGGCCATGATGGGCTGCGGAACCGGAGCCATCATTGAGCCGCACCTGATTGACCGGCTTCCGGTTGTGCTGAACACCATCGAAGTGTGCAGCGTGAGCGACATCGGGATCACTCCCGCCGCTGAACGTCAGGAGGAATGCACCTACAGCATCGATGGCAATCACGTCCGCATCAAGGTGGGCGATACCCGGCGCGGCTGGGTGGACAGCTATCAGTTGATGCTCGAACTGAGCAGCAATGAAAGTTTCAAGGGCGGCCTGATCAAGGTTGACATCGACCTCAGCGATGTGCGTCCTGTCGGCGAAACCCTCAAGGGGTTCGGCGGCATGGCCAACCCTGTGAAGCTGAAGGATCTCTACGGCCGCGTCGCCCGTCTTCTCAACAAAGCCCAGGGCCGGCGACTTTCCTCGGTCGAATGCTGCCTGCTGATCGACGAAGCCGCCGTCACCATCGTGGCCGGCAACATCCGCCGAAGTGCCGGCATGAGGCAGTTCGCCGCCGATGATCACGTCGCAGCCTCGTCCAAGGACAATCTCTGGCAACAGGATGACGAGGGGAACTGGCGCATCGATCCTGAGCGCGATGCTCTGCGCATGGCGAATCACACCCGGGTGTATCACACCCGTCCGAGCAAGGAGGTGGTGCATGCGGCGGTGACCAAGCAGTTTCACTCCGGTGAAGGCGCCATTCAATTTGCGCCTGAAGCGATCGCACGTTCCAACGCCGATCTGCTCAGCACCCCCGAGCTCCGTCGTGAGTTCATCGAGATCTACTGCGATCAGGGACGCGAGGAAGCAGGTCGCTGGCTGATTGAGAACCATGGCCCGATCAGCGACAACGAACTCGAGCATCGTCTGGGCCGCTATGGCCTCAATCCCTGCGGCGAGATTCTCGGTGCTGATTTCCACTGCAACCTTGCGGAGGTGCATCTCAACCAGATCGATCCCAGTGACGAGGAAGGTCTGGCTGATGCTTTCCGTGCCGGCGCGCTGTCTGTGGCCTGCCTCCTGAATCATCGTTTTGAAGTGGAGCGCTATCGCCAGAGCCGCGAATGGGATCCGATCGTTGGCGTGAGCTTCACCGGTTTGTTCGACTTCTTCGTCCATGCCTTCGGTTCAGCCTGGTTGCGCTGGTGGGAAGCCGGTCGGCCTGAAACTGAAGAAGGCAGACGCTTCAAGGAACAGGAAGCCTCATACCTGAGCCGTTGGAAGGCAATCGTCAACGAAACCGTCTGGGATTACTGCGATCGGCATGGTCTGCGTCGTCCCAACCGCTGCACAACCGTCCAACCCGCTGGAACCAAGAGCCTGTTGACAGGAGCCGCCCCCGGCTGGCATCCACCCAAAGCTCAGCGTTTCATCCGTCGGATCACCTTCCGCAAGAATGATCCTGTGGCGATGGCTTGCATGGATTACGGCTACACCGTGGTGCCATCGCAATCCGATAAAGACAGTGAAGGTCGTCTTCTTGACGATCCATTCGATCCACGCTGCACGGAATGGCTCGTGGAAATTCCCACAGAGGTGAGCTGGGCAAACCTGCCGGGTGCCGATGTCGTCGACATCAACGGCTTCAGTGCCATGGCCCAGTTCGATTTCTACATGCAGGTTCAGCGGTATTACACCGCCCACAACACCTCAGCCACGATTGAATTCCGTGAGCATGAAATCGAACCCCTGGCTGATGCCCTGCATCAGGCCATGGAAAACGGCGAGGGCTACATCTCTGCAGCACTTCTGGCCCGTTTCGATGCGAACGCCACATTCCCACGCCTTCCCTTTGAGCCGATCGATGCAGCGACCTACGAAGACCTGCAATCTGCGGTGGTGAAGCGTCGGGTCAGCAGTGATTTCTTCGAAGCACTGCAGCGTTATGACCAGGGTGAACTCACCGAAGCTGGCCCAGCCGGGTGTGATTCAGACAAGTGTCTCCTGCCTCTCGCCAAGCCAGAGAACTGACACCTGATACTCGATTGATAACAGTCAGGCCCCTCTTTTGGTGCCTGACTGTTACTGGCTGTCTGACTTGAGAGCCATTCAAAGCTGTCATCTGTTCATGAAATAAATGCGTCAGCTATTCAGACATCACGGAATCTTTGGAACTTTTTTAGAACCATTCCCGTTTCGAGGAGCACTGATTAGACCAACTTCGTT
>CAJWZW010000106.1 GCA_913050565.1 uncultured Synechococcus sp.
CAGCGGCCCTGGCGGCAGCCTTCGGATGCAGTCCCAACACGGTGAGCCGCACCGTGAAATCCCTGCTGCCTCCAGAGGCCTATGCCGCTCTGAAGGCAAGCCGTCAGAAACATGGCACCACCGCTGCAGCGCCGGTCGAGGAAGCACAGGTTGTGGAACCATCAGTCGAAGCCAGTGCCCCCCCGGTCAGCCCAGCGGTTGCCGAGGCCCCCAGTGTTGAGGAGGCGAGCGACTCAGAGGCGGATGCCGAGGAAGCCGGAACCCTGGCCCTCGATGATGCCGAGGATTTCGCTGAGGACGACGACGACACCGAGGACGACGACGACAGCTCTGCTGCGGATGTGTTCACCGAGCTGGTTCCTCTGGCGGGGGTGGCCGACATGGGTGGCCATTCCGCCGTTGCCGTGAAGCCCTTCGCTCCGGATCTGCTCCCGACCAGTGCCTACATGCTGGTGGACAAGGTGGTGGAGCTGGATGCCCGTCCGCTGCGCGATTTTCCCGATATCGGAGCGCTCGATGATGCCGAGCTGGAGTTGCAGGGCATCTGCCTCTTCGCCAGTCCGCGTGCTGCCAAGCGCCAGTGCGGCCGCAGCCAACGGGTGATCAAGGTGCCCGACACCGGCGTTTTCGGACTCACCAGCAACTATCTGCTGGCCCGCGGGATCACCCGCCTGGTGATGGACGGCAGTGTGATGGCTCTGGATCAGCCCGTCAAAGGCTGACTTCCCCGCAGGGAGCTGGCGGCTCAGTTCTGTCTGGGCTGTGGCATCAGCACGGCCACCGCGCTGCCGCCGCTGATCACACCGATCACCAGCGACACGCCCACGAGAAAACCACTGGGCAGGGAGGCGGACTGAAACGATCCCACCTGAAGCCTGTGGCGCTCGGCGAGGTTCTGGGACCCCAGGCACAGCAGCAGCAGCAGCAGCGTCCCCGTTCCCAGGCTGAACAGCAGCAGACGCAGGCGCAACAGCAACAGGCAGGCCTCAGTTGGGCTCAGTCTGCCGTGTTGTCGTGGATCAGTCCGTAAAGCTTTCGGCGGGAGATTCCGGTTTCACTCGCCAGCAGCCGTGCGGCCGAGCTGGTGCTGGCTCCGGCCCTGATGGCCGCCTGCATGCGATCCACCAGGGTGGCGTCGTCCAGTTCAACCGGCGCCGGTGCCGGGCAGCCCCCCAGCACAAGGGTGAATTCCCCCTGCGGTCGGCGCTCTTGGAAGTGGCTCAACGCAGCTGCAATCGTGGGCCCCACCTGTTGCTCGTGGCGTTTGGTCAGCTCCCGGGCCACCTGCAGCGGCCGATCGGCTCCGCACAGCGACTGCAGCTCCTCCAGCAGGGAGATCAATCGATGCGGTGCTTCATAGAGAACGGTGGTGCGCTGTTCAGCGGCCATGGCCTCCAGCCGGGTTTGCCGCTCCCGTCCTTTGGCGGGCAGAAACCCCTCGAAGCAGAAGCGGGCGCTGGGCAGACCACTGCACACCAGCGCCGTGGTGGCGGCACAGGGGCCGGGGATGCAGATCACCGGATAACCCGCGGCACGTGCGGCAGCTGAAAGTTCCTCCCCCGGGTCGCTGATGCCCGGCAGCCCGGCATCGCTGATCACCGCCAGGCTGTTGCCTTCCGCCAGCAGCTCCAGCAGCTGGGGCAGCCGGGTTCTGGTGTTGTGCTGATGAAAAGAGATCTTCCGGCCCCGCGCCTGCAGGTTGCTGAGCAGCACCCCGCTGTGACGGGTGTCCTCACAGGCGATCACATCCACCGCAGTGAGCAGGGCTTTGGCGCGGGGAGAGAAATCCCCGAGATTGCCGATCGGTGTTCCCACCAGGTACAGATGGCTCGCCGCAGGCTCATCCCGCTGCATCACAATGGCCAGCGCCTGAATCGATTCTGATGCCCAGCCCCGCTGTTCTGCCCTCCGGTGTCAGCCAGGACGCACTGCTTGCCGAATTGCGCCGCCTCAGCTGGGGTGCCGCCGACATCCTGAGGGCCTACGCGCGGGGGGAGCAACCGCCCCATGGGTTCCCCAGGGCACTGAGTGTGGACGATGGTGGTGAAGGCCCTGTGTCCGCCGCTGATCTGGCGGTGAATCAATGGCTTCTGGATGGCTTGTCGGCCGCGTTTCCCAAGGCGGACTGGACCCTGCTGAGTGAGGAAACCGCCAAGGAACAGCTCACCGAGGGCCAGCCCCTGCCGGCTGAATGGCTCTGGATCCTTGATCCTCTCGATGGCACCAAGGATTTCCTGCAGGGCACGGGTGAATACGCCGTGCATCTGGCGCTGGTGCGCGGCAAGCGTCCGGTGATCGGCGTTGTGCTGCTGCCGGAAGCCGATGAGTTGTGGATCGGCATCATCGGCGAGGGCGCCTGGTGCGAAGACCGGCAGGGGCAGCGATCTCCCGTGCGCTTCAGCCCCCGCACCGAGGTGTCGGATCTGATCCTGGTGGCCAGCCGCAGCCATCGGGATGATCGCCTGGAGAAACTGATTGCCGCCCTCGAGCTGGGTGGCTCGAAGGCGGTGGGAAGCGTGGGGTGCAAGGTCGCCACGATTCTGCGCGGCGAAACCGATCTCTATGTGTCTCTGTCCGGCCGCAGTGCACCCAAGGACTGGGACATGGCTGCGCCGGAGGCGGTGCTGCTGGCTGCAGGGGGGCGTTTCACCCACGCCGATCAGGCTGAACTCACCTACAACACCGGCGACGTTCGCCAGGCGGGGTGTCTGATCGCAAGCCATGGAAAAGCCCACGCCGAGCTCGGAGAGCGTGCGACGCGGGCCATGGCTGACATCGACCCGGGATTCCAGGTCTGACGAATCAGTTCAGTCAGTTGAGCGGTGCCACCGGGGTGGGCTGAGGCTCCACCGCGGTGCTGTCACCGCTCTGGGGCACACCGCGCAGGGTGAGATTGATCCGGCCGCGGTTGTCGATTTCGCGAACGCGCACGGTGACCTCGTCGCCCACCTTCACGACGTCTTCGACCTTCTCAACCCGGGCTTCCGACAGCTGGGAGATGTGGATCATGCCTTCCTTGCCGGGAAGGATCTCCACAAAGGCGCCGATCGGGATGATCCGGGTGATCGAACCGGAGAACACCTCGCCCTCATTCACCTTGCGGGTGAGGCCTTCGATGATCTTCTGGGCTTCTTCAGCAGCAGCACCGTCGTGGGAGGCGATGGTGACGATGCCGCCGTCCTCGATGTCGATCTTGGTGTTGGTGCGCTCGGTGATGCCCTTGATGGTGCGGCCACCTGGACCGATCACCGTGCCGATCAGCTCAGGATCGATGCGGAAGCTGAGCAGGCGCGGTGCATGCGGGGACAGGCTCTCCCGCGGGGTGTCGATGGCCTCGAGCATTTTCTCGAGGATGTGCAGACGCGCCGGGCGGGCCTGGTTGACGGCTTCGGCCACGGTTTTCACCGACAGGCCGGTGATCTTCATGTCCATCTGAAGGGCGGTGATTCCCTTTTCACTGCCCGCCACCTTGAAGTCCATGTCACCGAGGAAATCCTCGATGCCCTGGATGTCGGTGAGGATCCGAACCTCATCACCCTCCTTGATCAGGCCCATGGCGGCACCGCTCACCGGAGCCTTGAGGGGAACACCTGCATCCATCAGAGACAGCGTGCTGCCGCAGACGGATCCCATGGAGGTGGATCCGTTGGAGCTCAGCACTTCGCTCACCACCCTCACCACATAGGGGAAGGTGTCCTTCTCCGGCAGCACCGGCAGGATGGCGCGCTCGGCCAGGGCTCCGTGGCCGATCTCGCGTCGACCGGGGGAGCGCATCGGCCGGGTTTCGCCGACGGAATAGGGCGGGAAGTTGTAGTGATGCAGGTACAGCTTCTCCGTATTGGGATGGAGGTCATCCATCTCCTGGGCATCGCTGGGTGTTCCCAGTGTTGCGGTGGAGAGCACCTGCGTGAGCCCCCGCTGAAACAGACCGGAGCCGTGAACGCGGCGGGGCAGCACCCCAGCCATGGCGCTGATGGTTCGCACCTCGTCGAGACCGCGTCCATCCACGCGCTTGCCGTCCTTGAGGATCTGCTGGCGCATCAGGGATTTGGTCAGCGCCTTGAAGCTGTTCCCCAGCAACTTCGGGCTGGCTGTCACGGCCTGGCGCACCGCATCGTCTTCCTTGAGACCGGCGATCTTCTCGGAGATCTCGGCCTTCACAGCGTCCAGGGCGGTGTCCCGCTCCTCTTTGCTCTGATCAAACTTCTTGAGCACCTCGCTGATGGCTTTGGTGCACTGTTTGTCGAGATAGGTGGGAACCGTTTTGTCCTCGGTGGGTGTTTCCGGTTTCACCTGTTTGATCCCCAGATCCTTGAGCAACTGCTCCTGGGCCTTGATCAGTTCACAGATCGCTTCGTAGCCGAAATCGATCGCTTCGATCACATCCTGTTCCGGCAGCTGGTTGGCTCCGGCTTCCACCATCACCACGCCATCGGGAGTTCCGGCCACAACCAGATCCAGATCGCCGCGTTCGATTTCGCGATAGCTGGGGTTGAGCACGAAGTCGTCGCCCAGCAACCCAACCCGCACAGCGGCCATGGGACCGTTGAAGGGGATACCGGCCAGAAGCGTGGCGATCGAGGCGCCGGTTACGGCCAGCACATCGGCGGGAACCCTTTCATCCAGGGACAGGCAGGTGGCGACGATCTGCAGGTCATCCCTCATCCATGAGGGGAACAGGGGACGGATCGGCCGATCGATCAGTCGGGCGGTGAGCGTGGCTCGCTCCGGTGGGCGGCTTTCCCGGCGCATGTAGCTGCCAGGGATGCGACCGGCGGCATACAACCGCTCCTCGTAGTCGCAGATCAGGGGGAGAAAATCGATTCCTTCACGACCGCCGGATCGGGTGGCGGTCACGAGCACAGCAGTATCACCGCACTCAACCAGAACGGATCCACCCGCCTGCGGGGCGAAGCGTCCTGTGGTCAGTCGAATCTCTCGTCCATCAAAGGAGATCGACTGTGTTTGTCCTT
>CAJWZW010000107.1 GCA_913050565.1 uncultured Synechococcus sp.
AAGGTCAATCAACAGTCGTCATGTGAAGCAGGTCGAGACAAATGACGATTGCCTCAACTTTTGCGAACTGCTTCGACCTTCTCGTAAAGGATTTGGCCCGGACCATTGCGGGCCAGAGACTGTTTCGCCGATGCTTCGTTTACTTGGGTGCACCAAAAATTCCGCCTTTGGGCAGGTGTGCTGAGGCGAACTGCACTCGTCGATCAGTGTGGGTTTGTTGATCGGCAGTAGAGGTGCTGTGTCTCAGAAACAGAACGGCAGAAACTGGGTGTGGCAAGCGGCGTAGCCATCAACCAAAGCTCCCAGGCCGATCTGATGAGCAATACCTGCTCCTGTGAGTCCTTCGGTGACGATGCCGATCACAATCCCGAGCATGGCGGCACGTCCGTTGAAGCGTTCAACGCTTTTCAGTTGCTCGAGATGAATGTCGCGGGCGGCGGTGGTTTGGAACCAGCTGTCATTGGCCTGCGACATGAATCATTTGAAACTTCTTTACAAACTTTAACATCAGTTTTCATGCCGGCAGCAGAAGTCGTTCCCCAGGCACCGGATCAATCCAGTTGGTTCCTTCCGGCAATTTGTCTCCCGTTCCCTGCGGTGAGCCCTGCATCTGCATGATTCCACTCAGGGCGCCGTTGAAGCGGATGTCACCTCCCGCAGTGCTGGCCAGCACTGTCTTGGGTTGAAAACGCTCCACCAGTTGTGGCACCACGCTGCAGCCCTTCACAAAGGCTCCCACCACAGGCAGCCCAAGATCAACCATCGGTGTGATCACTGCATCCAGAGGTCTTGGCTTCACCTCTGGGTCGAGAAAACCGTGGGGTTCCAGATAGAGGCAGCCCGATGGGTGTTCCAGCAGGTAGCCGTTCTCCACCTGAGGCACGGGTGCACCCGCAGTGGCGCGAATTTCAAGATCGCGATGCCTGGTCTGCTGTCCGGGCTGCAGTGCAGTAACCGACTGGAATCCGAGCTGTTCCGCCACGCGGGTTGCCGCATTCGAGCCGATCACCGGCAAGGTGCGGGGCAGCTGTTTCAGCGTGGCGGGATGGCTGTGGTCTGCCAGCCCCTGGGTGAGAAGCAGGAGGTCGAGCTGTTCCGGGACGTCGCGATCGTGGGGCAGCTCTCCCTTCAGGAGCCAATCACCCGGAGGGAAGCTGAGGCTTCCCTTCAGCCAGGGGTCCACCAGCACTCTGAGCTCTTCGAATTCCAGTAACCAGCCATTGGCTCCCAGATACGTCGCTGCCAGGGTCATGTCGGGGAAGTCTGCCTGTGGCGGCAGTCTGTGCAGATGCCGAAGAATTCAAGCGTGTGGAACAGAAGATCGAAGTCCCCAACGCTTTTCTGCGGAACATCGATGTCGTGAATGGGGCAATGATCCAGAGGTTGGGTTTTGCCGCAGTCGACGCAGGTGAGATGGTGTTGATCCCGCTCCATGGGGGCGTAGAGCGCCTCGCCACTTGGCAGATGCCGACAACGCACGGCTCCACGTTGCTGCAGCACCCTCAGGTTGCGATAAACGGTTGCCAGTCCCATCGGGGACTCCTTTTCAAGGTGGCGATGCAGCTGCTGGCCACTCATCTCACCACTACTGCTGCGCAAGGCATCCAACAGCGCCTGCTGGCGAGAGTTGATCGTGATGGGTGCAGCTGTCATGGCATCAGAGGGACACAAGCCAGCGTCCGGCGCAACTCAGAACCAGCATCACCATGCTGCCCAACTCCCAGTTGAAACGTTCAGGAATGATCAGTCGCCTCGCAATTACGACGCTGCCGATCCAACCCACGGCTATGGCGACAGTTTGGCAGAAACCGACGACATGGGGATCGGCTGACCAGCTCGGCCAACCAGCCGGCAGGAGTGTGCCTCCTTCGAGCATGCCCACCGGCAGGTGTCGTGCCAGAAGCAAAGCCCAGAGCAGTGGCAGAGCTGAATAAAGCCATTTGCGCTCCAGCCATAAACCAAGCGCTGCGGGTAAAGCCAGGGCCAGGACGGCGATGCTCAGGCGGGCCAGCAGGGGACCTGACTGGAGGGAATCCGGTGCCAGTGGCAACCACCCCAACAGCCGTTGCCAGTGATGCAGGGTGACACCACCGGCCAGCACCAGAATCAAGCCCCTTTCACCGCCGGGAGCATGCATGTTCCTCTGCAGGTCGGCGGCGGGCGGGCGCAGCCGAAGCTGTACCGATCGATTCGGGCAGGCCTGTGTGCAGGTCATGCAGAGCACACAGTTGCGGTTGTCGCTCAGATGGGCTGGATGGCTTCCAAGCGGACAGCCGTTTGTTTCCATGCCTTCGCCGTCCGCCGGGCCTCCCTTGAAGCAGGCAAAGCTGGTGCAGCTGCCGCTGCAGGTGCCGGATTCAGCGCGCAATTCAAGGATGGAGAGTTTGGCGAACAGGCCGTTCATCCCACCAACGGGGCAGAGATAACGGCACCAGAAGCGTTTTTCGAACAGCAGTGATCCGATGGCGGCTCCTGCCGTGATCAACAACAGCAGACAGCTGCTGAGCCAGGCGGTATTTTCCAGATTCCAGACTTCCTCCCAGATGAGAATGGCGGCGAACCCTGCTGCCATCAGAGGAGAAGCCCATCGATCGGTCTCCCCGTGGGGCCATGCCCGTGGCCTCCAGGGAGTGATGCTCTGGACAATGCGACCCCAGACCATGAATGGACAGACCGCGCACCAGAGTCGTCCCACCAGCGGATAACTGAGCAGGATCAAGGGCCACCACCAGGCCCAGAACAAGTTGAGTGCCGGGTTCTCTGAACGCGTCTGAGGTCCGAGCCAGAGGGCAAGATTCACTCCAACAAACAGCCAGCTCACCAGACCGAACAACAGGCCATTCCAGAGTTTTGGAGCCCGCATCCATTCACGCAGCTGAGGTTTCCAGCGCCAGATGTCAAAGCGAGATCGTTCTTTTTTCTGATCCGTCCAGAACACCTCCTCAGCCAGGACAGGGGGCGGCTGGTTCTGGTTCTGGCGGCGGGCCTGACGCAGAGCCCGTCCCACCAGGCTCTCCAGTTCGCGCAGGTTGTCTGGAAAATCATGGTTCTGCAGCCGCCGCACCACGGTTTCGGGCAAGGCCGGCGTCTCCTCCCATCCCAGCCCCGGGCATTGCAGTCGAAGCTGATACCGCAGCCATTCCCCCAGATCGGCGCGTCGCACCCGCAAAGGCGGAACACGGATCAGCTGGCTGATGGCATCCAGTTCCGGCACGCAGGTTTCGCTGGTGAAGATGATGCGGCCGGAGAAACCGGGACGGTGTCCTTCCGCCATCTCCGCCAGGAGGTGCTGCAGTTCAGGGTCCAGTTGATCGACTCCGATCACCAGCAGCGTGTTGTCTTCAACGGCATCCAGAAGAGTGGCGACCTTGGCTCTGAGGTCCGCCGGCTGCAGCCTCACCAGCAGCTTGCGGCGCCTGCTGGAGCCGAAATGCACCAGTGCCGCAAGGTTGTCTTTGCCCAGGCCCGGTTCGCCGCGGATCATCAGTGTTCGACTGTCCGGATCCTTTGAGGCTTGGATCAATTCCTGGCGAAGCTTCTGGGCATAACGGCTGGAGCCGACAACTCCTCGCTGTGGACGCCCCGTTGCATACGGGGTCAGAAGCGAGATGGAGTCGGGTGCGTCAGTCACCGATCAGCTCTTCACTGAGTTGCCACAAACGACGACGCTGTTCCGGGTCGAGCGCTGCAGGGGCGATCCGGCAGAGAGCCGGGTGACCACGCATCCCACCGAGACCATCCGGTCCGTAGTGCTCGCCGCCCTGGGCTGAGGCGGCCGTTGCGGCGTGCAGTTGCGGCAGCGCACCCATCGCCGCACTCTGGAAAACGGGATCCATCAGCCGGTAGGCCAGGGCTTCAAAGCGATTTCCCCCCGTGGCAATCGCCGTGGGTTGCAGATCGGTCCGGGCGATGCCCGGATGGGCCGCCAGAGAGCGAACTCTGCTGTTCTGCTCGCGCAGTCGCCCGTCGAGCTCGAGAGCGAACATCACATTCGCCAGTTTGCTCTGGCCGTAGGCGCCGTAGCGGTCGTAGCCGGTGTTCCAGTTGGGATCGTCCCAGCGGATGCGGCCGAAGTACTGGGCTCCGGAGGTCACCGTCACCACCCGTGGATCAGGCCCCTGCGCCATCAGTGGCAGCAGCTTCTGAGTGAGAGCCATATGGCCCAGATGATTCACCCCGAACTGCAACTCATGACCCTGAGCGGTGAGGGTGCGTGGCGGTGCCATCACCCCGGCATTGTTCAGCAGCAGATCCAGCTGGCCGTAGCGCTCGCCGACCGCATCGGCGGCCTGTTCGACGCTGTTCAGATCCGCCAGGTCCAGATCCAGCAGATCAAGGCGGGACATCCCCTCGTCGATCAACCGGTTTTTGGTTGCTTCAGCCCGGGATCTGGATCGACAGGCCAGGATCACAGTGGCCTGACGAGCTGCGAGTGCTCGAACGCTTTCCAGGCCCAGTCCGCTGTTGGCACCGGTGACCAGTGCAACACGCCCCTCCAGTGAAGGGATGTCGTCAGCGGTCCAGGCCATCGCGTTCAGTCTTCCGGGAACAGCAGATCAGCCAGTTCGTCGGCATCCACGTCGTAGACGCGCGCCAGGCTGGTTTCGATGGCGCTTGTCACCTCTCCTGGGAGGAACCGCATGGCGTTGAGGGCGTCCTCGGCGATGTCGTCGGTCAGCAAGGTGTCGTCGCTGTCGAGTTTTTCATCGTTAATCACCGCCATCACCCAGCTTTGGTAGGCGTAGACGAGATCGGAGAATTCGAGTTCGGGATC
>CAJWZW010000108.1 GCA_913050565.1 uncultured Synechococcus sp.
TCAATGGCCTCGAGCCGCTCAAACAGATATCGGGTGAGCTGGGCTTCCCACGCCTGAATCGCGCCGAGTCCAATATCCCGGAGATAGCGGATCGCAGCCCCCATGCCCACCGCTTCACCAATGGCCGGGGTGCCGGCTTCGAACTTGTGGGGAAGCGAAGCCCAGGTGCTGTTCTCCAGGAAAACGTCCTGAATCATTTCACCGCCGCCGAGGAAGGGCGGCATGGCCTCCAGCAAAACCTCGCGACCCCAGAGAAATCCCATCCCCGTTGGACCGCAGAGTTTGTGGGATGAACCCACCAGAAAATCAGCACCCAGAGTGGCGATGTCGATGGGCTGATGGGCCAGGCTCTGGCAGGCATCCACCAGAACGAGGGCTCCCGTCGCGTGGGCAAGAGGAATCACTTCTGCCAGGGGGTTGCAGCAGCCCAGGGCATTACTGATATGCACAAGGCTCACAAGCCGGGTGCGCTCGCTGAGCTTGGCTCTGAAATCCTCCAGATCCAACTCACCGGACTCGGTGATGCCCACATGACGCAACACACAACCGGTCCGCTGGGATAAAAGCTGCCAGGGCACCAGATTGCTGTGGTGCTCCATGACGGTGAGCAGCACTTCATCCCCGTTGCGGAGGTTGGCTTCTCCCCAGGTGCGAGCCACCAGATTGATGGCCTCACTGGCGTTCCGCGTGAACACGATTTCGCGGGGGCTGCCTGCATTGATGAACTCCGCTGTGATTGCGCGAGCCCCTTCAAATGATTCGGTGGCCCGAGCACTCAGCTGATGAGCTCCACGATGCACGTTGGCGTTATCGCAGTTGTAGTACTGCTGAAGAGCGTCCAGAACCTGGCGCGGTTTCTGGCTTGTCGCGGCGTGATCCAGATAAACCAGCGGCCGGCCGTCGGGGGCCACCTGCTCAAAAATCGGAAAATCAGCGCGATATCGTGCTGATAAATCAACAATATCGTTACCAGAATGTGTATCAGCCGCGGTCCTCATGGGTCAAAGCTCTCCATCACACGGTTCAGGGGCTGCCAGGCCTGAGCTGATGCAGGCAGCTGTTCAATCACCTCCTGACAGGCTCCGCGCAGCAGCAATGCAGCAGCGTCAGCGGCGCCAATCCCACGGCTCTGCAGATAAAACAACTCGTCCTCCTGCAACTGGGACACGGTGGCGCCATGGGCGCAGCGCACATCATCGGCAACAATTTCCAGCTCCGGCTTGGTATCAACACGGGCCTTGCCGGAAAGCAACAGGTTGCGACTGAGCTGGGCTGCATTCGTGCGCTGGGCGATACGGGGAACATCGATCGCACCGTTGAAGATGGTGTGGGATTGCCCGGATGCCAGACATTTCTGCAGTTGATCCAACTCACCCTCCGGCCCGTCGAAGCGCACAGCGGTGTGAGTGGCCAATTGCTGTTCGGCACAGGCCATGGCGAGACCTTTCAGTGCGGTTTCGGCATGGCCTTCCAGCTGGACCACCCGAGGCTCCACCCGACCAAGGGACCACCCGGTCACAACAGAGGTGAAGGCGTAACGGCTGCGAGGCTCCTGTTCCACCGCCAGATGGGCCAGGAGAGAAGCCTGACCATCCGCCGTCGCAAGAAACCCATGACGAAGCTCAGCTTCCAGTCCGAGGTGAATTTCAATCACATGACTGTGGGCAGAGACGCCTTCAGCCAGGACGACCTCCAGAAGATCCAGATCCGCCTTGTCCTCCAGGAGCAAAATCACCCTGGTGGCAATGAGTCCTTCACCACCGGCGAGCACCAGCTCCAGAGGGGGGACCTTGCCGCTGACACGCAAGGCAAGCAATTGGTGGCCGCTGGCATGGTTGAACTGAACCGGCCAGGCTTCTGCACAATCGCAACGACTGAGGGGCTGCCCCAGAAACTCCTCCAGCTCAGCGGAGTTCAGCGGGGTGATCCCATCAGGCCAGACCTGGCCCTCAAGTGAGGGCTGCGTGCCATCCACCACCAGGCGAAGCACACCCTCGGACGGAGCAGGAAGATCGCGACCGACTGATGTCGAACTGGGCGGGAGCGCTGCCACAGCAGCCAGTCTTTTGAGATCGGTGAGCCGCCATGCTTCCTGACGTCTCGTCGGCAGGCCCTGGCGTTCCAGAGCGGCACGGCCTCGTTCCTGGACGGGTGTCAGGACACTGCTGACCATCGTCAGGCCGCCCCCTGTGCGGCGAGTTCCTTGTCAACCCAGTCATAACCAGTCTGTTCCAGCTCCAGAGCCAGCTCACGCCCACCGGTGCGGAGAATTCTCCCCGCAGCCATCACGTGGACATAATCCGGTGTGATCTCATCGAGCAGACGCTGGTAATGCGTGATCAGCAGCGTGGCGTTGTTGGTTGTGGCCAGTTGATTGACACCCCCGGCCACGATGCGGAGGGCATCGATATCCAAGCCGGAATCGGTCTCATCCAGGATTGACACCACAGGCTCAAGCAGAGCCATCTGCAGAATCTCGTTGCGCTTCTTCTCTCCACCGGAGAAGCCTTCATTCACGCTGCGCTCCAGGAAAGCCGGATCCATCTGCACCACAGCCAGCTTCTCGCGAACGTGATCCTCGAAGGCAAACGTGTCCAGTTCTTCCGCTCCCTGTTTGTCGCGGCGAGCATTCGTTGCAACCCGAAGAAACTCAAGATTGCTCACACCTGGGATCTCAACCGGATACTGAAAACCCAGGAACACTCCAAGACGAGCTCTCTCCTCGGGTTCGAGCTCGAAAAGATCCTGACCTCGGTACCGCACCGAACCACTGGTGACGCGATAGGCGGGATGGCCGGCCAACACTTTGGAGAGGGTGCTTTTTCCACTGCCGTTGCGACCCATCACGGCATGAATCTCTCCAGCACGCACCTGAAGATTCACACCCTTGAGAATGGGCTTGTCCTCCACCGCTGCATGCAAGTCGGTGATGTCGAGAAGCAGCTCAGCGTCGGGGCGAATCACGGAATGGGAAAAGAGGACGGAAGGATCGGGGAGGACTTGGACCGGAGCGTTCAGCCCACGGATCCCTCCAGTTTGAGAGCGAGAAGTTTGTCAGCTTCAGCAGCGAACTCCATGGGGAGCTGATTGAACACATCGCGACAGAAGCCGCTGACCATCATCGAAACCGCTTCTTCAAAGCCGATGCCACGGCTCTGGAGGTAGAAGAGCTGGTCTTCCGAAATGCGGCAGGTGCTCGCTTCATGCTCGATTGCAGCCTGAGGCTGTTGAGACCGGATGTAGGGGTAGGTGTTGGCAGCCGCCTGATCACCGATCAGCATCGAATCGCACTGGCTGTAGTTGCGAGCCCCCTTGGCATTACGTCCCATCTGCACCAGGCCGCGATAACTGTTGCTGGAGCGCCCGGCGCTGATGCCCTTGCTCACAATTGTGGAGCGGGTGCGAGGACCGACATGCACCATTTTTGTGCCGGTGTCAGCCTGCTGACAGTTGTTCGTGAGTGCAACGGAGTAAAACTCACCCACGGAATCAGCTCCCTGAAGCAGACAGCTTGGGTACTTCCAGGTGATGGCTGAACCTGTTTCCACCTGGGTCCAACTGATGCGGCTGCGGGCTCCACGGCACTGACCGCGCTTGGTGACGAAGTTGTAAATGCCTCCTACGCCGTTTTCATCTCCCGCATACCAGTTCTGAACGGTGGAATATTTGATTGAAGCGTCATCAAGAGCCACGAGCTCAACAACGGCTGCGTGCAGCTGATTGGTATCAAACATCGGAGCGGTGCAACCCTCCAGATAACTGACGGATGCCCTCTCCTCGGCAACAATCAGCGTCCGCTCGAACTGACCGGTATCTCCGGAATTGATCCGAAAGTAAGTGGAGAGTTCCATGGGACATTCCACGTCCTTCGGAATGAACACGAAGGAGCCGTCGCTGAACACCGCTGAATTGAGAGCAGCGAAATAGTTGTCATTGCTCGAAACCACACTGCCGAGATACCGCTCGATCAGTTCAGGGTGTTCTTTGACCGCCTCGCTGAAGGAGCAGAACACCACTCCGTGTTCCGCCAGCTTTTCCTTGTAGGTGGTGGCGATGGAAACACTGTCAAACACCGCGTCCACAGCAACATTGCTGAGGCGCTTTTGCTCGCTCAGGGGAATGCCGAGTTTGTCAAAGGTTTCCAGGAGCTTGGGGTCCACCTCATCGAGGCTGGCCTTCTTCTCCTGCTGCTTCGGCGCTGCGTAATAAACGATGTCCTGATAATCAATCTCGGGATAACCGAGCTCAGCCCAGTCAGGCTCTTCCAGCGTCAGCCAGTTGCGAAATGCCTTGAGCCGAAATTGCAGCAGAAAGTCCGGCTCCTCCTTCTTCGCTGAGATCAGCCGCACCACCTCTTCACTGAGGCCCTTGGCAATCTTGTCGGTTTCAATCTCGGTGACGAAGCCGTACTTGTACGGCTGGCTGACGAGATCCCGCGTGGAAGAGCTGGTCATAACGGGTCAGCCTGATCGGGAAGGAAGGATTTCAGGTGATGCGGATGGAAGTATAGAAAGACACGCCTGAGAGCAGTCCTGCACGAGGGAACGCATCAAGACTTGAACGCGTCGTCTACCCGTGGGGCTGACCATTGAATAGGGGTGAGCTCCGGAGATCTGTGCACGGGTACCAACGTGTTCCGTCACAACAAATCGGCGGACCACCGGATGGCTTTCGACAGTCG
>CAJWZW010000109.1 GCA_913050565.1 uncultured Synechococcus sp.
GAGCCAAGGAGACTCGAACTCCTGACCCCCTGCATGCCATGCAGGTGCTCTACCAGCTGAGCTATGGCCCCTTAGCCAATGGTCAAGCTCTTGGCTCAATCATCGACAGCGCAATCTTACACCGCGAAAGGCCTCAAACCTGCCGCCAGACCGCCACCAGGCGGCCCTGAACTTCCACCTGCTCCGCAGGAAGCTCGATTGGCTCATAAGCAGGATTGGCTGCCTCCAGCACAACAGCAGGACCCTTGCGGTGGAAATGCTTCAAGGTGGTCCCACTACCGGCTACCAGGGCGCTCACCACAGTTCCGTTGCGTAAACGCTGCGGGTCGATAACCGGCTCCATCAGCACCACATCACCATCGGCGATATGGGCATCAACCATCGAATCGCCATTGACGGTCAGGGCAAACAATCCCTGGGTCTCAAGCACCGGTGCCAGATCAAGGTGCTCCTGAACATCGTCGAAAGCCGTCACCAGGCCACCTGCTGCCACGGCACCAAGCACAGGAATTCCCGCCTGGGACATCATGTCTCCCAGCAGCTGCAGGGTTCTGGCCTGACCTTCCTGCCAGGTGATCCAGCCCTTCTGCTGGAGATGTCGCAGGCGACTCTGTACGGGCGCCGGGGAACGCAACCCCATCGCCTGCATCATCTGGCGAATGGAAGGACTGTGACGGTGAGTGCCGATGTAATCAGACAGCCAGTCGTACAGCTCCTGCTGAGCCGGCGTCAGCTCCTGAGGAAGGGATTGAACCAAGACATTGGCACCAGGCAATACATTTGTACCTCCCGGTTCATGCTCTGGCAAGACCGCGCCAGGTCAGTGGACCCGCACAGACGGGCAGCGATAAACCCCCAGGACCTTTCCCTCATCGGTGAGGAAATCCCCAGTCCGCCAGCAACCGGCTTCCGCCGGAGGTGTTCTGGCACCGATATGGGTGGTGGTGCTGCCTGGCGATGCCGATGTCAGCACCAGGACCATGGTTGCCAGGGACAGCAGCAAACCCATCAACCAACGCATGTCAGGCCATCCCCATCACTTTTTTGTAGGCGGGGCGCTGGCGCGTTGCCTCGATCAGAGCCTGAACAGCCGGGTAGGCACTCAGATCCTCCTGGGGGAAGAACAACTTGATGTAGGCGAGGTAGGCGGTGACGGCGCAATCGGCCGCTCCCCAGGCTTCACCAACAAGGAAACCCCTGTTCAGCTGCTGATCCAGCTGCTTGAGCAACCGTGGCAGCACCTTTTGCTTCTGGTCGGGAACAAAGATTGCGAAAGCCAGGGTTGAGTTGGCGAAATGCGTCCATTGGCTGATCTGGGAGCGAACAGCCGCTGTGTTGACCTCACCGCCGTGATGTTCCGCAAGGTGCAGGAGAATCGCGCCTGATTCGAACAAGGTCAGCGGCTGACTGTTCGCATCGAGCAGAGAGTCATCCCGCATGGCGGGGAGTTTCCCGAAAGGATTGACAGCAAGAAAGTCGGGCTGGAGATTCTGCGACGCTCCCACCGACACCTCAACCAGGTCATAGGGAATGCCCTTCTCTTCCATGTACCAACGGGGCATCGAAGCGCGGGTCTGCGGTCCGCCGTAGAGGGTGATTCCCATGCTGAGAGTGTTAGCCCGGCAACTTTAAAAAGTTCCCAGGGACTCAGGCGACCTACAGACCCCCCAAGAGAGCAGCGAGCAGAGCCTGCTGCGCATGCAGCCGGTTTTCGGCCTGGTCAAAGATGCGGCTGGCGGAGCTTTCCATCACCTCTGCACTGATCTCTTCTCCCCGGTGCGCCGGCAGACAGTGCAGCACGATCGCGGATTGATCAGCCTGATCCAACAGGTCGCGATCCAGACAGAAACCGGTGAACGCCTTCTCCCGTTCAGCCTGTTCCGCTTCCTGCCCCATGGAAGCCCAGACGTCGGTGTAAACCGCCTGAGCACCGGAGACGGCCTGGCGTGGATCGCTGGTGAGCTCGATCACCGCTCCATGTTGTGCCAGGGAACGGGCCTGATCGAGCACACCGGAGAGCGGCTCGAATCCAGCCGGACAACCAATCCGGACATTCACCCCAAGCAGAGCGCCGCAAAGCATCAGTGAATGGGCAACGTTGTTGCCATCTCCGATGTAAGCGAGCGTCTGGCCTGCCAGATCACCATGAACCTCCTGCATGGTGAGGAAATCGGCCAGCGCCTGGCAGGGATGTTCGAGATCCGTCAGGGCATTGATCACAGGAACCGAGGCCCAATGGGCGTAGTCGGCGATCTCCTGCTGGGCGAAGGTGCGAATCGCAAGAGCGTCGCAGTAGCGACTGAGAACCCGTGCGGTGTCTTCCAGCGGCTCGCCGCGGCCCAGCTGGGTGACGCTGGGATTGAGATCAACGGTCTGGCCTCCAAGCCGGGCCATCGCCACCTGAAAACTCACCCGCGTGCGCGTCGAGGCCTTGCTGAAGATCAGACCCAGCACGCGGTTGCCGAGATCGATCCTCCGATCGCCACTTTTCAGCTGGGAAGCCAGCTGAAGAACAGCTGCTGTCTCCTCGGGATTGAAGTCAGCTGAAGAGAGGAAATCACAGCCGCGCAGGGAGGTTAAAGCGGCGGCAACGCCTGCGGCAGCGGAAACCATCACGACGCGGTTAAAGAACAGTTATCGGAGATAAGCGCCGCTGCCGTCAAGCTGCGACGCCCTCAGGAAGCTGGCTGGCATCCAGCATCTGTCGGAGATCATCCCCCTCGATCACCTCCTTCTCGAGGATCTTCTGGGCAATGGTTTCCAGCAGAGCCATGTTCTGGCGAAGAATCGCCAGGGCATCGTCGTGGGCTTTGTCCACCAGGCCGCGAACCTCCTTGTCGATCGCCTGGGCCGTGGCATCGCTGACGGAGCGACGGGGATTGTTCCCACCACCGAGGAATTGGCCACCTCCCTGCTTGTCGTAGGCAAGGGGGCCAAGGGTGTCGCTCATGCCGTAGGTGCCGACCATCTGTTCAGCCAGATCCGTGGCCCGCTGCAGATCGTTGGCCGCACCGGTGGTGATCTTGCCGAACACAATCTCTTCAGCGGAGCGGCCGCCAAGAAGCGTCGCGATCTGCCCCTGGAGTTCCTCCTTGGAGTTGAGGAAGCGTTCCTCGGTCGGCAGCTGCAGCGTGTAGCCGAGGGCGCTCATTCCCCGGGGCACGATCGAGATCTTGGCCACCTTGCTGCCGCCGGGCATCAGGTGGCCAACGATGGCGTGGCCAACCTCGTGATACGCCACCACCTTTTTCTCGTCGTCCTGAAGCACCCGGCTCTTTTTCTCAAGACCGGCCACCACACGCTCGATCGCTTCGCTGAGGTCCTGTTGCTCAACGCTTTTGCGCTGCGCACGGGCTGCAAGGAGCGCCGCTTCATTCACCAGGTTGGCCAGGTCGGCACCGGCGAAACCACTGGTGGCCTGGGCGACGCTGTCGAGATCAACAGCCTCGGCAAGCTTCACCTTCTTCGCGTAGATCTCGAGAATGGTCTTGCGGCCGGAGAGGTCGGGCCGATCCACCAGAACCTGACGGTCGAATCGACCGGGACGCAGCAGTGCCGCATCGAGCACTTCGGGCTGGTTGGTCGCCGCGAGCACGATCACCGGCTTGTCCTTGGCGGTGAATCCATCCATCTCCGTGAGCAGCTGATTGAGTGTCTGCTCCCGTTCGTCGTTCCCTCCAACAACTCCCATGGAGCCGGCACGGCTCTTTCCGATGGCATCGAGTTCGTCAATGAAAATGATGCAGGGAGCTTTCTTCTTGGCTTCCTCGAACAGATCGCGAACGCGAGCGGCGCCGGCACCCACAAACAACTCAACAAACTCGGAGCCGGAGATGATGAAGAACGGCACTCCCGCCTCTCCGGCGACAGCCTTCGACAACAGGGTCTTGCCTGTGCCTGGCGGGCCCACCAGCAGCACGCCCTTGGGAATGCGAGCTCCGATTTCGGCGTAGCGCTCAGGTCGCTTGAGGAAGTCAACGATTTCAGTGAGCTCCTGCTTGGCTTCATCAACGCCGGCCACGTCAGCGAAGGTGACCCGGGATTCCTCATCGGGCACATAGACCTTGGCCTTGCTCTTGGTGAAGCTCAGAGCACCCTGGGCGCCTCCGCCCATGGAGCGCCGCGCGAAGAACTGCAGCACCAGGATGAAAATCAGGGGGGGAACCACCCAGCTGAGGATCGTGGTGAAGATATTGGGCTTCTTCGGCGGAGCTGCAGCAAATTCAACGCCCTTGGTTTCGAGGCGCTGGGGCAGATCCATGTCGAAAATCGGCGTGGTCGCCAGCACAGGTGGCGTCCCTTCCTCCGGATCACTGAGTTCGTAACGGATCTGATCCTGGGTGATGTAGGCACGCTTCACGGCACCATCGTTCACCTGATCCAGAAACAGCGAATACGGCACCTTGGGCACCTGCTGCATGCCGTTGTTGGGCACGAAGCTGCTGAACAGCAACAGCACACCGAAACCGATCAGCACCAGGTTGATGATCCCGAAGCGACGGTTGGGTCGGTTGTCGTCCTGACGGATCGGCATGGCTG
>CAJWZW010000110.1 GCA_913050565.1 uncultured Synechococcus sp.
CCTGAGGACTCGGTTAACATTCCTTCATCTAAGCGAGGTGAGCTTTGAACAAGCGATGGCGCAACATCGGCCTAACGGCCTTGCTGGTGCTGGCGATTGTGGTAATTGCTCCAGCGTTCCTCAACGGTGGAAACACCCAGCAGGAAGCGCGAACCATGCGCTACAGCGACTTCGTTGAAGCGGTTGAGGACAACCAGATCAGTCGTGTGCTGATCTCTCCGGACCGCGGCACCGCTCAGGTGGTGGAGAACGATGGCCGCAGAGCTCAGGTCAACCTCGCTCCTGACAAGGAGCTGCTGGGTCTGCTGACACAGCACGATGTGGATATTGCCGTTCAGCCAACCCGTCAGGCGCCCGCCTGGCAATCGGCCGTGGGCAGCCTCATTTTCCCGCTGCTTCTGCTCGGCGGACTGTTCTTCCTGTTCCGGCGTGCCCAGGGCGGGGGCGGCGGAAACCCTGCGATGCAGTTCGGCAAGAGCAAGGCCAGGGTTCAGATGGAACCGTCAACCCAGGTCACATTCTCTGACGTCGCCGGGATCTCGGGAGCCAAGCTTGAGCTGACCGAGGTGGTCGATTTCCTCAAGAATCCTGATCGTTTCACGGCTGTCGGCGCCAAAATCCCCAAGGGGGTTCTGTTGGTCGGACCTCCAGGTACGGGCAAAACTCTCCTGGCCAAGGCCGTAGCTGGAGAAGCCGGTGTTCCCTTCTTCTCGATTTCGGGTTCTGAATTCGTCGAGATGTTCGTCGGTGTCGGTGCAAGCCGGGTTCGTGACCTCTTCGAGCAGGCCAAGAAAAACGCCCCTTGCATCGTTTTCATCGACGAGATTGATGCCGTCGGCCGCCAGCGCGGTGCAGGCCTGGGCGGTGGCAACGATGAGCGCGAGCAGACCCTCAACCAGCTCCTCACCGAGATGGATGGTTTCGAGGGGAATACAGGAATCATCATCGTTGCGGCAACGAACCGTCCTGATGTTCTCGACGCAGCGCTGATGCGTCCCGGACGTTTCGACCGTCAGGTCACCGTCGATCGACCCGATTACGCAGGTCGTCTCCAGATCCTGGGCGTTCACGCCCGGGGCAAGACTCTTTCGAAGGACGTTGACCTCGACAAAGTTGCGCGTCGTACTCCCGGCTACACCGGCGCTGACCTGGCCAATCTTCTGAACGAGGCTGCCATTCTCGCTGCCCGTCGTGAACTGACCGAAGTCAGCAACGACGAGATCAGCGATGCCATCGAGCGCGTGATGGCTGGTCCTGAGAAGAAGGATCGGGTCATGAGCGTTCGTCGTGCGCGTCTCGTCGCCTATCACGAAGCCGGCCATGCCCTTGTCGGTGCGTTGATGCCTGATTACGACCCGGTTCAGAAAATTTCCATCATTCCGCGCGGCAATGCGGGTGGTCTGACGTTCTTCACCCCCAGTGAAGAACGGATGGAATCCGGTCTGTATTCGAGGGCCTACCTGCAGAACCAGATGGCTGTCGCTCTTGGTGGACGTGTCGCCGAGGAAATCGTTTACGGCGAAGACGAAGTCACCACCGGTGCTTCCAACGATCTTCAGCAGGTTGCCAACACCGCACGTCAGATGATCACCCGCTTCGGCATGAGCGACGGCATTGGCCCTGTCGCCCTGGGTCGTTCTCAGGGAGGCACCTTCCTGGGCAGAGACATCGCTGCCGAACGTGATTTCTCTGAGGAAACCGCTGCGATGATCGACCGTGAGGTCTCCGATCTCGTGGATGTCGCCTACAAGCGCGCCACGAAGGTTCTCGTCGACAACCGGTCTGTTCTCGATGAACTGGCGGAAATGCTCGTTGAGCAGGAAACTGTGGATGCTGAAGAGCTCCAAGACCTGTTGATCAAGCGTGATGTTCGGGTCGCCGAATACATCTGAACCGTCTGATAAGTCATCGGAGTGGCTGATCACTGAGGAGACGCTGATCGCCTCCTTGCACAGCCAGCCACTCCTGATCGTCGTCCGACCCGACTCCTCCGATCTTTCGGAGGGCTCGGGTTTTTCTGTGTTGTTCCGTCAGATCCAATCTCTGCATCAAGCCGGCCTTCGGCACCTGGAAGTGGCTTGGGTTGACCATCCGGCGTGGTGTGGATTTGTCCGCAACGTTCAGCGGTCATGCCCGGATCTGCAGGTCGGGGCTGCATCACTCACCCAGTTCAAGGCCCTTGAGGATGCCCATGCCTCCGGGCTCACGTTCGGCATGGCGCCGTGCTTCGAGCCCGCGTTGCTGATGCGAGCCCGGAGTCTGGGAATACTTCTTGTGCCAGGGGTTTTCAGTCCCACAGAGATGTTCCAGGCGATGGGATATGGATGTCGTCTGATCAAGCTGTTCCCTGCGGCCCAGCTCGGTGTTGACTACCTCCGAAGCCTCAAAGGACCATTGAGCCCTTTGCCGGAGGTGATTGCAGCCGGTGGCCTCGGTGTTGATGATCTTGAGCCCTGGTTAGAGGCAGGCCACACGGCGATCGCTCTGGGACGGCGAGTCATCGGGTCGGAAGGGATTGACCCGACTCTGCTGCGATGGCTGGTAGACGTGTGTCCAAAGTGCTACAGATGAGATAGTCGTTGCTCTGCGCCATGTCGCAGCTCACCATCAAGCTCAGCGATAAGGCGGATGCCCTGATTGCTCAGCTTCAGAAAGAGATCTTCAATCGACGTCGCAAGAAGGTTTCCGCTTCAGGAGTGGTTGAAACCCTGGTTGAAAGCGGAGCGAAGTCACAGTCCGACAAGCGCTTTGCCACGTCATGGACCAATCTCATCAAAGACATCGAGAAAGCCGCCAAGCTGGCTTACGCCCATGGCAGCAAGCCGGCCACTCTCTCGGATGAGGAGTGGGCTTTGGTTCTGAGCCACCGGAGCCGATCCACCGTGAGCCGGGCCCGGCGTACGGTCAAGAAAAAAGCGGTGGCGACCAAAAAGTCGGCGCCAAGGCGAACGCGCACCCGCACCTCTGCGTCCAAGCCTGAGGCCGTTGCCGTCAGCAGTAACGGGAAAGCTGCCGCGACGGCTGGATAAGCCCCTTCACCACAGACTGCACTGACCCTGCTGTCGCAGCAGATGATCCGCGAGGACCAGTGCAACCATGGCTTCCACCATCGGCACGGCCCTTGGCAACACACAGGGGTCGTGCCGCCCTTTGGCAGCAAGGGTGGTGGCTTTCCCCTCTGAATCGACGGTCTGCTGTTCCTTCCGGATGGTGGCCGTCGGTTTGAACGCCACACGGATCACGATCGATTCTCCGTTGCTGATTCCGCCCTGGATGCCGCCGGAATTGTTGGTGCTGGTGCGTAAACGTCCGTCCTCGGCCGGGATGAATGAATCGTTGTGCTCGCTCCCCTTGAGACGGGTTCCGTCGAAGCCTGAGCCGATCTCGAATCCCTTGGTTGCGGGCAGAGACATCACAGCCTTGGCGAGGTCGGCTTCCAGTTTGTCGAACACCGGCATGCCCAGGCCGAGATTCGGCTGACGCACCACGCACTCGATCACGCCACCGCAGGAATCCCCTTCCCGGCCGATCGCTTCGATTCGCTCCACCATCTGCCCGGCAATCGTCTGATCGGGGCAACGAACGATGTTGCTCTCAACGTCTTCAAGCTCCACGTTCTGTGGATCGATGCTTGCTTCGATGGTGTGGATACGCCTGACCCAGGCCAGGACTTCGGTTCCAGTCGCCTTGCGCAGCAGCTGTTTGGCAATGGCTCCGGCTGCCACCCGTCCGATGGTTTCCCGGGCCGATGCGCGCCCTCCTCCGCTGCGGGCCTGAATGCCGTATTTGACCTGATAGGTCGCATCTGCATGGGATGGGCGAAAAGCCACAGCCATGTCTGTGTAATCGCCTGGTCGCTGGTCCTTGTTGCGCACCAGCATGGCGATCGGGGTGCCAAGCGTTGTGGTGCCGTCCAGCAGTCCGCTCAGCACTTCAACACGATCAGCCTCCTGGCGTGGTGTTGTGATGTGGCTCTGACCCGGTCTTCGCCGATCCAGTTCCCGCTGAATCTCCTCAAGATCCAGGTCCAGCCTGGGAGGGCATCCCTCCACAATCACTCCCACGCCACCACCATGGGATTCGCCGAAAGTGCTGATCCGGAAAAGGTTGCCGAAGCTGCTGCCCATGGATGGTCTGCGTTGTGATGAGGCTACGTAGCCGCAGCTCTCAGCAGCGCCTGTCGCCTGCAGATCCGCAGCTCAAGTGCACCTTGGCTGGCCAGGTTCGTCCGCTGATGAGAACTCGCCAACAAAAAGCCCCCGCTTGTGGCGGGGGCTTTCCGATTCAGTTGATCTGAATCGTTTTTGCTGTTCCAGATGGAACAGGTTGATTCCAGATCAACCGATGGCAGGTGCCTGCAGAGCCACAGGTGTGGACTCGGCAGCAGCCA
>CAJWZW010000111.1 GCA_913050565.1 uncultured Synechococcus sp.
CCGGTCCAGGAATGCGTGGTTCGGGTTTTAAAGGGTTTTGCGTTCGACGATGAAGTTGCAAAAGTTGAACGTTTTAATTCAGCAGTGATCAGATCTGTTCTATGAGTCAGGATGAAGATGTCGTCCTGCCAGACACCTGATCATGACCATCCCTGAACTTCTTTATGGAACGCCAGATAAGGAGGCTGTTGGATATTGGCTGGTGTTTTTGATTTTTGGAGGATCCCTTGCTGTTGTTACAGGGCTGTTGGTGATCAATTCAATCGTGACTGTGCGTTGAATCTCTTCAGACATTGCAAGCAACCGTTTTGCAGGGTTGTCTGCAATGTCTGAAGCCAGGTTCATGGCATCCAGCAGCCTGATTTCTTTGTCAGGTTGCCCATCGATCTGCTTTCAAGGATCCTCTTCATTGCATGGGCGGGCACCAGCCGGTAAGCCTTTTCCCTGTGGAGTGTCGGCGTTAATTCAACAGAGTGTTGACCATCGCTTCCACCTGGCCCTGGCGCTGCAGTTTGAGAATCGAGACATCAAGGGGAGTTCGCAGGGGATCGTCCGTGCGCAGCACGAAGCCATAGGTCTCCTCGGCCAAGGTGAATGCAGCCAGGTTCACCGCCAGATCTGGATTCAACTTGAGGTGATAGCGGAGCGCCGGGCGATCAAAAATCAGTGCATCCGCCGTATTGGTGAGAACCGCCTCGACGCCTTCCTCCAGTG
Source organism: uncultured Synechococcus sp. (assembly GCA_913050565.1). GTDB lineage: Bacteria > Cyanobacteriota > Cyanobacteriia > PCC-6307 > Cyanobiaceae > Parasynechococcus. Next base: position 715 of record CAJWZW010000111.1, read on the forward strand.
AGTCGGTGGCCACGATGCGCAGTTGGCGCCTCTTGGCCAGCTCCATGCCGCTGGTGCCGTTGACGGTCGCCACTCGAAGACGGCTGAGTCCTTCGGGATCTCTGACCTTTTCCTGGGTTGAGCCCGAGAGCAGAACCGTGAAGGCTGAAGCCAGTCCGGCGGTGAGAGTCGAGACCGCCACCAGGGATGTCACCATCCAGGCCGCTGTGATTCCGCGGCCGAGTCGGGTGATCGGTGCCTTGTCGCCGTAGCCCACGGTGGTGAGGGTCACGAGGGCGAACCACATGCCGTTGGCGATGCCTGGCAGGGGCTGGGGCGGGAATTGTTCGGGGTTTTCACGGTGTTCAACCAACCAGATGAACGTGCCGACCACCAGCAGAACGCTGAACAGCACCAGGATGGAGGAGATCACAGCCCAGCCGAACAACACCTGCAGACGACTGCTCAGATCGGCCCGTTGCTGCGGCAGCAGAACACCGGCTCTGTCGATGTAATACGGCTGGGTGAAATCAATCTCCGGCTTCGCCAGCCGGCTCGCCGTAACGCTGATGGGGCCGATCAAGACATCGATTTCCTCCGCCTCAACGGCGGCGATCCCGGCATCTGCGGAGTCCTGTGGGATCAGGTCGTAGGGAAGATCGTTGGCTTCAGCGACCCGTCTCCAGACGTCGATGCTGATCCCGCTCAGGCCATCACCAACGGGATCCTCAATGACAAACGGCGCTGATCCGCTGACACCCACCCGCAGGGTCTGTGCCACCACAGGCACCCCGGCCCATGCAAGAAGAGCAATCAGCCCGGTTGCGATCAGAGATCGACGCTTGAACAGGGGGCGGCGGTTGCGGATCAACGCTGCTCCAGGCGTTTGACGATCACGCTCATCGCCACGAGAGATCCCGCCAGGGCGATCAGCAATGCAAGGGTCATGGATGCTCATCAACAGGCTTGCCATCAGGTTGGCATCCCAATCTCCGAGTGGCGATTCAGCGTCTTCAAAGCGTTTTGATTGCCATCTGGTTGGCCAGCTGAACTCGCGCCAAAATGCGCCGATGGAATGACGCCCTCGTGCTCCCGGAATGCGCCGTTGCGATGCAACCAGGACAAACCAATCCAACACCTCTGACTTGATGGATGGGGTCGACTGGAGCTGGCGTGAGGAAACCCTGCGCTTCCTTCCCCAGCGCGCGGTGTGGCGAGCAGTGGGTCGGCAACTGATGGTGGCGGATCTCCACCTCGGAAAGGCCGAAGCCTTTCAGGCCCATGGCATCCCACTGCCGAGTGATGGTGATCGCGGCACGCTGAATCCGCTGCTGGATCTCTGCCATGCGTGGAAACCGGAGCAGTTGCTGCTCCTGGGTGATCTGATTCATGCCCGAGAAGGCATGACCCCAGCGCTGCGCCAGACCCTGCTTCATCTCCATGAGCTCTGCGATTGCGAGGTGGTGCTGATCGGTGGCAACCATGACCGGCACAGCTGGATTGAAGGGCTTCCGCAGCATCCATCGCGACAGCTGGGGTCCCTGTGGCTGAGCCATATCCCCGAACGTGCACCGGTTCCTGGCCTTCTGAACATCTGTGGGCATCTGCATCCGATGACGCGTCTGCGCAGCCGGGCAGACCGACTGCGTTTGCCCTGTTTCGCGTTTGACCCAGCCGCCGACCGCCTGGTGGTACCGGCCTTCGGACAGTTGACGGGAGGCCATGACTGCGGCGACGGTTACGCGCAATGGCTTGTGGCTGACGGAGCCATCGTTCCTTGGTTCGACCCCCGCGTTCAAAACCAGGACCGTCGCGCGTCATGACACAGCGGCCGTCCGTTCCCAAGCGCAGTGGCCCTCGTCGCCCACGTCCACGGCGATCCCATCTGCTCCGAAAGCGCTGGGCATTCCTGCTGTCTCCCTTTGTTGTGGTGGGTGGATTGATTGCGATTGCCCCCGCACCACCGCCAACTCCGCTGACCGTGGACTCGCGCGCGGAGGACGCCATCCGTGGGGATGGTGAACCGTTCCACTACATCCCCGATGACGAGGTTTACGCCCTTGATCTCGACCCCCGTCAGGTGCGCTTCGGGTTGCTCGAGGGTTGGGATCGAGAACTGGATGCCTTCGAGGACAGCGCCGCCCTCGCCTATGTGTCCGGTCCGATGTATGAGCGGCATGTGGACAGTGCCGGGCGGGAAATCACCGTTCCTCTCGGAGATCTCAAGTTCGGTCGTCGCGTCTGGAAGGGGCGCAACCGCACGGCGTCCCGTCAACGGGCCTTCATTGGAATTCGTCACGACGGCAGCATCGATTTCGGCTACGGCGAGCTGACGGAGGCCCAGACCCGTCGTTACGACACCTTCATCGGCGGACTCCACAGCCTCTACAACGATCTCGAGGATCCGCCGACGAGCTACAAGGGCGCCTACAGCATCAGCATGGGGCAGCGGATTCGCTACTACCTGCCCCGTATTCGAATGGTGATGGGCCTCCGGAATGACGGTCATCTGGAGGTGCTGATGAGTCGTGACGGCCTCACCCTCGAGCAAACCAAGGATCTGGCCAGGCGACGCGGCTACCTGGCTGCCTACATGCCGGATCACGCCTCCAAGAGTCGATTCATCATCCCCGGTGTGAAGGGTTTCACCGAGGAGGATGCCAACTGGATCAGCGGTGGCGCCACCAGCTTCGTGCACGTGCCGTACATGCTGCGGCTGAGCACCCGGCAACGTCCGTTGCGGGGTGATCTGATCGCTGGACTGACCCCCAGGTTCGGCGGAGACGACCGCTGTAAGGGCCCGCTGGATTGTTCGGCTGCCTTCGGACAACACATGGCGGACCGAGCTCTTGCTGGTCTGAATCGTGTGATGGAGCAGGGGGTGGAACCACTGGCCCGTCTGATCTGGGCGCCCTCCCCGTCGAAGACCTCGCCATCGAAGACTCCATCACCAAATCAACCGTCGGGATCGCCGCTGGTTCCGGATCGGTCGTGGCCTGACTCCGGCGATCGAGCTCCTCTGCGTGAGCCACCCATCACCGCCGACCCTCTTGTGTTGCAGGAGCCGGTGATTCGCGTGGCTCCCGATGAGCCGGATGACCCTGTGCTTCCCGATGAGCCGGATGCCCCCTCACCGCGTGCGTTTGAGCCGGTGATTCCATTGCCGCCGGATCTTCCTCCCCCGTTGCTGCTCGATCCGTCGTCCGAGCCGGAGCAGATCGGTCTGGAGCAAGCGCCGCCGCCGCCGCTGCTTCCGCCCTTGCCTCCGGCGGCTGAAAAGTCGAGCCGGTCGAAGCGGTTTGATGCCTCTGAGCCCCTCGATGCGGAACCCTCCTTCACCCCATCGCCCCTGAGATGAGCGACGACACCACCCAGACCCATCCGCTCTACGCCTCCGATCGAGATCAGGTGGATGCCTTGTTGGCGCATCAGGGCGAACCAGGGCCGGATCAGCTCACCACGGCGGCACGGTTGGTGATGCGCTACGGCGATTT
>CAJWZW010000112.1 GCA_913050565.1 uncultured Synechococcus sp.
ACCTCCGCCAACAACAACGACATCCCATTGCGTTGACATCTCAAAGACCCGATCAATGGGTCGATTAAAGCCATGTGTTCTCTACGGCTTTGTGCAGATGGCTCAAAGGCGTCCGATTCGGACCGGCTGGGTGTGTTGCCTTGAGTGAGTGAATGAGGTTCAGCGCTGCACTGCTCGTTGTCAGCAGAGCCGCCGCCGCAGTGGATCGGATGGCCATAGAGGGGAGTTCACAGCTGTGACCTGCTGAAAGTCGTCATGATGTCTTTGCATGTCGGCCTTTTGATGCAAAGCGCGAACGCATGCGCACGCTGAACGGGGTGGATGTTGCGGGGCTGTCGGCAGCTTTGCTGGCCTGGTGGGAGAGCCATGGCCGCGGCGGCATCCCCTGGAAGCTGTTGCCTGATGGTGTGCGCCCTGCGCCGGATCAGGAGCTTGATGCTTATCCGATCTGGATCGCTGAGGTGATGCTGCAGCAGACCCAGCTGGCCGTGGTTCTTCCCTACTGGCAGCGTTGGATGGCGGCGTTTCCCACGGTCGAGGCTCTGGCCGCGGCCCCCCTGGACCAGGTGCGGCTGCAGTGGCAGGGCCTTGGTTATTACTCAAGGGCCCGCCGATTGCATGAGTCGGCCCAGGTGCTTGCGGGCCGGCCCTGGCCGACGACGCTCGAGCAATGGATGTCCCTGCCAGGCATTGGCCGCACCACGGCCGGCAGCATTCTTTCGAGTGCCTTCAACACGGCAGAGCCGATCCTGGACGGCAACGTCAAGCGGGTGCTGGCGCGCCTGCAGGCGCACCCCCGCTCCCCGGCCCGTGATCAGAAGCTGTTCTGGCAGTGGAGCGAAAGACTTCTCGACGCCCGGCGCCCCCGCGACTTCAACCAGGCGCTGATGGATCTTGGGGCAACGGTCTGCACGCCGCGGCACCCCACCTGCGCCGACTGTCCCTGGCGGTGCAACTGCGCTGCCTACGCTGCCGGCGATCCCTGTTGCTGGCCCGTGACCGATGCCTCCAAACCTGTGCCCTTCCAGGTGATCGGTGTGGGTGTTGTGCTCAATGCCGAGGGGGAGGTGTTGATTGATCAGCGCCTGGAGGAGGGTTTGCTGGGGGGCATGTGGGAGTTCCCAGGCGGCAAGCAGGAACCTGGCGAAACGATCCAAACCTGTATCGCCCGTGAGCTTGAGGAGGAGCTCGGGATCGCTGTCACGCTCGGCGACGAACTGATCACCGTGGACCACGCTTACAGCCATAAGAAACTTCGATTTGTTGTGCATCTGTGCACATGGGTGTCCGGGGATCCACAGCCCCTCGCCAGCCAGCAGGTGCGTTGGGTGCCACCGGCGTCTTTGAAGGAGTACCCCTTTCCGGCCGCCAACGCTCGGATCATTGAGGCCTTGCTTGGCAGGCTTGCAGGGGGCAATCAGGCTGTTGGAAACCGTGATGCGGCCTGATGCGTTCTCCCTCTGCCGTCGTCTGTATCGGTGAGGCTTTGATCGATCGGTTGGGGCCACCCGGTGGTGACCCCAGCGTCGATGAACCGGTGGATGATCGTCTGGGTGGTGCACCAGCCAACGTGGCCTGTGGTCTGGCCCGTTTGGGGACAGCCGTCACCTTTCTCGGTCGTCTGGGCGAGGACGCCATCGGCGAACGCTTTTCCGTGCTGTTTCAGAAGCGGGGTGTGGACTGTTCTGCGTTGCAGTGGGATCAGCAGCGCCCGTCCCGCATCGTTCTGGTACGCCGTCGCAGCGATGGTGAGCGACAGTTTCAAGGCTTCGCCGGCGATCATGGCCTGGGCTTTGCCGATCAGGCTCTGGGGCCGGTGGAACTGACCCGGGGGGCTCGATGGCTGTTGGTGGGAAGCCTTCCTCTCGCATCCTCTCCATCAGCGGAATCGTTGCAGGACGCGGTCGCCCAGGCCAGGGCCCATGGCATGGCACTGGCGATCGATGTGAACTGGCGACCCACCTTCTGGAACAGCAGCGCTGACCCCGCGTCCGGGCCCAACCACCGCGCCATCGAGCTGATCCGCCCGCTGCTGGAGCAGGCGGCCCTGATCAAGCTGGCTCGGGAGGAGGCGTTGTGGTTCTTTTCGACAGAGGACCCGGCTGCGATTCGAGCTGTTCTCCCTCAGAACCCGGATGTGGTTGTCACCGACGGTGCCGCCCCGGTCCACTGGTGCGTGGATGGTCAGGCCGGAATACAGCCCGCTCTTCAGCCTCCGCAGGTGATCGACACCACAGGTGCCGGTGATGCCTTCACCGCCGGGCTTCTGCACCGTTGGAGGTCGACACCGGTGGAACGGATGCGATTCGCAGCGGCCTGTGGCGCCCTGGTCTGCGGTGGTGCCGGTGGAATTGATCCCCAGCCCACGGAAGCTCAGGTGGAGCGATTTCTGGGGGGAGTGAGCTGAGCCTGTCGGCCCTCGCCGTGGTGGGACAGCTCCAGAAGCCAGGCCTCCGGCAGGTCAATCCCCAGCCGTTCAGGCCACTCCACGGCCATCAGGGCTCCGATGGCGCGGGCTTCCTCTTCCTCCTGCAGAAACAATTCATCGGCGGCCCCCGGGCTTTCCAGGCGGTAGAGGTCGAGATGCACCAGCGGTGGCTGGCCCTGGAGGTAGTGCTGGGCCAGCGCAAAGGTGGGGCTGGTGATCGGTTCGTCGATGCCGCAGGCCCTGGCGATCCCCTGCACCAATGAGGTCTTGCCGGCTCCAAGTGGCCCCTGCATCAGCAGAATCGCCTTCTTGGGCAGGGCCAGTGCCAGTTGCTCACCGAGAGAATGGGTTGTCTCAAGGGTCTCAAGCCACCACACACGACCTGTAGAGTCCGCCCCAAGCGAGCCCGAAGCCTCGGCGTCTCTGCAGAGATTCAACTCCACGTTTCATTAGGGAGCACCTAAACCATGGTGGCAGCGCCCACGGCTGAGCTGAAGCTCGGCGTCGATTGCGTCATCGCCGACATCAATCAGGCCGATTTCGGCCGCAAGGAACTCGACATCGCCGAGACCGAAATGCCCGGTCTGATGGCGTTGCGCGAGAAGTACGGCAGCGAGAAACCCCTCAAGGGAGCCCGCATCGCCGGCTCCCTGCACATGACGATTCAGACCGCGGTTCTGATCGAGACCCTGGTCGAGCTGGGCGCTGAAGTGCGCTGGGCCTCCTGCAACATCTTCTCCACCCAGGATCATGCTGCTGCAGCGATCGCAGCCCAGGGCATCCCTGTCTTCGCCGTCAAGGGCGAAACCCTTGAGGAGTACTGGGAGTACACCCACCGCATTCTGGAGTGGGGTGATGGCGGCTCCCCCAACATGATCCTGGATGACGGTGGCGATGCCACCGGTCTGGTGATGCTGGGCAGCAAGGCCGAGCAGGACATCACGGTTCTGGATAACCCGTCCAACGAGGAGGAGACCTTCCTCTTCGCCTCGATCAAGAAGAAGCTCGCTCAGGATCCCAGCTTCTACAGCCGCACCAAGGCACAGATTCAGGGTGTGACCGAGGAGACCACCACCGGTGTGGCTCGTCTTTACAAGATGCAGAAGAGCGGTGAGCTGCCCTTCCCCGCCATCAACGTCAACGACTCGGTCACCAAGAGCAAGTTCGACAATCTCTACGGTTGCCGCGAGTCCCTGGTGGACAGCATCAAGCGCGCCACCGACGTGATGGTGGCCGGCAAGCAGGCCCTCGTGATCGGCTACGGCGATGTGGGCAAGGGCTCGGCTCAGTCCCTGCGGGGTCTGGGTGCAACCGTCTGCATCGCAGAGGTGGACCCGATCTGCGCGTTGCAGGCCGCCATGGAGGGCTACCGCGTTGTCCGCCTGGAGGATGTGGTGGAGGAGATGGACATCTTCGTCACCGCCACCGGCAACTACCAGGTGATCCGCAATGAGCACCTGGTGAAGATGAAGGATGAGGCGATCGTCTGCAACATCGG
>CAJWZW010000113.1 GCA_913050565.1 uncultured Synechococcus sp.
TCCCCCTGTGCCGTCCAACGCTGTGCCATCCAAAGCTGTGCCGGTTCCGGTCTCAGCGGAGTCGACCTCGACTGTTGCAGCTGCTTCGGGGCTGGAGCAGGAGCCCTCCGCCCTGGAGTCCTACGGCCTTGACCTCACCGCCGAGGCGGAGGGTGGGTCCCTGGATCCTGTGGTGGGACGCGATGGAGAGATCCGCAATCTGATCAAGGTGTTGTCCCGCCGCAGCAAGAACAATCCGGTGCTGATCGGCGAGCCGGGCGTCGGCAAGACCGCGATTGCCCAGCTGCTGGCTCAGCGGATTGTGGCCGGTGAGGTTCCGGATTCCTTGAAGGGCCTTCGGTTGATCGCCCTTGATCTGGGTGCGCTGATCGCCGGAGCGAAGTTCCGCGGTCAGTTCGAGGAACGCCTGCGGGCGGTGCTGGAGGAGGTGAGCGGATCGGATTCCGGTGTGGTGCTGTTCATTGATGAGCTGCACACCGTGGTGGGAAGCGATCGCAGCAGCACCGATGCGGGAAGTCTGCTGAAGCCGGCCCTTGCTCGCGGAGATCTGCGCTGCATCGGCGCCACCACACCTGAGGAATACCGGCGCACGGTGGAGAAGGATCCCGCACTCAACCGTCGCTTCCAGCAGGTGCTGATCCGGGAGCCTGATCTGGACTTGAGCCTGGAGATTCTCCGGGGTCTGAAGGAGCGCTACGAGCTTCATCACGGCGTCACCATCACGGATGAGGCGCTCCAGACCGCCAATCGATTGGCGGATCGCTACATCAGCGACCGCTGTCTTCCGGACAAGGCGATCGACCTGATTGATGAGGCTGCGGCTCAGCTGAAGATTGAAGTCACCTCCAAACCTCAGGTGGTGGAGGAGGCCGAGGCGGATCTCCGCCGGGTGGAACTGGCGTTGCTGGCGGCGGAGCAGGCCCCGGAAGGGGAGCGCATCCAGCTGCAGCGCAACCGTCTGGAGGTGGTCGCCCGTCTCGACGTTCTGCGGCAACGCTGGCAGCAGGAGCGTGAGCAGCTGGAGGAACTGGGTCAGCTGTTGCAGCAGGACGAAGACCTGCGGCATGCCATTGCCGAAGCCGAGCGGGTTGGTGACCTCGAGGAGGCGGCGCGATTGCAGTACGACCAGCTGCACACCGTGCAACAGCGCCGTGAAGCACTGGAGGCGGAGCAGCTGGCGGCCCAGGCCGAGGGGACGGCACTGCTGCGCGAGCAGGTGGAAGCCGGCGATATCGCTGATCTGGTGGCTCGCTGGACAGGCATCCCGGTGCAGCGGCTGCTGGCGGGTGAGCGGCGCAAGCTGCTGGCGATGGAGAGCCATCTGGCGGAGCGTGTGATCGGCCAGAGCGAGGCGGTGGCAGCCGTGGCCGCGGCGATCCGTCGAGCACGCGCCGGGATGAAGGATCCGCGCCGGCCGGTTGGTTCGTTTCTGTTTCTCGGTCCCACCGGGGTGGGCAAGACCGAGCTGGCCAAGGCACTGGCGACATCTCTTTTTGATGAGGAGGAGGCCCTGGTGCGGCTCGACATGAGCGAATTCATGGAGCGCAACGCCGTGGCACGGCTGATCGGTGCTCCTCCTGGATACGTCGGGTACGAGGAGGGGGGACAGCTCACGGAGGCGGTGCGTCGTCGTCCCTACGCGGTGTTGCTCCTGGATGAGGTGGAGAAGGCGCACCCGGACGTGTTCAACCTGCTGCTGCAGGTTCTGGATGAAGGGCGGCTCACCGATTCCCAGGGACGCACCGTTGATTTCCGCCACACGGTGGTGGTGATGACCAGCAACCTGGCCAGCCCAGCGATCCTGGAGCATGCCCGCTCCGGTGAAGCCGATGAAGCTCAGCTGCAACAGGCTGTGGATACGGCTCTGACCGGGCAGTTCCGGCCGGAATTTCTCAATCGAATCGACGAAGTGATTCGATTCCGGCCGCTGCAGGTGGCCGATCTGGTGAGAATCGTGCGGCTGCAGCTGGCGGACCTCTCCACGCTGCTTGCCGAGCAGGGTCTGCAGCTCCAGGTGGATGACGCCGTCGCCGATTCCCTGGCCCGGCAGGGTTATGAACCGGAATACGGCGCCCGACCCCTGCGCCGTGTGTTGCGTCGTCAGCTTGAAAATCCGCTGGCGACCGAACTCCTCGAGGAGCGTTTCCGCGGCGCGCGGGGTGTCCGGGTGGTGTGCGGTGATGAGGACGGGACGTCCCTCAGATTCGAACCTCAGGGTGGTTGAGCTGCATCCAGTAGGGTGTTTGTTTGGCAGAGTGCCTGCCGGCAACCCTGTCAACCCCCGGTCCCCCTTCCGTGACCAGCCCAACTTCCGAGGACACCTCCGCCAAGAGTTCAGAGGCCACCGCTGATTCCGCTGCATCCGGCGGTTTCCTGCCGGACACGGTCAACGAGCTCAAACTCGTGGTCTGGCCCAGTCGCCAGCAGTTGTTCAGTGAATCGATTGCTGTGATCCTGATGGTGAGCCTTTCGGCCGCAACCATCGCTGCAGTGAGTCGTTTCTTCGGGTGGGCGTCATCCCAGGTGTTCCGCTGATTCCGCACCCTCCTCACCGCCGTGCCTGACGATCTGACCACTCCGGACTCAGCAGAGGTGCTTGACCTGCCGGCCCCGAATGAGGGCGAGGAAGGCACTGCATCCCTCGCTTCGGCTGCCAACACAGCTGTTGCTCGCTGGTATGCCGTCCAGGTGGCATCAAGCTGCGAAAAGAAGGTGAAGGCCACCCTGGAACAGCGGGCCGTCACGCTCGGAGTGAGCAACAGAATTCTTGAAATCGAAATCCCGCAGACTCCGGCGGTGAAGGTGAAGAAGGACGGCAGCCGTCAATCCACTGAAGAAAAGGTGTTCCCGGGATACGTCCTGGTTCGGATGGTCCTCGACGAGGACACGATGATGGCCGTGCGCAGCACGCCGAATGTGATCAACTTCGTTGGTGCTGAGGACCGTCGTGCCACCGGTAAGGCGCGTGGACACATCAAGCCCCGCCCGCTGAGCCGGTCTGAGGTTGATCGCATCTTCAAGCGCGCTGCTGAGAAGAAAACCGTGGTCAAGGTGGATCTCACGGAAGGAGATCAGATCCTGGTGACCGCCGGACCGTTCAAGGACTTCCAGGGTGAGGTGATCGAGGTCTCAGGCGAGCGCAACAAGCTCAAGGCCCTCCTTTCCATCTTCGGTCGGGAGACCCCCGTGGAACTCGAGTTTTCTCAGATCAGCAAGCAGAGCTGACTCTGATCGGCGGCGGCCGCTTCCCTGTGGAGGGCGGCCTGAGAAGCGGTTTACCGCTTCGCCGCATCGGACCCTTCGGCCCGGTGATCCACAGATGTCAAAAGCCGTTAGACGATGGCCAAAAAAGTCACCGCTGTTATCAAGCTGGCCCTCCAGGCCGGCAAAGCCAATCCCGCGCCGCCGGTGGGCCCAGCCCTCGGCCAGCACGGTGTGAACATCATGATGTTCTGCAAGGAGTACAACGCTCGAACGCAGGACAAAGCCGGTTTCGTGATTCCGGTGGAGATCTCGGTCTACGAAGACCGCAGCTTCACCTTCATCACCAAGACCCCACCGGCCTCGGTGCTGATCACCAAAGCAGCCAAGATCGACAAAGGCTCAGGCGAATCCGCCAAAGGCAACGTCGGTTCGATCAACCGGGCTCAGCTCGAAGAGATCGCCAAGACCAAGCTGCCTGACCTCAACTGCTCCACTGTTGAGTCCGCGATGCGGATCATCGAAGGCACCGCCCGCAACATGGGCGTTTCCATCAGCGACTGACGTTGCTGCGCATCTGAACACCCTTACCGGGGGAGACATCACTGATGTCGTCCGCACCCCATCTCCGCTATGCCCAAACTCTCCAAGCGACTGGCGAGCCTCGCCAGCAAAATCGAGGATCGCGTCTACGAACCCCTCGAGGCGATTGCCCTGGTGAAG
>CAJWZW010000114.1 GCA_913050565.1 uncultured Synechococcus sp.
GGCCGAACACCTCCTTGAGCATGATCTCGGCGATCTCCTTGACCTCGTCGCGACTCAGCTGACGGAAGACAATGATTTCATCGAGGCGGTTGAGGAATTCAGGCCTGAAGTACTGCTTGAGTTCTTCATTCACCAGGGAACGGATCCGGGTGTACTGGGAATCCTCGGGACTTTCACCGGAGAATTCAAATCCAAGGCCACCGCCACCTTTTTCAATCACCTTCGAACCGATGTTCGAGGTCATGATGATCAGCGTGTTCTTGAAGTCGACGGTGCGACCCTTGGAGTCGGTCAGACGACCGTCTTCAAGCAGTTGCAGAAGCAGATTGAAGACATCGGGATGGGCTTTCTCAATCTCGTCGAACAGAACAACGGTGTAGGGACGACGGCGCACGGCTTCGGTGAGCTGACCGCCCTCGTTGAAGCCCACATATCCCGGAGGCGAACCGATCAGCTTGCTGACCGTGTGGCGCTCCATGAATTCAGACATGTCGAGGCGGATCATTGCCTCTTCGCTGCCGAAGAAATACGTGGCCAGAGCTTTGGTCAGCTCGGTCTTACCGACACCGGTGGGGCCGGAGAAAATGAAGCTGGCGATCGGGCGATTGGGATTCTTGAGCCCGACGCGTGCACGCCTGATGGCCTTGGAAACAGCTTTGACAGCCTCATCTTGACCAATCAGACGGGTGTGAAGGGTGTCCTCCATGTTGAGCAGTTTCACGGACTCGCTTTCCGTGAGTTTCTGCACCGGAACACCTGTCCAGGAGGCAACGATCTGGGCGATGTCCTCCTCGTTGACCATCGGGGAGGTTTCAGTGGCTGCATCAGCAGCAGGTGCTTCGGCCACAGCCGCTCCGGTGTCGCCCTCCGCAACGGCTGCGGGCTCAGCCGCGGCTGAGGCGTCGGGTTCAGCGCGATTGCTCTGCAGCAATGTTCGGATCTGATCGCGAAGTTCAACCTCCTTCTCCCTCAGCTCGCCGGCCTTGGTGAAGTCCTGATCGCGAACGGCTTCCTCTTTTTGCTTCTGCACATCGCGAAGCTGCTTATCAACCTCTTTCGCTGCGGGAGGCAGCTTGGAATTGAGCAGGCGCACTCGGGACCCGGCTTCGTCGATCAGATCGATGGCCTTGTCCGGCAGGAAGCGGTCGGAGATGTAGCGGTCTCCGAGAGTGGCGGCCGCCACCAGCGCTTCGTCGGTGATCTTGAGGCGGTGATGCTGCTCGTAACGCTCGCGAAGACCCCGCAGAATTTCGATCGTGTCGTCGATCGAGGGTTCGCCCACATTGACGGGCTGGAAGCGACGCTCCAGAGCGGCATCCCTTTCGATGTGCTTGCGGTATTCATCGAGGGTTGTTGCTCCGATGCACTGGAGTTCACCCCTTGCCAGAGCCGGCTTCAGGATGTTGGCGGCATCGATGGCTCCCTCTGCGGCACCGGCACCGATCAGGGTGTGCACCTCGTCGATCACCAGGATCACGTTTCCTGCTGACTTGATCTCCTCCATGATCTTTTTGAGCCTTTCCTCAAACTCACCCCGGTACTTGGTACCGGCAACCAGCAGACCGATGTCGAGAGTGAGAACACGCTTGTTCTCGAGGATGTCCGGAATGTCTCCCTGCTGAATCCGCTGAGCGAGGCCTTCAGCGATGGCGGTTTTACCAACCCCGGGCTCACCGATCAGGACGGGGTTGTTCTTGGTGCGGCGTCCCAGAATCTGGATCACACGATCGATTTCGTTGTGTCTGCCGACAACGGGATCGAGCTTGGCCTCGGTGGCCATCTGGGTGAGGTTGCTGCCGAACTCGTCGAGCGTGGGGGTTTTGGTGGAACCCTTGCCACCGCCGCCGCCGCCGCCGCCGCCGGCAACCTCTGCGGTTTCACCCAGCATCCGGATCACCTGGGTGCGCACTTTGGCGAGATCCACCCCGAGGTTTTCCAGCACACGAGCGGCAACACCTTCGCCTTCTCGGATCAGACCCAGCAGCAGGTGCTCGGTGCCGATGTAGTTATGTCCGAGTTGGCGGGCTTCCTCAAGAGACAGTTCCAGTACACGTTTGGCCCTTGGAGTGAATGGGATTTCGACGGCAACGAAACCCGACCCTCTGCCGATGATCTTTTCAACTTCAACCCTGGCGTCCTTGAGGTTGACGCCCATTGACTTGAGCACCTTCGCTGCGACACCGGTGCCCTCACCGATCAGACCGAGAAGAATCTGCTCGGTTCCAACGAAGTTGTGACCCAGCCTTCGGGCCTCTTCCTGGGCCAGCATGATCACCTTGATGGCTTTCTCGGTAAACCGTTCGAACATCGCTGGACCGATGTGTAGATGTTCCCAAGCTATCAGGGTTGAGCCACTGGTGCGAGTGATCCATCAACTCGGTCACTTTCCAGTCCCTGACTGGGCTCAACAACGATAAAAATATCAACCAGCTGCACAAGATTTGTGCCTTTTAATTTTCCTTGGACGGTAAACCGAACAACAATTTCGGCTGTTTAGATCGTGTTGCTCTCATCGAGCTGGCGCCACTGGATAAGGGCGTCACGGCCGTCGCGGTAATAGCCCTTGCGACACCCGGCGGAACGGAATCCGCAGCGGGCGTAGAGGTCGATGGCAGTTTTGTTGTCGGAAGCAACCTCGAGCGTGGCGTGAATGGCACCGTTCTGACGTGCCCGTTGCAACAGGCCAAGAAGAAGCAGCTGGCCGTTCCCCTTCCTGCGATGCGAAGGGTCAACAGCCAGCACCGTGATGTGCAGTTCATCGAGCACCAACCACCCGCAGGCCACTCCGATCAGCACCTCACCCGTTACCAGCCCCAGACAGATCCGGCGGTCATCCTCCAGCTCCTTCAGCCACTGAGCCGAACTCCAGAATCCCCCCAGCGCCGTTGCGTCCAGCGCCAGACAGGCCTCCAACCACCCTGGATCCAGCTGGATCGCAGTCATCTCCAACCAGGCGACCCGGGGGTCATCTTTAAATAGCTCTGGTTCGCCGGCATCTCGTGACTCAGACCATCGCCAGCCTGAAGCCCTTTGAGGCCGAGCGGGACACAAGCAGCCCGAACCGAAATCTTGCGCCGGTCACCACATGCCTGGATGAGCAGGATCGACTGGTGGTGGGCGGATGCGTTCTGAGTGAACTGGCCCAGCGCTACGGCACACCTCTTTATGTGCTGGATGAAGAAACGGTGCGAGGCACCTGCAGGGCTTACCGCGACGCACTTCAACAGCACTACCCGGGGGAATCACTGCCGGTCTATGCCTCGAAAGCCAACAGCTCACTGCTGATGAGCAGCATCGCTGCTGCGGAGGGACTGGGGCTTGATGCCGTTTCGGCGGGCGAACTGCTCACTGCACTGCAGGGGGGGATGCCCGGTGAACGGATGGTGCTGCACGGCAACAACAAGAACGACGAGGAACTCCTCCTCGCTTACAACAACAAAGTCACCGTGGTGGTCGACAACCAGCACGATCTCGACCGGCTCAAAGCATTGATACCGGCTGATGCGGAACCGGCCAGGCTGATGCTGCGCTTCACCCCAGGCATCGAATGCCACACCCACGAGTACATCCGCACCGGCCATCTCGACAGCAAATTCGGCTTTGACCCCGATCAGCTCGAGCCGGTGCTGAAATCACTGGTGGGGCAACCCTGGGCCAGGCTGACCGGGCTGCATGCACACATTGGCTCCCAGATCTTTGAACTGGAGCCCCATCGCGACCTTGCAGCGGTGATGGCGGATGCCCTGAAGCTGGCAAGGGATCTCGGGCATCCGATTGAGGATCTGAATGTGGGCGGGGGTCTTGGCATCCGTTACACCGAGTCGGATGATCCGCCGAGCATTGATCGCTGGGTGCAGGTGGTGGCCGAAGCCGTCACCAAAGCCTGTC
>CAJWZW010000115.1 GCA_913050565.1 uncultured Synechococcus sp.
AGCCACATTGATGTGGAGGCGAAGGCGACCACAGCACCGACAACGGTGAATCCCACAATCGCGTCACGAACACTGCGTCGCATGGGGGTCAGTGCGCTGGCTGCATTGGTCCGCGCAGGCTACCCGTCCTGAACTGCTCGACATAGGGATTATCCGTGCTGCGGAATTCCTCCACGGAACCCATCCATCGGAAGCGACCTCCGTACAGCATCACGACACGCTCCGCCGAGCGTTCGATCGTGCTGCGCACATGGCTGACCACCACCGAGCAACCTTTGGCAACGGTGGTGGTTTTCACGATGAGGTCTTCGATGCGGGTGCACGCAACGGGATCCAGACCAGCCGTGGGCTCGTCGTACAGCAGCAATGGCATCACCGTTGCGTCACGCAGCGGGTCATCGATCAAGGCGCGGGCGAAGCTCACCCGCTTCTGCATGCCGCCGCTGAGCTGACCGGGATAAAAGTCGGCCACCTCCACAAGACCGACCGCATCGAGACAGGCCTCCACCCGAGCGCGGATCTCCTTTCTGGACAGCTGCCACTTCTTGCGCAACAGAAATCCCACGTTCTGTTCCACGGTGAGAGACCCAAGCAACGCCGGGTTCTGAAACACCAGCCGTACATCGGGGGGGTCGTTCTGATCCAGTCGCAGGTAGGTCTGAGGCTTGTTGAACAAGCGCAGTTCGCCGCTGCTGGGCAGCTGCAGACCGGCCAGCAGACGCAGGACTGTTGATTTACCGGCACCGGACGGTCCCACCACCGCCAGTCGTTCTCCGGGTTGCATCACCAGATTCACCCGGTCCAGCACCGGCTTGGCACCCCACTGCATGGTGAGGTCCCGCATCTCCACAACGGGTTGCTCAGGCTGAGGCACGAGCTGGGCCGAAAAGCACCAACATCCTGACGTGACATCGCGGGGTCCGTACAGTTCACGCAACGACCGGATCAACCGGCCTTGGCGCCCGTCAAACCGAAGCGAAGACGAGAAGCCAGAGCCCTGCGAGCCAGCCGCCGTCGCGACCTGATGACCCGTTCGCAGCGAGCGGTTCGCTGGCTTCAACCCGGCCTCGTGGTGAAACGCTGGATGCTCACCTCTGGCCTGGGGCTGCTGATGGCCCTGCTGGGAGGAGCGGTGTGGGCCGATCTCAAACCGATTTACTGGATTCTCGAGTCGCTGAGCTGGTTTCTGGGGACCATCACCACGGTGCTGCCCCGCGAAATCACAGGCCCCCTGGTCCTGCTGATTGGCGCACTGCTGGTGCTCTGGGGCCAGAACCGGAGCTTCAGCGCCATCCAGCAGGCACTGGCTCCGGACAAGGACACGGTGCTCGTCGATGCCCTGCGGGCCAAAAGCCGCCTGAATCGAGGACCCAACATCGTCGCCATCGGCGGTGGCACCGGTCTGTCAACCCTTCTGAGTGGACTGAAGCGCTACAGCAGCCACATCACCGCCATCGTGACCGTTGCTGATGACGGCGGCAGCAGCGGCGTTCTGCGACGGGAATTGGGTGTCCTGCCCCCTGGAGACATTCGCAACTGCCTGGCTGCTCTGTCGACAGAAGAACCGTTGCTGACCCGCCTCTTCCAGTACCGGTTCTCCTCCGGCAGCGGGCTTGAGGGGCACAGCTTCGGGAATCTGTTTCTTTCCGCCCTCAGCGCGATCACCGGGAATCTTGAGGCGGCAATCACCGCTTCTAGCCGCGTTCTGGCGGTCCAGGGGCAGGTGGTTCCCGCCACCAACGTGGATGTGCAGCTCTGGGCCGAACTGGAGAATGGAGAGAGGATCGAAGGCGAGAGCAACATTGGGCATGCGCCCAGCCCGATCGTTCGCCTGGGCTGCAATCCTGAACGTCCTCCTGCCCTGCCGCGGGGCCTGGAAGCCATTGCCCAGGCGGATCTGATTGTGCTGGGACCTGGGAGCCTCTACACCTCCCTGCTGCCCAACCTCTTGGTTCCGGAACTGGTGAGTGCCATTCAACGCAGCCGGGCTCCGAAGCTCTACGTCTGCAACCTGATGACGCAACCCGGTGAAACAGATGGGCTGGATGTGGGCGGACATTTGCGAGCCATTGAAGCCCAGCTGGCGAGCATCGGAATCGATCAGCGCCTGTTCAATGCCGTTCTGGCCCAGGACAACCTCGAACCGTCTCCCCTGGTGGACCACTACAAGGCCCGGGGAGCGGAACCAGTGAACTGCGATGCCGATCTGCTGAGACAAAACGGCTACACCGTTCAGCAGGCACCTCTGCAGGGGGCAAGGCCAACGGCCACTCTTCGCCATGACTCCCGCAGCCTCGCCCTGGCCGTCATGCGCTTTTACCGATCAAAACGACGAGAAAGAGATCAATAAGCGTCCTGCATCTCATAGAAATCAGGTTGAACGTAATCCTTGCGAAGCGGCCAGCCTTTCCAGTCTTCCGGCATCAGCAATCGCTTGGGATGAGGGTGACCTTCGAAATGAATTCCGAACATGTCGAAGGTTTCCCTTTCCTGCCAGTCGGCACCACGAAACAATCCATAAATCGACGGCAGTGAAGGAGTTCCTTCCCTGTCTAGAAACACCTTGACGCGCACCTCCCGCAGTGTGGCTGCCGGGTCGGTCGTCATGGCCTCGACCTGCTCAGCCATCGCCAGGAAGTGATAGAAGCAGACCAGGCGTTCACCCGGGCCCTCGTCGTAGCCGCCCTGGCACTGGAGGTAATCGAACCCGTTGCCCTTCAAGGCAGCAGCAACGATGGGCAGCATTTCAGCCTCGACGCCAATCTGCTCAACACCGAGATGGTCCGGGTCAAGCGCCTCGTGATCGAAACCCTCCTGATTGAGCCACTGACTCACAGGGCCGACCTCCGGAGCGACAACTGCAGATGTTTCGACCGCGGCCTCGGGACTGGTCTCCGGAGTTTCACTCATAACTCAACTGATTCAGGTGCAGGAGTGAGCACAGCGGCATCGGTTGCAAGGGTCTGGCCAGCTGGCGCGGCAGCAAGAGCAGCTTTCTGTGTTTCAGCACGGAGGTAGGAGCCCGTCACCTGGTCAGCAACGCGCTTCATCTTGTGACTGACCGTGCAGTAGCGATGAATCTGCTGATGTTTACGACGCTCTGCCAGGGAGTCGTCTCCCACTTTCTTACGCAGCTTGATCACCGCATCGAAAATAGCCTCGGGCCTGGGAGGGCATCCGGGCATGTAGAGATCGACAGGGATCAGCTTGTCAACACCTCGAACTGCCGTGGTGGAGTCAGCGCTGAACATGCCTCCGGTGATGGTGCAGGCACCCATTGCAATCACATATTTGGGTTCTGGCATCTGCTCATAGAGACGTACCAGAGCGGGGGCCATCTTCATCGTCACCGTCCCTGCGACGATCAACAGATCAGCCTGGCGCGGTGAGCTTCGGGGCACCAGTCCAAAGCGGTCGAAATCAAAGCGGGCGCCGAGCAATGCCGCGAATTCAATGAAGCAGCACGCGGTTCCATAAAGCAAAGGCCAGAGACTGCTGAGTCGTGCCCAGTTGTGCAGGTCATCGAGGCTGGTGAGAATGACGTTCTCACTGAGATCTGTGGTGACCTGTGGCGCACCGACGGGTCCGCAGCTTGCTTCGCGCAGATCACGGACGGCCGTGATGGACGGCGAGGTGATGGAAGGCG
>CAJWZW010000116.1 GCA_913050565.1 uncultured Synechococcus sp.
GGTTCACCCCCACCACGTCGCGCCAGATCTGCTCGGCCTCGTCGTCCTCTCGGAACACCGACACCACCAGATGTTTGGGATCGATGCCATAAACACCGGTGCTCAGCTCCCAGGCCCATTGGATGGCCTGCTCCTTGAAGTAATCCCCAAAGGAGAAATTGCCGAGCATCTCGAAGAACGTGTGGTGCCGGGCCGTGCGGCCCACGTTTTCGATGTCATTGGTGCGGATGCACTTCTGCGAGCTGGTGGCTCGGGGCGCCGGCCTTGCCTGCTGACCGAGGAACACCGGCTTGAACGGCAGCATGCCGGCAATGGTGAGAAGCACCGTCGGATCCTCAGGAATCAACGAGGCACTGGGCATGCGCCGATGGCCGCGGTCGGCGTAGAAGCGCAGAAAAGCTTCGCGGATTTCCTCACCACTACGGGGTGCAGACGCTGCAGATGACGACGATGCGGCGGCGGCCATGACAAGGAAGGGGGACCCACCGGCCATGATCGCCCCTGAACCGCCGGTGACCATGGCCGTTCCCCCCAGCGACACCGAGTCGCGTGCGCGTCTGAGACTGCAGTCGATCGGCTGGGCTCTGCTGGCAGGACTGGCCGCAGGGCTGATCAGCCTCCCCATGGGCCTTGAGATGGCCGTGCGCTCCAGCGGTTGCGGACTGTTCTACGGATTGCTGGCTTTTCATCTCCAACGGGTGGATCCCGATGACGCTCACCTTCAGGCGGGGCTGGTGGGTGCGGTCTGCGGGATCCGCAGCCTTGCTCTGCCCTTAACACTTGACAACGGGACGCCTGACGCTCTTGGATTAGTTGTATTGGAGCTCATCCAGGCTTGGCTGCCGTTGATCGGCAGTGCTCTCCTGCTCCACGGCACTCTTCGCTTACTGCCCGCGTCGCGGCCATGAGCCTGCTGCACGCCACCTGGCTTCCCGCCATCCGTACTCCAAGCAGTTCCGGCCAGCCGGCACTGCTCGTTTGGGCTGACACCTGGCGAGTTGCGACACCCGAAGGCCCAGGACTGACTCCTGCGCTGCACCCTTTCACCCTCAGCCACGACGACCTGCGCGCCTGGCTGGGGGAACGCGATCTGCTGCCTGGAAGCTGCATTGATGCAACGGCGTGCCTCACCCTGCCGAGCCGCACGGTGAAACCACGCAAAAGTCGCACCAAGGCAGCCGATCCCCCACCGGAACCGCCCGCGTGGACGGGACTGCCCATGCAGGCCGGAGAACCGGTCCCGAAACAGACGGAATGGTGGCCATGGCAGGTGCAGGGCCTGGCGGTGGATCCCGCCGGCGCCACCGACTGGCTGAGCCGCCTGCCTCTGTCCGGCCGTAATCCAGACCTCGCCGATGAACTGCGCTGGTGGAGTCACCTGCAGCGCTGGGCCCTGAGCCTGGTGGCACGAGGGCGCTGGATCCCTCAGATGGAACTGAGCAAAGGGGAGGGGTACCCGCATCGGGCCCGTTGGATGCCGCTGCTGAACCGTGAGGAAGACCGCCGCCGCCTGGAAGATCTCGCCTCCAGCCTGCCGTTGGTCGCGACCTGTGCTCTTCCCTGGCGCGAGCCTCTGGGTCGCCGCAGCAACCGCACGACTCGGCTTCGGCCTGAAGCGATGCGGGCAGCCAATCCCGTGGCCAGCTGCAGGCCCCGCAGTGGACGGCTGCGGGTCGCCTCTCTGCTCGAAGAGCTGGTCGACGCCCAGCTGCGCAAGGACTTCCAACCATCGGGGGAAGGTCTGGACCCGCTGCTGACGCTCTGGCAGGACGCACTGGGATCGGAGACCGGCGTGATCGAAATCGGCGACGAAAACGCCGAACGCCTGGCCGCTGCGAGCCATCACTGGCGTGAGGGAATCGCCGGAGACTTCGCTTCAGCCCGCACCTGCCTGACCCTCAACACCCCACCCGAAGGTGAGGAGTTATGGGAGTTGCGCTTCGGTCTCCAGGCGGAGGCCGATCCCAGCCTGAAACTGCCGGCAGCGGCTGCCTGGGCGGCCGGTGCGGAGGCTCTGCAGCTTGGCGAGATCCGGGTGGAACAGCCTGGTGAGGTTCTGCTCGAGGGGATGGGTCGTGCCCTGAGCGTGTTCCCGGCGATTGAACGGGGTCTGGAGAGTTCAACGCCGGAGACGATGCAACTCACACCGGCTGAGGCATTCGTGCTGGTGCGAACCGCAGCCCGGCAGCTTCGGGATGCCGGCGTTGGGGTGGAACTGCCCCCCAGCCTCTCGGGGGGGCTCGCCAGCCGGCTGGGCCTGGCGATCAAAGCGGAGCTGCCGGAGCGCTCCAGCGGCTTCACGCTTGGTGAATCCCTCGACTGGAGCTGGGATCTGATGATCGGGGGGGTCACGCTGACCCTCCGGGAACTGGAGCGGCTGAGCGGAAAACGCAGCCCTTTGGTCCGCCACAAGGGGGCCTGGATCGAACTGCGGCCCAACGACCTCAAGAACGCTGAACGGTTCTGCAGCTCCAAGCCGGAACTGAGCCTGGATGACGCCCTGCGACTCACCGGCACAGAGGGCGAACTGCTGATGCGGCTGCCGGTGCACCAGTTCGACGCCGGTCCCAGGCTGCAATCGGTGCTTGAGCAATACCACCAGCAAAAGGCGCCTGATCCGCTGCCGGCGCCCGAGGGATTCAGCGGTCAACTGCGGCCCTATCAGGAACGGGGGCTGGGCTGGCTGGCCTTCCTGCATCGGTTCGATCAGGGGGCATGCCTTGCCGACGACATGGGTCTTGGCAAGACAATCCAGTTACTCGCATTCCTGCAGCACCTCAAAGCGGAGCAGGAGCTGAAGAGACCGGTGCTGCTGGTCGCACCCACCTCCGTTCTCACCAACTGGCGGCGTGAGGCGGAAGCCTTCACCCCCGAGCTTGCGGTGAGGGAGCACTACGGCCCACGCCGTCCCTCCTCTCCCGCTGCACTGAAGAAAGCCTTGAAGGATGTGGATCTCGTCCTCACCAGCTACGGACTGCTGCAGCGGGACAGCGAACTGCTGGAGAGCCAGGACTGGCAGGGGGTTGTGATTGATGAAGCCCAGGCCATCAAGAACCCCAGCGCGAAGCAGAGCCAGGCGGCCCGCGACCTGGCCCGTGCGGGCCGCAGCAAAAGCAACCGCTTCCGGATTGCCCTCACAGGCACACCCGTTGAGAACAGGGTGAGCGAGCTGTGGGCGCTGATGGACTTTCTCAACCCCAAGGTGCTCGGAGAGGAGGACTTCTTCCGCCAGCGCTACCGCATGCCGATCGAACGCTATGGCGACATGGCCTCGCTGAGAGACCTCAAAGGGCGGGT
>CAJWZW010000117.1 GCA_913050565.1 uncultured Synechococcus sp.
GTCAGCGGTCTGCTCCTGCTTGAGATGCCGCCCTCGTGGCTCCAGAACAGGTCAGGATGCCACCGGGTATTCGGTGGAGCAGCTCGCCAGTGGGGTGGCTTCCGCCTGCCAGCTGGCTTGCACTCCCGCATCGGCCAGCAATTGCCGATCGGCCTCCACGTCCGGGTTTCCGGTTGTGAGCAGCACATCGCCATAAAAAATTGAATCGGCCCCCGCCTGCAGGCAAAGAATCTGCGCCTCACGGTTCATCGATTCCCGACCAGCACTCAATCGCACCCGTGAATAGGGCATGAGGATGCGGGCGGTGGCCACCATGCGGACCAGCTCCAGCGGCTCAAACGGTGCCTGGCCTTCCAGCGGGGTCCCTTCCACCGCCACCAGTCCGTTCACAGGAACGCTTTCCGGGTGAGGGTCCATCGTGGCCAGCACCTGAAGCATCGATGCCCTGTCCCGCAGGGTTTCACCCATGCCGATGATGCCGCCGCAGCACAGGGTCACCCCTGCCCGCCGCACCCGTTCCAGGGTTTCCAGGCGTTCCTGATAAGACCGTGTCGTGATGATCCGGTCGTAGTGCTCCGGGCTGGTGTCGAGGTTGTGGTTGTAGGCGGTGAGCCCTGCCTCGGCCAGTCGTTCGGCCTGCTGGTCGGTGAGCATCCCCGCTGTGACACAGGCTTCCATCCCCATGCCGCGCACCCCGCGCACCATTTCAAGCATCGCCTCGAAGGGTGCCCCATCGCGAATCTCTCTCCAGGCCCAGCCCATGCAGAACCGGTCGGCACCGGCTTCCTTGGCAGCCCGTGCCCGCTGCAGCACCGGTGCAACCTGCATCTGAGCTTCGAAGGCCGAGACATCACTGCTGTTGTGAATCGACTGGGAGCAGTAGGCACAGTCCTCCTCGCAGCCTCCGGTTTTGACGCTCAGCAGCGATGCCAGCTGCACCCGATAGCCCGGATTGGCTTCCCGATGGATCGTCTGGGCCTGCCACAGCAGTTCCATCAGCGGAAGCTCAAGCAGGGCCTGAATCTCCTCGGTGCTCCAGTCGTGGCGGATGTCCAGACTCATGATCGGCGGGTTTCAAGGCCGCCGAAACGGCGTTGTCGACTCTGAAAATCCATCAGCGCCTGTTTCAGGGCCATGGCGTTGAAATCGGGCCAGTTCACCTCGGTGACATGGATTTCGGCGTAGGCCAGTTGCCAGAGAAGGAAGTTGCTGATCCGTTGTTCCCCACTGGTGCGAATCAGCAGATCAGGATCCTGTTCGCCGGTGGTGAACAGCTCGGCCGCAAGGCTGTTCTCATCAATCTCTTCGGGAACGATCAATCCCTCTGCCGCCTGCCTGGCCAGCCTTTGGGCTGCTCGAACCAGTTCCCGTCGCCCGCCGTAATTGGTGCAGACGTTGAAATGAATGCCGGTGTTTCCTGCCGTGCGCTCCGTTGCGTCCTGGATGCGCTGCTGCAACATCTCAGGCAGGGCCTCGAGGTCGCCGAGAAAGCGGATGCGCACCTGCTCCTCCTCCAGGGAGTGGAGTTCCCTCTGCAGCACGCGTTCAAACAGGGTCATCAGGAAGTTCACCTCCTGGCCAGGGCGCGACCAGTTCTCCGTGGAGAAGGCATAGGCGGTGAGGGCCGAAATACCCCAGTCGCTGCAGAGCCGCAGGGTTGTCTTCAGTGCTTCCACCCCGGCCTGATGTCCCATGACCCGTGGCAGTCCTCTGGCGGCCGCCCAACGTCCGTTGCCGTCCATGATCACGGCAACGTGCTTCGGCAGTCGAGACGCCTCCAGTTCCGGTGGGCACACGGAACGCGCGACTGATTCTGTGCTGGTGGCCGGAGGTCGGCTCAAGACAGCGATTCAGGGGTTGAGCTCACCACCGTACGTCGCGCTGGGGGCAGCGATTCCGCACTGCTGACAAGCTCACGCAGGAGCTCTTCCAGACGTGAGCTGGTGATGGGGCGCTCAAGTTTGCCCTGATTGGCCAGTGACAACGTCCCTGTCTCCTCCGATACAACAATGCAGATGCAACGGTCGAAGCGTTCGGTGATCCCCAGAGCCGCCAGGTGGCGTGTGCCGTAGCGGCTGACGCTGTCTCGCGAGAGCGGCAGGATCACCCCCGCTGATTCAATGCGATTTCCTCTTACCAAGACGGCGCCGTCATGCAGTGGAGTGTCGGCTGCAAAAAGGTTGATCATCAGTTCGCGGCTGAGCAAGGCATCCACGGTGATTCCGGGATTGAGAAAATCCTCCGGCCGCAGATCGCTGCCGAGGTCCAGCACGATCAGTGCCCCACGCCGTTGCTGGGACAAGCGACCTGCGGCTTCGGTGATGTGGGTGACCGTTCCCGAGCCGGATCGAAATTCCCGTTGGGTGTTGCCCAGCAACACCGCCAGACGACCGGTGCCAAGCAGCTCCATGAGCCGCCGCAGTTCTCCCTGCCAGAGAATGGCGAGCGACAGAGAGCAGGCGAGCACAAGCGCGTCAACCAGCTTGGTGGTCAGCGGCAGGTTGGCGTAGCGCTGAACAAACCAGGCCAGGGCCACCAGAAACAAATACCCCCTGAGCAACCAGAGGGTCCGGGCTTCGTTGACCCGGGAAAAAAGCAGAAAGCCGATGGAGGAGGCGAATAAAATATCCAGTAACAGGCGCGGATTAACCACAGCCAGCGGATTCACTCAGCACTCATCGGATATGTCTCAACGTACCGCGCGGAAGCGTTCCGGCAGGACGTCGTAGCGCAGCATGTCATCCGGCTGTTCACGCTTCTGAACAAGCTCTGAGCTGCCGTCTTTCACCACAACGGCTGCAGGCCGTGGGATCCGGTTGTAGTTGGAACTCATCGATGCGTTGTAGGCACCGGTTGCAAACACCGTGACCACATCACCGGTGGCGGTGGTGGGCAGCGGCAGGTCCTTCAGGAGGACATCCCCGGATTCGCAGTGCTTGCCCACGAGGTTCACTTTTTCGTCGGCCGTTGCCAGGGGGCGATCGGCCAGGCAACAGGTGTAAAGGGATTGGTAGGTGATCGGGCGAGGGTTGTCGCTCATGCCGCCATCGATGGCCACATAGGTGCGCACACCTGGAATCGTTTTGCGGGATCCCACGGAATAGAGCGTTACACCCGCTGTCGCCACCAGTGAGCGACCGGGCTCGCACATCAGTCGCGGCAGCTCAAGACCCCTGTCACGACAGGCTTTGGTGACGGCTTCGGCCACCACCTGCACCCAGCGATCAATGCTCGG
>CAJWZW010000118.1 GCA_913050565.1 uncultured Synechococcus sp.
TCCACCCTGTGCCAAGCCTCCAACCCATCCATGACTGGTTTGAGCTCCAGGGGTGGGAGCCACTTCCTTTTCAGAGCCAGACGTGGCAGGCCTACATCGAGGGGCGCAGCGGGCTGATCCAGGTGCCCACCGGCTCGGGCAAAACCTTCGCGGCTGTGATGGGCCCGATGGCCCGGATGCTCGCTGAAACGAGCGATTCCAGCGGCATTCGATTGCTGTACATCACGCCGTTGCGTGCGTTGAGTCGCGATCTGGCCCTGGCCATCAGGGAGCCGATCGAAGCGATGAAATGGCCCATCCGGGTTGGTATCCGCAACGGCGACAGCAGCAGCAGTGAACGATCCCGTCAGCTCAAGTCCCCCCCGCAGATCCTGGTCACCACTCCTGAATCACTGACGCTGCTTCTGAGCAACCCGAAAGCGGAGGACCTGTTCGGCCGCCTCGACACGGTGATCCTCGATGAGTGGCATGAGCTCATGGGAAGCAAGCGGGGCAGTCAGACCGAGCTCTGCCTCAGCTGGCTACGGCAACACAGGCCAGAACTGCAGACCTGGGCCATCAGCGCCACGATCGGCAACCTTGATCAAGCTGCCCGTCATGCCCTCGGCACGGACAGCGATCCCACAATCATCGGTGGAGCTCCGGCCCGTGTCACGGAGATCCACAGCATCCTTCCCGAGAGCATTGACGGCTTCCCCTGGGCGGGCCATCTCGGCCTGCGGATGTACGAGGAGCTGGTGGCCCGCCTGAATCCCGGCACCAGCACCCTGCTGTTCACCAACACCCGCAACCAGTCGGAGCGATGGCACCAGTGCCTGCGCTTCGCCTGCCCGGAAATGGATGACGCCCTGGCCCTGCACCACAGCGCCATCGACCGCAGTGAACGGGAGGCGATTGAAGCGGCCGTGAAGGCGGGATCGATCCGCTGGGTCGTCTGCACAAGCTCGCTTGATCTCGGTGTTGATTTCCAACCGGTGGAGCAGGTGGTTCAGATCGGCAGCCCCAAGAACCTGGCGCGGTTGCTGCAACGAGCCGGTCGCTCCGCTCACCTGCCGGGGGGACGATCCCAGGTGCTGTTCATGCCCACAAATGCCCTCGAACTGCTGGAGCTGAGCGCTGTTCGCCGTGGTCTCGGCGAGGGACTGGTGGAGCAGCGCAAGCCGCCGATGGCCCCTCTTGATGTGCTGCTGCAGCACCTCACCGGCCTGGCCTGCGGTCCTGGACTGTCCCCTGAAACCAGCTACGACGCCATCCGCAGCAGTGCGGCCTATGCCGACCTGAGTCGAGACGACTGGGACTGGTGCCTGAAATTCCTCGAACATGGCGGCGACTGCCTGGGTGCCTATCCCCGTTACCGAAAACTGGAATGGGATAGGGAATCCGAACGCTTCAGGGTGCGTGAAAAAGCCATCGCACGCCTGCATCGACTGAACATCGGCACGATCACCGCTGCACCGGCGATCACGGTGCGGTTCGTGCGGGGAGCTGTGCTCGGGCATGTGGAGGAAACCTTCATCGGTCAGCTGAAACCGAAGGACGTGTTCTTCTTCTCCGGACGGCAGCTGGAATTCGTGCGACTGCGCGACATGACGGCCTACGTGAAGCTCAGCACCCGCAAGAGCCGCACGGTGCCTGCCTGGGCAGGAGGGCAGATGGCTCTCTCCGACCTGCTCACCCATCACCTGCGTTGTGAGGTGGACCGGGCCGGTCGCGGTGAACTGGACACACCGGAACTGCAGGCTCTCGAGCCGCTTTTTGCGCGCCAGCAGGACCTTTCCGTTCTGCCGAGGATCGATCAGCTGCTGATTGAGACCTGCCGCACACGGGAAGGAACGCACCTGTATGCCTACCCCTTTGAAGGCCGGTTTGTGCACGAAGGGATCGGATTCCTCTGGGCTTCACGGCTCACGCGGATTGAGCGGGGCACGATCACCGTGTCGGTGAACGACTACGGCTTTGAACTGCTGGCGCCCAAGGCTTATCCGATGGCGGAACTGATTGAGGATTTCAGCGATCAGCTGCTGGACCACAGCCATCTTGAGCAGGATCTCAAAAATGCTCTGAACCTGTCGGAGCTTCAGCGTCGCCGTTTTCGAGCGATTGCCCAGATCGCAGGACTGATGAACCGCGGCTTCCCAGGATCGAGCAAAAGCACCGGCCAGCTTCAGATCAGCGCCTCACTTCTGTTTGATGTGTTCAGCCGTCATGAACCCGGGAACCGGCTGCTTCAGCAGGCTCAGCGGGAGGTGCTGGACGAGCAGCTGGAACTGTCGCGCCTGGAGGCAGCTCTGCAGCGGGCGGCTCGTCAGGAGTGGCTGCATGTGCAGACCCCAAGGCCCAGCCCTCTGGCCTTTCCACTGCTCGTGGAGCGACTCAACAACCGCATGAGCAATGAAACCGTTCTCGAGCGGGTTCAGCGCATGAGAGACGAGGCGATCCGCAAGGAAGGGTGAGTCGATCCACAATTGCACTCACCCCTATGAATCCTTTTGTAGCAGTCGTTTTCAGCGGTGTGTTGTCCGAGATATTGACAGTGTGCAGTCCGAAAATCAGAAGGCCTTGAGGTCTTTTATCTGGCCATTCAGGACGTAGTGAGAGCACCTTCAGGTAACTGCTCTCAGCAGTAAGACCAATGCCCACACCTCTTGATGAGGTGATCACCCTTACGAGCAGCCAGCGGGAGTTTCATGGCCCCCAACACGCAGTACCCAACCCATCGCTGGCGTGAGTTCTTGCGGTTGGTGATTGCCTGTGCAGGACTCATGGCCTACCTACCTGAGGCATACAAAGCTCTTGATAGGGGCTATGTGAGGTGCCAATTCGTCCAGCAGCGGTCCCCATGACCCATCCCACGGCTCATAAGGTCACCACGTTTAAGGGGTTTAACCCTGATGACACCTTCAGCATTGACGGTATCGATGACGGCACCTTCGCCATCGCCTCCAGCAAGAAGGAGCTCAAGCAGCTCATGAAGAGCGATGCGGACTTGGTCTACGACCAGAGGAAGGGAAAGCTGTTCCACAACGAAAACGGTACGGCCAAGGGTTGGGGGAAAAAGCATGACGGCGGCTTGATCGCCAGGTTCAAAGGCAATCCTGAACTCTCAGCAGACAACTTCGACGATGTAACTGCT
>CAJWZW010000119.1 GCA_913050565.1 uncultured Synechococcus sp.
GTGGGAATGTGAGTCTCACCCGCCCGCTGGTCGCCTTGCAGCGCCGCCGCATCCCCACCCTGCTGAGCACGTTTCTGACGCTGCTGAACGACCGACTCAGTGAAAGTATTTTTCTGCCGTTGCTTCCCTTTCTGCTGGCGGATTTCAGCAGCAGTGGCAGCACCGTCGGTCTGCTTTCGGGCACCTATGCCCTGTCCCAGTTCGCAGTGGCACCCCTGATCGGGGCGTTGAGCGACCGCTATGGCCGTCGACCGGTCATCACGGTCTGTGTGGCTGGTTCGGTGGTGGGCATGGGTCTCTTCGCCATCACCCTGACGCTGCCCTGGCAGCAGATCTGGCCCGGAGCCACCGCCGCAGGTCTGCCCCTGGCCCTGCTGTTCCTGGCGCGGATCATCGATGGGATGAGCGGTGGCACCGCCGCCACTGCAACGGCCGTTCTGGCAGACATCACCACACCGGAGAACCGGGCGAAAGCCTTCGGACTGATCGGCGTCGCCTTTGGGCTGGGCTTCGCTCTGGGCCCTGGACTGGGAGGCCTGCTCGGTGAAATGAACCGGATCCTTCCGGCATGGGGAGCCGCCGGCTTCGCCGCCGTGAACCTGGCGATGGTGAGCCTGCTCCTGCCGGAGACCCTTCCCCCCGAAGCACGCAAACCGCTGCCGCGCAAACGGGCTCTCAATCCTGTTTCGCTGCTGCGCAGCGTTTTTGCTCAGAACGATGTGCGGCGTCTGGCCTTGGCCTTTTTCGGCTTCTTCATGGCCTTCAACGGCTTCACGACCATTCTTGTGCTCTATCTGCGCAACTCGTTCAACTGGACCGAGGGCATGGCAGGTGCGGCCTTTGCCCTGGTGGGCGTGATCGCGATGGTGGTGCAGGGGGGACTGATCGGCCCGCTGGTGAAGCGGTTTGGCGAACTGCGCCTCACCCTCACCGGCCTCGGTCTGCTGACGGTGGGTTGCATGCTTGTGCCAACGGCAACCGTGGAGACATCCGTGCCTGTGATTTACAGCGCTGTGGCGCTGCTGGCGCTGGGCACGGGCCTGGTCACCCCCTGTCTGCGGGCGCTGGTTTCCAAAAGACTGAACCGAGGTGGGCAGGGCGCCGCCCTGGGAGGCCTGCAGGGGCTGCAGAGCCTCGGCACATTTCTTGGAGCCTCTGCTGCCGGTTTCAGCTACGACCGTCTGGGCCAGACCAGTCCGTTCTGGATCGGTGCCGCCGTGCTCGTGGGGGTCGCTGTTCTGGTGGCTGCCCGTCCTCGGGGAGAACAGCTGGAACAGCAGATTTGATTGCTACGTTGCGGATCTGACCACAACAGTTCCACCAGCCATCCCATGAGTTCCGATGTGCTGAGTCCGGATCGCTACATCAACCGCGAACTGAGCTGGATCGCCTTCAACGAGCGAGTCCTCGCTCAGGCACTTGATCAACGCACTCCGCTGCTGGATCAGGCGAAATTCAGCGCCATCTTCAGCAACAACCTCGACGAATTTTTCATGGTGCGTGTGGCATCCCTGAAGTCTCAGGTGGAAGCCGGCATCACCAAACCCAGCGAAGACGGCAAGACGCCTCTGGAACAGTTGCTGACCATCCGCGAACAGCTGATGCCGCTGCTTCAGCAGCAGCAGGACCACTTTCGACTGCACCTCAAAAAGCAGCTCCAGAAACACCGGGTGCAGCTGCTGGATTACGACCAGCTGAACAAACGACAGCGTCAATGGGTCGACGACACCTTCCGCAGCTCGGTCTTCCCGGTGCTGACTCCTCTGGCGGTGGATCCAGCCCACCCGTTCCCGTTCGTCAGCAACCTGAGCATGAACGTGGCGGCTGTGATCCGTGATCCAGAAACGGATCAGCGACAGTTTGCCCGGGTGAAGGTTCCGCAGAAGAACCTCCCGCGCTTCATGGCCATCCCAACGGAGCTGAGCGATCACGATCCGGCGCCGATCCACAGCGCCATTCCGTTGGAGCAGATGATTGCCTTCAATCTCTCGCTGCTCTTCCCTGGCATGGCGGTGGAGGGCCACTACTTCTTCCGCGTCACCCGTGATGCCGATCTGGAGCTGCGGGATCTGGAGGCCGACGATCTGATGCTGGCGCTGGAGAAAGGCCTGCGCAAACGCAGGGTCGGCGGCGAAGTGGTGCGGCTGGAAGTTCCCAATGAGATGCCGGACGACGTGGTGGAAATGCTGATGCAGGGACTCGCCGTTGAGGAGGAGGACCTCTACAAAATTGATGGCCCCCTCGGCCTCGACGATCTGTTCGGTCTGGCGGGACTGTCTCTGCCGGAATTGAAGGGCAAACCCCACAGCGGACAGACCCCCGACCTTCTGGCGCGGTCTCAACAGCACTTCGTCGATGAAGGCACCGTCAGAACAGAGGAATTCGACGACATCTTTTCGGTGATGCGTCAGCAGGACATCCTTCTGCACCACCCCTATGACCTGTTCTCCACCACGGTGGAGGAGTTCATCAACCAGGCTGCCGATGATCCCCAGGTGATGGGGATCAAGATGACCCTCTACCGGACGTCGAAGGATTCACCGATCATCGCAGCGCTGATCCGTGCCGCCGAGAACGGCAAGCAGGTGATGGCCCTGGTGGAGCTCAAAGCCCGCTTCGACGAAGACAACAACATCCAGTGGGCACGCCAGCTGGAGCGCTCAGGCGTTCACGTGGTGTACGGGGTGCTCGGCCTTAAAACCCACACCAAAATCGTGCTGGTTGTCCGGCGGGAACAGGATCAGGTGCGCAGTTACGTACACATCGGCACCGGCAACTACAACTCGAAGACGTCGAACCTCTACACCGATCTCGGTCTGCTATCCACCCGCCCCGAGCTGGGCCAGGACCTCGTGGAATTGTTCAATTACCTCACGGGATTTTCGAGGCAGCAGAGTTTCCGCAAGCTGCTTGTTGCACCGGTCACTCTGCGCAAGGGAATGAAGGCGCTGATCCGACGTGAAATCGATCATGCCCAGGAAGGGAGGCCTGGATTGATCCGGGCGAAGATGAATTCGTTGGTGGATCCCGAGATCATCAGTCTCCTTTATGAGGCATCTCAGGCAGGCATCACCATTGACCTGATCATCCGCGGAATGTGCAGCCTGATCCCCGGGAAAAAGGG
>CAJWZW010000120.1 GCA_913050565.1 uncultured Synechococcus sp.
CGCCAGGCGGCCAGTCCCAGCACTGCGAAAAGCCCGATCACCTCGATGATTCCCACCACCGGGTGCTGCAAGGCCACAAGGCTGTACGTGCGCTGTCTTGCCTGACGGTGCTGAGCGATCTCTTCCTCAAAGCGATCCTGAAGCCAAGGCTCCGCCGCGAAAGCGCGCACCAGGGGCAGACCTTCAATGGCTTCGCCAAGCAGACCGGCCAGTTCACTCACTTTCTTCTGGCTGCGTTCTGTCGCGCGCATCACCTGAGCCCCGAACAGGCTGATCAGCCAGACGATCACCGGAGCCAGCAGAAGAATGGCGAGGCTGAGTTTCCAGTCGAGCCAGAGCATGGTGCAGAGCACCACGAGCAGCTGCAGCAGACTGGGAACCGTGTCGTGGATTGTCTTGTAGAGCACCTCGCTCACACGATCGGCGTCCTCGGTGAGGCGGTAGGTGAGATCCCCTGCAGACAGCTTTTCCAGAGCACCCAGCTCCACACGTTGCAACGTGCTGAACAGTTCGCGACGCAAGCGCTGGCTCACCTTGAGAGCAGGCCCGGCCAGGAGAGAGTCCTGACCGAACTGCGCCAGCTTCTGAACGGAAAAAATCAGCACCCCTTTCCCGATCAGCTGCATCACACGATTCAGATCACGGGAGCCGAGAGCCGGAAACAGCTCACCGGCCAGCTGAACCAGCAGAGGAAAACTGCCGACGTAGATCAGCATGCAGGCCCCACCCAGGAGCAGCTGACGAAGGTGTGGGCGCAGCAGCGGTATCAGTCGCCGGAAGCCGGCCTGAGAGGGTTTGAACATGGCGGCACAGTATCAATGGTGCTCTGGTGTTTTGCCGCTGATGAAGCTGGATCAGTACCTCAAGTGGAAAGGCTGGGCTTTCACCGGTGGCGAAGCCAAGCAACGGATCCAGCAGGGTGATGTGAAGGTCAATGGAACCGTGGAGACCCGACGGGGCCGCCAGCTGATTCCCGGTGATCGCGTTTCATTGGCCGGGCAGGACAGTGTTGTTGAGGAAAATCCAACGACAGGGCCGTAAGTTGGCCCCTGATCCGACGAGGAATCGACGCGTGCGCAGACCGGTGATCGCTGGCAACTGGAAAATGCACATGACCTGTGCCCAGGCCAGGGACTACATGGCCACGCTCCTGCCTCTGATTGCCGATACCCCTTCGGATCGGGATCTGGTGCTGGCTCCGCCCTTCACGGCCCTGTCCACCATGGCGGAGGTGGCGAAGGATTCGTCTGTATCCCTGGCCAGCCAGAACGTGCACTGGGAAGACCATGGGGCCTACACCGCCGAGATCTCAGCTGAAATGCTGCTTGAGCTGAGTGTTCGCTACACGATTGTTGGTCACAGCGAACCGCGCAAATACTTCAGTGAAAGCGATGAGCAGATCAATCACCGGGCCCGTTGTGCTCAGGCCAAGGGATTGATTCCGATCGTCTGCGTGGGCGAATCGGATGAACAGAGGGAACGAGGTGAAGCCGAGAGGGTGATCCGACGCCAGGTGGAGCAGGGCCTTGAAGGATTGGATGCCAACAAATTGGTGGTGGCCTACGAACCGATCTGGGCGATCGGAACCGGAAAGACCTGTGAAGCGGATGAAGCCAACCGGATCTGCGGTCTGATCCGCAGCTGGGTCGGTGCCACCGATCTGGTGATCCAGTACGGAGGATCCGTGAAACCAGGCAACATCGACGAACTGATGGCCATGAGCGACATCGATGGTGTGCTCGTGGGGGGAGCCTCACTCCAGCCCGATAGCTTCGCCCGCATTGCCAACTACCAACACAGCTGACCAACGCGTTTGGCCAGAAGGCTGGGGCCAGCACACCGCAGTGATGGGGGTGATCAACATCACCCCGGATTCCTTCAGCGATGGAGGTTGTTTTCTCCGGTCGGAACAAGCCGAGCAGGAGGCCGATCTTCAGATCGCATCCGGAGCGGATGTGCTTGATCTCGGTGCTCAAAGCACCCGACCGGGAGCGGATGAGGTTGGGGCCGAAGAAGAGTGTCGTCGCCTGCTTGAACCCCTGAGACGGATCCGGCGGAGGCACCCTTCAGCGCTGATTTCAGTGGACACCTTCCATGCCTCGGTGGCCGAGGCAGCCATGGAAGCGGGCGCCGACTGGATCAATGATGTGAGCGGCGGTCGTCGGGATCCCGCCATGTTGCCTCTGATGGCCGAAGTGGGCTGTCCCGTGGTGTTGATGCACAGCCGCGGCGACAGTCAGACGATGGATGGGCTCACCGATTACGACGACGTGGTTCTCGATGTGCTGCAGGGTCTTCGTGCCCGCAGCGAAGCCGCCTTGGCTGTGGGTGTGCGGGCTGATCGGATCATCTGGGATCCCGGTCTGGGATTCGCCAAGACCCAGTCTCAGAACCTCGAGCTGCTGCAACGCCTCGAACTGCTGACTGCAGAGGGCATCCCGCTGCTGATGGGCCCTTCACGCAAACGATTCATCGGTGCTGTGCTGGATGAGCCTCAGCCAAGGGAACGCATCTGGGGAACAGCCGCCGTGGTGTGCCGGTGTGTTCAGGCAAGAGTGGCCATCGTGCGGGTTCATGACGTGAAGCCGATGGTGCAGACCGTGCGGATGGCCGAGGCGCTCTGGTAGTCGTCTCACCGAAGTGAGCTCATCCCACTCGTCGATCTTGGTTGAGATCGCGACTTACAGGAACATGGATCGATCTTTATGCCAAACCAAGGAGTAGAGAGCCCTAACAAACTGAGCCGTTAACCGAACTCATTATTCAAGGAAAATATCTGTCTGATCCTGGAACATTGTTGAGGATGTTTTGGACGATTGCGATCTTCATTGACAAGAAAATCAAATCAAACAGGAATTAAAAGCAACATCAACTGGATTGATCATCAACACTGGACTGAATTGAACCGTCATTCCTTGGCTCACGTCCATACGCTTCTAAAAATCGAAAAGATTGCAACAAG
>CAJWZW010000121.1 GCA_913050565.1 uncultured Synechococcus sp.
CTCTGGTGGCGGGTTGTTGTTTCAGCCTGAGTTACGCCATTACCCACCGGTTGATGGCCATGCAGACCTCGGTGAGAGAGATCAAGCCCGAGGCTTTTCCCGCGCTGCGTTTTCCTGGAACCAGCCTCGATCAGTTGCGGAGCCGCAGTGGGGATCGCCGGCCGCTTCAGGTTGATCTCGCTTCCATTGACGCTCGCAAGGCGGCGGAGAAAGCACAGAACTCCTCAGCCAAGCCCCTGGCGCAAGGGTCTGGTAACCCAACGCTGGCGCTGCAGACGCCACCTGCTGCAGCCTGGACAGTTGCACCGGAGATCGGCAGACCTGCGCCTGTTGATCCAGCACCTGCAATGGAGCCGGCACCGCCAGCACCTGCGCCGGCTGCTGCTGTTGAGTTAATTCCGGCTGTTGAGCCGATACCCGCTGTTGAGCCTGTGGCGATCGAACCGCCCTCCCCCGCCCCGGTTGTGGATCCACTGCTCGACACTGCTGCACCTTTCGAGCCGGAACTGACCAACGATTTCCTTCTGCCGATTGTTCCGCAGGAGCCTCTGCCGCCCACTCCCTGATCAGAGGGCGGATCTGCCAGAGTTTTCCTTGACTGTGGTGAGATCCATGGGGCCTTCAGACGCTTTCATTCGCGCCACCATCAACCGCCTGGGTGCTCGCATCGGTCACGGGTTGGCCGATGCAGCTGCCGAAATGGCAGTGCTGGCTCAGGATGTACCGAGTCGACTCCGTCAGGAGTGGGACCTGTTCCAGGAGGAAGTGCGGGCTGAAGCCGATCGCCTGGAGCGTGATGAAGGTCAGGCTCAGGCTGATGCTCCAGCCTCTGAGATGACTGTTCCAGAGACGGCATCAGCCTCAGAGGATCAAACGCCCCAGGCTGTGATTGATCGGTTGCGGGCGTCCGTCGCGGAAATCAACCAGTCCCTTGAGGTGCGCTCCTGATGATGGGGCTGTTGCGTGCACTGCGCATCTGGCGCTCGGTGCTCACACTGCTCCTGCTGCTCTGGTGGGATGCTCAGGCCTGGACCTATGGCGGTCAGGCCACTGCGGAGTTGCGGGCTGAGCGCCAGCGTCAGCGTGCCCGCTGGCTGACCACGGAACTGCTTCGCCTGGGGTCGGCATTCATCAAGCTCGGGCAGCTGCTTTCGGCTCGTCCCGACATCCTTCCAGCCGGCTGGGTGGCGGAGCTGGCGGCCTTGCAGGACAGCGTGCCCGCCTTCGGTTTTGCCGAGGTTCAGACCGTGCTGGAGCAGGAGCTGGGTCAGCGCTGCGCCGAAGTCATTGATCTGGACCCTGAACCCCTGGGTGCGGCGTCCCTGGCCCAGGTTCATCGGGCCAGTCTGCGCAGCGGACGTCAGGTGGTGCTCAAGGTGCAGCGTCCCGGGCTGGATCGGTTGTTCCGGCTCGATCTCGATGTGATGCAGCAGGTGGCGGCGGTTCTCCAGCGTCATCCCAGCTGGGGGCGCGGTCGAGACTGGCCAGCCATGGCGCGGGAGTGCCGCCGGGTGTTGTTGCGGGAACTCGATTTCCGGGTGGAGGCCCAGTACGCGGCTCGCTTCCGCCAGCAGTTTCTCGATGATGAGCGCATCCGCATCCCAGGTGTGGTCTGGGAGCTCAGCAGCCGCAGAGTGCTGTGCCTCGACTACCTCCCCGGGATCAAGGTCAACGATCGCGAGGCGTTGATGGCTGCCGGTATCGATCCTTCAGCGGTGGCAGAAATCGGCGCAGCCAGCTATCTCAAACAGCTGGTGCGTTTCGGCTTTTTCCACGCTGATCCTCACCCCGGCAATCTGGCGGTGGCCTCGGACGGGGCTCTCATTTATTACGACTTCGGAATGATGGGGCTTCTTTCCGATGCCCTGCGTCGCCGTCTCGGTTCGATGATCCGGGCCGCGGCTGCTCGGGATTCCTCGGCGTTGGTGGAGGAGATGCAGGCCGCTGGTGTCATTGCCCGTGACATTGATGTGGGACCGGTGCGTCGGCTGGTGCGTCTGATGTTGAACGAAGCCCTCACGCCACCATTCAGTTCCAATGTGATCGACAAACTTTCGGGTGACCTTTACGACCTGGTGTACGGGCAGCCCTTCCGCCTCCCCGTTGAACTCATTTTTGTGATGCGGGCCTTGTCCACCTTTGAAGGAGTGGGCCGGAGCCTTGATCCCGCTTTTAGCCTGGTGGCGATCGCCAAGCCCTACCTTCTGCCCCTGATGACTTCCAGTGGATCCGGTTCCAGCGATTTGTTCAACGAAATCGGGCGTCAGGTGGGAGCGCTCAGCAGCCGTGCCGCTGCTCTTCCCCGTCGTCTGGACGAGAACCTGGACCGACTCGAGCAGGGAGATCTGCAGCTTCAGGTTCGTCTTGGCGAATCCGATCGTCAGTTCCGTCGCATGACCCTGGCCCAGCAATCGATCGGTCAGTCGGTTCTGCTCGGCTGTCTGGCTCTGGCCACGGCGATCATCGGCGCCAGCGTTCGACCGGTCTGGGCCGTCCTGCCGGCGACGGCAACGATTCCTGTTGGGCTGGGCTGGTTGCGCATGCAGTTGCGCATGCGACGTGATCAGCGGCTGGAGCAGTTGCCCGGCTCCAACCGCTGACGACCGAAACCCAGCTCAGGCTTTGCCGCGGGGACCCTGGCCAACAGCACCGGCATAAACAGCCTGGCTGCCCAGTTCGTCTTCGATGCGCAGCAGCTGGTTGTACTTCGCGACACGCTCACTGCGGCTGAGGGACCCGGTTTTGATCTGTCCGGCACGGGTGGCAACCGACAGGTCAGCGATGGTGGTGTCTTCCGTTTCGCCACTGCGGTGGCTGATCACGCTGGTGTAACCGGAGCGGCCGGCCAGGTCGATGGCCTGCAGGGTTTCGGTGAGCGAACCGATCTGGTTCACCTTGATCAGGATCGAGTTGGC
>CAJWZW010000122.1 GCA_913050565.1 uncultured Synechococcus sp.
TTGATGCCCTGCTCCGGGAGCTGGGCGGGAGCACAGGCTGATCAGGTCAGAACAGAACACCTCGGCGAGTGTGTCGACCCCACTCACCCGTGACAACGCATCTTCAGCGCCTTCTCCGCTTCTTCACGGTCATCAAAGTGAATCTTTTCGGTGCCGAGAATCTGGTAATCCTCATGGCCCTTTCCGGCGATCAACACAAGGTCTCCAACAGAAGCCTCGGCCACGGCCGTCGCAATCGCCGTGGCCCGATCGCCGTTCACCAGCAATTCACTCCCGACGGGAACACCAGCCACCACGTCATCAAGGATCTGCTGAGGATCCTCTGTACGCGGATTGTCTGACGTGATCACCGATCGATCCGCAAGGCGAGCAGAGATGGCTGCCATCTGAGGTCGCTTGCCCCGGTCACGGTCACCGCCGCAGCCGAACACACAAATCAACTTCCCCTCTGCAAAGGGGCGCGCTGCCCTCAGCGCATTCTCCAAACCATCCGGCGTGTGGGCGTAGTCGACGAGCACCGTTGGCAGTGCTTCGGTCTCAGCACCGCGCAGCAGCACGCGTTCCATACGCCCAGGCACCCCACGGAAGCTGCTGATGGCCTCCAGTAATGGCTGCAGGGGCAAGTCCTGTTGCAACAGAACCCCAACCGCCTGCAACAGATTCATCAGATTGAAGCGGCCGAGCAGTGGTGAATGGAAGAGGCCCGACCCCGCTGGACTGATCAGGCGGCCTTTCACTCCTTGCCCCGTCATCTCAAGATCACAGACGTGGAGATCCGCTGTTGCATCCACCAGTGAGCTGCGCCAGGCAACGGGGCCCAGACTGTCCGCTAGGCGCTGCCCCCAGGGGTCATCGACATTCACCACGGCCCGTGGACCATCTGCTGCCAGCAGGGGCGCATCAAACAGCAGCGCTTTGGCCTCGTAGTAGGCCTGCATTGACTGGTGGTAATCGAGGTGGTCCTGGGTGAGGTTGGTGAACACCGCCCCCGCGAAACGACAGCCGGCCACCCGCTGCTGAGCGAGTGCATGGGAGCTCACTTCCATGGCAGCCAGCCTGCAACCGGCAGCAGCAGCCTCCGCCAGCTGACCCTGCAGCCGATCAGCGACAGCGGTGGTGTGGGTCGCGGTGATGCTGTGCCCTGGCCAGCGGTTCACCAACGTGCCGAACAAGGCTGTGGGACGTCCGGCCTCACGGGCCAGATGCTCAATCAGATGCGTGACGGTGGTCTTGCCGTTGGTTCCGGTCACACCGATCAGACCCATGTCCCGGCTGGGCACATCCCAGTAGGCGGCCGACAGCTCCCCCAGACTCCTGGCAACAGGCTCATCAATGACCAGCACAGGGTCGCCGGCATCCGGTGGATCGATCTGTGCAGCCTGAGAGCCGATGACGGCGGCAGCGGCGCCGGACTGGAGCGCCTGCCGCCAGAACAGACCGCCATCCACCTGCACTCCTGGTAAGCCTAAAAAGAGTGCATCCGTGGAAACGGCCCTGGAATCGCTGGTGATGCCGGTGAGCTGAACATCGGCAATCGCCGCCGGAACATCCAGGCCCACATCGCGCAGCAGGGCATGCAACGAGTGGACCATGAGCCTTCCGAGATGACGCTCGTTCTAAACCGGGTCAGCCGGGTTGGACAGGCCCCGTTGCAACCAGTTGAACAGGCCATCCCCCTGCAATCGGGGTGACACCCGAGCCAGCTCCCTGCCATCGAGCTGAAGCACCGGCACCTCCAGGTCGTAGCGGTGCCGCAGCTCAGGCTCAATCGCTGAGGAATCGATATCCAGCACGGTCAGGATCAGCCCCAGAGCCTGCAGATCGAGATCGCGCAGACGCTGCTCGAGGCCTTCACACAGACAGCAGCCCTTGCGGGTGAACAGCACGAGATCAGCCATCGCTCAGTCGGGAACGGGGTCGCAGCCACAGTCGCTGAACGGATGACACCGCAAAACCCGCTTCAAGGTGAGCCATCCCCCCTTCCAGGGTCCGTGCCTCTGAATCGCTTCCAGGCCGTAGGCACTGCAGGTGGGTGTGAAGCGACAACGGGGGCCGATCATCGGCGAG
The DNA here is from genome assembly GCA_913050565.1 of uncultured Synechococcus sp. Classification (GTDB taxonomy): domain Bacteria; phylum Cyanobacteriota; class Cyanobacteriia; order PCC-6307; family Cyanobiaceae; genus Parasynechococcus. The sequence goes on from CAJWZW010000122.1 coordinate 2,068, forward strand.
ATGAAACGGCGGTAGAAGCCGATCAGAGCCAGCATCAACGCAGCGACGCCCTGGCTGAAGCGTTGCTGAAGGGTGGGGGATGGATCGCCGGATAAGCTGTCTGATTCGTGCACGGATGGAGATGCCGGAACTCCCTGGGTTCCAGCATGGCTAAGCCGGGCACGATTTGATCAAACCCCTTTCCAAACCATGTCCCGATACCGCGGCCCTCGTCTGAGGATCACGCGGCGCTTGGGAGACCTCCCTGGTCTCACCCGGAAGGCCGCTAAGCGGTCCTATCCCCCCGGTCAGCACGGCCAAGCCCGTCGCAAGCGCTCTGAATACGCGATCCGTCTCGAAGAGAAGCAGAAGCTTCGCTTCAACTACGGCGTCTCCGAGCGTCAGCTCGTGCGTTACGTGAAGAAAGCGCGCGCCCAGGAGGGTTCCACCGGAACCAACCTGCTCAAGCTGCTCGAGAACCGTCTCGACAATGTCTGTTTCCGCCTCGGCTTCGGTCCCACCGTGCCCGGCGCCCGCCAGCTGGTGAATCACGGCCACGTCACCGTGAACGGTCGTGTCACCGACATCGCCAGCTACCAGTGCAAGCCAGGTGATGTTGTCGCCATCCGGGAGCGCAAGTGCAGCAAGAAACTGGCAGAAGCCAATCTTGAGTTCCCCGGTCTGGCCAATGTTCCAACCCACCTGGAGCTGGACAAGGCCAAGCTGAGCGCCAAAGTCACCGGTCGCTGCGAACGCGAGTGGGTTGCCCTCGAGATCAAGGAACTGCTGGTGGTTGAGTACTACTCCCGCAAAGTTTAGGTTTGCTTTGACTGCAAGGGTTTTGGGGATATCTC
>CAJWZW010000123.1 GCA_913050565.1 uncultured Synechococcus sp.
GGGCCTGGCAACTGCTGAGCTACCAGGTTGAGGTGCAGGCCGACGGCGACTGTTTCACCCCGATGGGGAACCATCCCAGCGGCTATGTGATTTTCACGGCCGAGGGACGTCTGTCGTTCACCCTCTCCGCCGAAGGTCGCCAGCCGGCTGAATCCACAGCCGAGCGTGCTGCTCTGCAGAGCAGCCTGATTGCGTACACCGGCACCTACAGGCTGGAGAACAATCGCTGGATCACCCAGGTGGATGTGGCCTGGGATCCGGCGTGGGTGGGCAGCGAACAGATCCGTTTCTTCAGCATCAGCGATGACCTGCTCACCGTTCACACCCCCTGGCGGGTGATGCCCAACTGGCCCGAGCGCGGTCTCACCCGCAGCATCGTCCGGTTCCAGCGCTGCATCTGAGCCATCAGCCGTTGATCGAATCCTCAGCCTGATCAACGGTTCTGTGATGGGGCTGATAGCCCTGAGCCTCCGCCAGATAACGCAGGTAGACGATCTGATGGCGATCGGGCAATCCCGCCACCGCCAGCAGAGCGAGGGGCCCGAACAGCAGACCCGCCATCAGCCACCTGCGGCTGCTGCGAGCTTTCTGAAACGCAACCGTTCGCGCCAGTCCGCCGCTGATCAGATGAGCGACCAGCACCATCAGGAGCGGTTTCCAATCCATGGCTGCACGAGGAGGTTTCTGCCTCGTTGGTAGCCAGCAGCTGTAATCGATTTAATTGCCGGTCAGCCGATAAAGACAGTGGCTTCTGTAACAAATCGAACTTAAATTGGCTATGAACCTTCGGGTTCCCAATGCGTCGACAAGGCGGACTGAGGGGTCCGCCTTTTTCGTACAGGCGGCAGCGGCAAGAGTTATTTGTGGCAGCTGGCGCGAAAACGATCGGCAGACGAGGTGGCGGCGTGTTTGGTCCTGCGGCCACTCACCCGTTTGCGCCACATGCGGAAGGACGATGCCTTCATATGGGTGCGCATGATCTGAATCACCTCCGGTTCCGACAAACCGAACTGATAGGTGATGGCCTCAAAGGGAGTGCGGTCCTCCCAGGCCATTTCAATCACTCGGTCGAGATCTTCGGAATCCAGGGGGCTCACCATTGCCGCCGCAGAAGAGAGGTTGTTTTAGCGACAACGGCGCGTTGCTAGACCGGAGATGGACTTAGCAGGGGAGGAATCCCTTGACGACGTACACCGTTATCACCGGCTCAGCCTTTGTTCTGATCCTGATGCTGAACGTGATCGCAGCCGATCACCTGGGAAGCCGACTGCACAAACGTTTCGCTGACTGGAAAAACCGACGCAATGTCGTTGCCGGGCATCCGGAGATGCGGGGCATCTCGCTGGACAACGACCCACTGCTCACCTACCAGGCCAGCGCCGAACTGCGCGAGTTCATCTTTGATAACGACGAACCGGGAGAGGACCGCCCTTTCCTCTCATCACCCCTGAGCGATCTCGACGACATCGATTACGCCTGACACCAGCCTGAGCGGAGGGATCGATAGCGTTGCGGCCGTTCCAGCCCGGGGTTGATGACCAGCACCACTCTGCCCAGCACGGGTGCGGTGACCGGCCTGAAGGAAACGCTTGATTTCTTCCGTGATCCGAGCTTCACCCAGCAGCGGTTTGAGCAGTACGGCGATGTGTTCGAGACCCGGTTGCTGGCCCAGCCGATCGTGTTCATCCGCGGTGAACAGGCCATCGGTGATCTGCTGAGCCAGGGCGATGCCCTCGAGGGCTGGTGGCCGGAGAGCGTGAAACAACTGCTGGGCAACCGCTCGCTGGCCAACCGCAGCGGTCCTGGCCACAGGGCCCGACGCCGGGTGGTGGGGCAGCTGTTCTCCAGCTCAGCGCTCGAGCGATACACGCCTTCCATCAAAGCCCTGATCGATGAGGTGACCAGCGATCTGCTGGAGGCGCGAGGTGCCACACCCCTGGCTGAGCGGATGCGCCGATTCGCCTTCGCCGTGATTGCCAGCACGGTGCTGGGCCTCGATGAGGCGAACCGCGATGCCCTGTTTGAAGACTTCGAGATCTGGACCAGGGCCCTGTTCTCCATTCCTCTGGCCCTGCCCGGCACTCCCTTCGCCAAGGCGATGGCGGCGCGGCAGCGGCTGCTGACGCGGTTGAAAACGGTTCTGATGAACCGGGATCAGAATCGGGGCGGCCTGGATCTGCTCAGCGACGGCCTCGATGAAGAGGGCATTCCGCTTGACGACGATGACCTGGCGGAGCAGTTGCTGCTGCTGCTGTTCGCCGGCTACGAAACCACCGCCTCATCACTGAGCTGTCTGTTCCGGGCGCTGCTGCTCAACCCGGAGGTGGCGAGCTGGCTGCAGAGCGATCTTGACGGTGGCTCGCCGACCCCACACCTCGATGCAACGGTGCTGGAGGTGATGCGGCTGACGCCTCCGGTGGGTGGATTTTTCCGCCGCAGCCTCAGGCCGGTGCAGCTGGCGGGGGTGGAGGTGCCTGAAAACAGCGTGATTCAGGTGGTGCTGACGCCTTCACACCCGCGGGATGCCACCGATCTGGCGGCCTTCCGGCCCCAGCGACATCTGGATGGTTCCTTCGAGCAGACCCTGCTTCCCTTCGGCGGCGGGCAACGGGTGTGTCTGGGGAAAGCCCTGGCTCAGCTGGAGATCCGGCTGATGGCGGTGGGCCTGCTGAGCAGGCTGAAGCTGGAGCTGCTGCCCGATCAGGACCTGTCGCTGCAGTTGATCCCCAGCCCCACGCCGCGGGGTGGATTGCTGGTGCAGGCTCAGGCGATCCACTGATCGGCATCCATGATCCGCTTGATCAGCAGCCCCAGACGTTTGAACTC
>CAJWZW010000124.1 GCA_913050565.1 uncultured Synechococcus sp.
AGCGATCGATGCCGGCGCAACGACTCCTCAAGGAGATAGGCGGCGAGATTGCCGCAACTGCGGCCCTCATCCAGAGCATGACGCTTGAGTTCATCCATCACGCCACGCGGCAGGGTGACGTTGATCCGCTCCGAACTGGCCGCATCGGCAACGTCAGCAGTGCTTGGCGCAGGGTCGTGAGAATCGAGTCGCTGTTGCAGCTCCTGCACCAGGTCCTGAAGAAGTGGCACGGTTATGCGTACATATTTACACTAAAATATCACAATATCCCCCTTCAAGTCCTGGCTGCTTAACGATTCACGCCCACGCGTAATCTGTCGTTGCTTTTTCAGGACCTGATGCGTTCACTGCCGTTGAAGCTTGATCCCGGCAGCGATCTGCGTCTCAACCTCGAGGAAATCGCTCGCGAGAAGGGCATCAACGGTTTCGTGCTGGGCGTGGTCGGCAATCTGACCAGAGCCGCTTTCCAATGTCCGGGCCAAACCGAACCCACTGTCTTGGAGGGCGATCTGGAGGTGATCACCCTCAATGGAACCATCAGTCCGGATGGCGTGCACCTTCACCTGAGCCTCTCGGATGGAGCCTGCCAGGTTTGGGGAGGGCATTTGGAACCGGGCACGCTGGTCCAGAAGGGTGTCGATCTACTGATCGGCGTACTGGACCAGACCGCACCCACCCCGCGCTCGAGAATCGAGCTGGCGGTCTTACCTGGATGTCCCTGGTGCGAGAGAGCGCTGAGGCTGCTTCGAACCCTGGACCTGCCCCACACCGTGATCACGGTGAATGACGACAGCACCTTTGAACAATGCCGTGCCCGCAGCGGCATGCGCACCTTTCCCCAGGTTTTCGTCGACGGTCAGGTGATCGGCGGCTACGACGAACTCAGCGGCCTGCATGCAACCGGTGAACTCGCCCAACTCCGTTGACCAACCGCCCTTCTGGTCACTGAAACCCTGGTGGTGTCAGCCCTGGTCAATCCTGAGCACAGGCGTCGCGGTCGCGGCAACTTCCTGGCTGGTGTTGCACAGATTCTGGGTGACCGTCCCCGTCACAGCTGTGGTGGTGGGATGGTGGCTGTTGTTCCTGGTGCTGGTGCCCGCTGCCTATCGCACTGAACAATCCCCCCCCGACTGAGCGCATCAGCCCAGGGTTGAGTGGTCAGCGTGAGCGGGCTTGGTCGCGGAAGCGCTGCTTCTCCTGCATCAGTTCATCTTCCAGTTGTTCGATCAAACGACTCACCAAGGCCTGAAATTCAGGTTGACAGCCACGAAAGGCAGCCTTGTGCCGGATCGGCTCATTGCGCATACGCAGGTCGGTCAGCATCAGTTGCAGGGAATCAATCCTGGCGTTGGTGTTCAAGATGCTTACGTGACCACGCAAAGGTTATGACGGCTCAGTGCTGCAGCTGCTACAGATCCAGCTGCTTCAGAAGAGAACGCTGAGCCTGCCGTCCAACGATTCCATGAGCTGCAAGAGCACCACTGGCGGCAACCGGCGGGATCCCGATGCCGGGGAAAGTGCTGGCTCCGCAGAGCCAGAGAGCAGTGATCGGCGTCGTCACGCCCGGGAACAGGCCACCTGTTGCTGAGAGAGCTGGCCCATAGCTGCCCCGGTGAACGTTGAGGTAATGGCGATGGGTGAGCGGCGTTCCCTCCATGACCAGATCACAGCGTTGGCGTATGTCGGGAATCCGTCGCTCCAGAACCGACCAGAACACCTCACATCGATTCCGCTTCAAAGCGTTGTAAGCCTCGGATCCCCGCTCCACATCAGACCAGAGATCCCAGGGCTCGCTGGCTGGTGTGTAGCCATGAAGAACATGGCGGCCCTTCGGCGCCATCGCGGGATCCAACACCGATGGAACAGACAGCACCACAGCGTTGCGTTCAGCAGCGATGCCGCGATCCCAGTCATCAACCCAAACGGTGTGGATCGGCAGATCCTCCAGCCCGCTGGCATCAAAACCGAGGTGCAGATGCAGAAAACCACCGCAGGCAGGCGTGCCGGCTCGATCATGCCTCCAGGCTGAAGCCACGCCCTCCGGCAACAGATCGACTGTGCTCCAGATATCCGCATTACTCACCAGCTGGTCAGCGTGAATGGTTTCGCCATCCTTCAACCGAACACCAACGGCGCGGCTGTCCTCCACAAGGATTTGTTCAACACGAGCCCCAGTGCGCAGGGTCCCTCCGTGGCGCCGGAGCCCCTGCACCAGGGCATCGACCACAGCCGCACTTCCTCCTACGGGGTAATCCAGCTTTGCCTCTGGATCGAACCAATCGCCGAACAAGGTGGCCATGGCGGCTGCATTGGTGTCTCCCATCGGCATTCCGCTGATCAGGAAACAGAGCAGATCCACCCAGTGACGCAGAAACGGATCCTGCAGATGCCTGTCCACCAGAGGACCAAAGGCACCTGATAGATGCCGCATTGCCGGCAGATGCCGCAGCAGTTGAGGGCCGCGCTCCAGCAGCTGAGCCATGGCATCCAGTCCCGGACGCAAGGCCAGCAGAGGCAACGCGTTTGCTGCCGAAGCAATCGGTTGCAGCAACTCGGAAAATCGGCGCCATTCCTCCATCACTGCAGGCCCGCGCAAATCGCGCACCACGTCCTCGAAACCGGTTCGGCCGACAGGCACCGACAGGTCACCCTCGGGAAGCAACACATCCCAGTTGCTGTAGGGGATCACGTCCAGAGGTTGATCGAGGGCCCTCAGGATCTGAGCCAG
>CAJWZW010000125.1 GCA_913050565.1 uncultured Synechococcus sp.
AAAACACCTTCTTCACCAAGTGGGTTCCCTACGACAGCTGGTTCGCTGAACAACAACGAATCCAGAAGCAAGGTGGCCGGATCATCAAGGTGGAGCTCTGCACCGGTGGTCAACAGGTGAACGTCGGCAACTGAGTCACAACTCCATACTTCACTGAACCGGTCTTGATGGCCGGTTTTTTGATGCCTGCTTCGATCAGGACTTCACACCAGCCAACGTGGTCGCCACCAGCTGATCGAGATCCGGCAAAGGGGCTGCATCGTGGTCCGACAACCAGAGCAGATATTCATGGTTCCCAGCGGGGCCGGTGATCGGCGATGCAGTCAATCCCTGCGGGTTCCAGCTCAATGCTGCCGCAGCAGCGATCACCGTTTCGATGGCATCGCGATGGGCCGCAGGGTCCCGCACAACGCCTCCTTTGCCGACCCGCTCTTTACCCACCTCGAACTGCGGCTTCACCAGCACCAGGGCCTCAGCACCGGGCGTCTGCAACAGCCGATGCAAGGCGGGAAGGATCAGCCGCAGGGAGATGAACGACACATCCGTCACCGCCAGAGTCGGCCACGGATCGCCATCGGCATAGAGCTGGTCCGGCTGCAGGTGTCGCAGGTTGGTGCGTTCGCGCAGCACCACCCGTTCATCGGTGCGCAAACTCCAGGCGGTCTGCCCATAGCCCACATCAATGCCATAAACACGCCGGGCGCCGTGCTGGAGCAGGCAATCCGTGAATCCACCGGTGGAGATGCCCCCATCGAGGCAGACGCGATCCTTCACCTGGAGCGGGAACGCCTCGAGGCCTGCCACTAACTTCTCCCCACCGCGTGAAACGAAGCGAGGCGGCTTCTCCACGATCAATTCCAGATCGGTCCGAACCTCCGCGCCAGGTTTGTCCAACACCGTGCCAACACCATCCCGGACCTTGCCGGCACGGATCAGCTGCTGCGCCTGTTGCCTGGAGCCGACAAGCCCTCTGGTCAGCAACTCCAGATCCAGCCGCTGTTTCAACGCCATTTCGTCATAAAAGCAAACGTGATCCCGAAGAAAACCGTGGATCAACCAAGCAGATCGATAACCGCCATGAAGATCCTTTCAGCCGTAGCGCTGGAATGAAACATCGTCATCGCCAATCCTCCAAGGTGGTGCCGCTGCTGCGGCCTGGAAGCTTTGTGACGTTGGAGAACCAACCCGACGACCTGCCGCCTTTTGAATTGATTCAGTGCCGCGGTGGTCGCTGCTGGGTGCGTCAACAGGCCTGGGGACAATCGGTTCAATGGGAAGTGGAGCACGAGCGTCTTCGGACGGCCTGATGACCAGGCGATTGGGCTGAAGCATCTCTTGACGTCATGGCTTGGCAAAGCACCGATCAGACGGCTGAATAGGGAACGGATAAATGAAGCCAGACCCATTGGTCCTTGCCACCCCTCCACGACGACGCAGCAACCGTGAGCGGGTTCAGCAGCGATCTCGCCGAGAAAGCCAAAGTGTTCAGAAACAACGTGAGGGATTGATCAAACGGCTGATGCCGTTGCCCTGGGCGGAATGGCCCGCTGAAGCCCGCTTGCTGGTGGGATTGGCAGCGTTCTGGAGTGTTGCCGGGCTACTGGTGCTGGGATCCGCCAGCTGGTGGGTGGCCTCCCGGGAAATGGGTGATGGAGCCTTCTACGTCAAACGCCAAGCCATCTGGCTGCTGGCCAGTTGGAGCCTGTTCAGCCTGGCGCTCACCACAAACCTGCGCACATTGCTGCGCTGGGCAGGGCCCGCCCTCTGGGGAGGCTGCCTGCTGATCGCAGCCACCCTGGTGATGGGCACCACCGTGAACGGAGCGAGCCGATGGCTGGTGCTGGGCCCTCTGCAGATTCAGCCTTCGGAATTGGTCAAGCCATTCGTGGTTCTGCAGGCCGCGAACCTCTTTGCCCACTGGTCTCGGACAAAGCCAGACCAGAAACTGATCTGGCTGGCCAGCTTCGGTGCACTGCTGCTGCTGATTCTCAAACAGCCGAACCTGTCCACCGCCGCCCTGATCGGCCTCACTCTCTGGATGGTGGCACTGGCCTCCGGGATCCGTTGGCGCAGCTTGTTCGGCACTGCACTGGCCGGGGGAGCCCTCGGCACCGCCAGCATCCTGGTGAATGAGTATCAACGCCTCCGCGTGGTGTCGTTTCTCGATCCCTGGGCTGACCCCATGGGAGACGGATACCAGCTGGTGCAAAGCCTGCTGGCGATTGGATCAGGAGGATTCACCGGCCAGGGCTATGGACTCTCCACACAGAAGCTTCAATACCTGCCGATTCAGAGCACCGATTTCATTTACGCGGTCTTTGCCGAGGAATTCGGGTTCATCGGCTCGCTGTCGCTGCTGCTCTTCCTGATGTTGGTGGCCTGGGTGGGGCTGAGGGTGGCTTTGAACTGCCGCAACAACCAGACACGCCTCGTGGCAATCGGTTGCTGCACGATCCTTGTGGGCCAGGCGATCCTGAACATCGCTGTTGCCTCCGGCTCAATGCCGACGACAGGCTTGCCGTTACCGCTGGTGAGCTACGGCGGCAATTCCCTGATGTCGAGCCTGGTGATCCTCGGCTTGTTGGTGCGTTGCTCGCTG
>CAJWZW010000126.1 GCA_913050565.1 uncultured Synechococcus sp.
AGCGGCTGGCCTGTTGTGCACCGCGATCCTCTGCAGCGAAGCCTCAGGCTGCTCAAGCGCCTGGGCCTGGAGGCCATGCCCGGCGAATCATTCCAGGCGCTCTGCCGGCGAGGATGCGAACAGCGCCCTGAGCTGGCAGTGGGGTTTCAGACCATGGCTGAGGCCCAGCAGCAGCTGGCCCATGCTCCGCTGAACCGCCGTGAGCGTCAGCACCAGCGCAGACTCTGGCGCCAGAGCCGGGCGCGGCTGATGATCAGTGCTTCCCGATCCGGCCGATCAGCCAGGAGCTGAAAGCCAGCATCAACACGCCGCCGCAGTACTGCAACAGCTCGCTGATCGAGTTCACCTCGAAACTCACCATCAGCTTGAAGGCGGTCACGATCAGGGCCACGATGATCACCTTGGTCAGCTTCTGCTTGAGGCTGTCGAGGGAATCGATGTTCAACAGGTTGCGGCGCAGGTCCGAGGGGTCCTGTTGGCGGGGATCGATGTCCGACACCACCAGCTCGTAGATGCCGTACCCAAAGATCAGCAGGGCAATCCCGATCAGGTAGTAATCGATCCCGCCCACCACTTTTCCGATCAGCAGATTGCTGTTGGTGTGGGTGAACCGACCCTGCAGAACGCTGTTGAGCACGCTCAGTTCGGCGTAGGTGCCGATGACGAAGCAGCTGAGGCTGCCGAGCAGACTCATCACCACGGGAACCAGTGTGATCAGTCGGTATTTCCAGATCAGTGCTTCGAAGTGGCTCTCCACCCCTGCTCTGCGGCTCCGGGGTCGGCTCATCTCAGATCAGGCAGCGTTCCACCCGAGTCTGATCCGGATGAACCGAGAACTCCAGAGCTGGTCGCATCAGTCGCGGCTCAGGGTTTTCAGAACAGCCATCGCTGTCTGTGAGCCACTGGCGATGGCACCTTCCATGAAGCCTCTCCATCCGTCTCCATGGTCTCCAGAGGCGAAGAAGAGCTTGCCCTCTGTGAGTGGCAGAGCTTCCGCGAAGCGTGTCACGGTGCCAGGGCGGTAGCTGCACCAACTGCCCTGAGACAGAGGATCCGTGCCCCAGGGATGTCCGAAGGTGCGGAGGATTTCCAGGTCGGGAAGGTAGTCGTTGAAGATCGATTGCCACTCCTCCACCGATTTGTCGAGCGCATCGGGTTCCAGGCTGAAGCCAGCCAGCAAGGATTGATGCTCTCCCCGGTGATAGGTGAAGCTGCCGATCAGAGCTGAGTCCGCACTGCGAGCCAGGGTCATGACGGGGCCCGGATCTCCCTTCACCACAAAGAACACTTTGGATCCCCCTCCAGCGTGTTTCACGTCGGCTGCTTCTTGTTTGATGGGGGACAGCGGTGGATGGAATGCAACGCTGTTCATCACATTCATGGGCACGGTGATCACACCGAGGCGTCCGTGGTGGATGTCTCCATTGGCGGTTTGAACGCTGATGCCATCGCCCTGTTGATTCACCGCGGTGACGGGGCTGCTGGTCCTCACATCAAAGCCCCCGTCACGCACCATGGCGTCCACCAGGGCCCCTGTTCCATCGGCGAATTTGTAGCGAGCCGCGGTGTCCTTGAAGACGGTTGTGTTCCATCCACACAAGGCGTAGCAGCGCATCATCTCCACATAGGAAGCGGAGCTCGGTGCAGACATGGAGAGAATTTCGAGAAATCCGCCAATGGCGGCCTTCTGCAGGGGTGTCAACGCGAGGGAGGCCATGCGATCGGCCACGGTGATGGCTTCGCGCTCGCGGATTGCCTCCCAGGAATGTTTGGCGTCGTACGGGCGTTCCCACACCTTGATGGCTTCTGAAAAGAACACGTCGAAGCCGGCCATGAATTCGCCAACTTCGTCTGCAGCCAGCGCTTCAATGCGGTCGCCGCGATGGATGGCGATGTGCTCGGCAACACAGCCGGGCGTCTCCTCAATGGCAAGCCCATATCGTTCTTTTTCGGCCCAGATGAAGGGCTGGTTCCAGTAGATCCAGGTCCCGCCGAGTTCAACGGTGCAACCCTCGTCCTCGATGGTGTAAGTCCGTCCGCCAAGGCGATCACTGGCCTCAAGAACGACCGTGTTGAACCCTCGTTGTTTGAGGTCGCGTGCAGCAGTAATGCCGGCCAGACCTCCGCCAACAACAACGACATCCCATTGCGTTGACATCTCAAAGACCCAATCGATGGATCGATTCAAGCCATGTGTCCCCTTGGGGTTGGTGCAGATGCCTCAAAGGCG
>CAJWZW010000127.1 GCA_913050565.1 uncultured Synechococcus sp.
CGTCGATGCGCGAAAAGTCCTTGCGCTCGCTCAGAACCAGGCAGCGAATGCGCGTCCCAGGCCGGATCGTCTGGTGCTTTTTCTCCATGGGAAAAGCCAGCTTTCCCAGATAGCCGTCTTCGTCCTGCAGTTCCAGCAACATCCAGGTCCGTCTGTTTTCGACCAGTTCGAGCTGACCTCTGCTGTCCGCCTGTTCATGGCGGTTCTCTACACGCTCACGCGTGGTGATTTCGGCAATCTCACCATCAAACATCGCCGCCGCCGGATAGCGACGCAAGGTCGCGTTCCGCTGGCCTGCCTGCAGGATCGGTCCCCACAGCACGTAGAGCAGAAAGACCACCCCCGCGACCAGCCAGAAAGGCCCCCAGCGGCTGGTCATCTGGCTCTGGCTGATCAGAAGTGTGATCACACCACCGATGGCAGCGACCATGACCCGTTGAAGCACTTCCTGGGGCTTGCCAAGGGCCGCACGGAACTGATTGCCTGTGGCAACGGCAGGAATCAGTCGCTCCAGTTCTCCAGGACGAAGGGGGATCAGCATTGCTCGCCTTCAGATCAGGCGTTCCAGCCCGTAAACAAGGCCGCCAAGACCAACCACCTTGCGAATGGTGAGCAGCACACCAGGCATGTAGGCGGATCGGTCGATCGTGTCGTGGCGCAGGGTGTAGGTCTCACCGGGTGCACCGAACATCACCTCCTGGTGAGCCACCAGGCCGGGCAGACGGAGAGAGTGAAGTCTCAAGCCACTCTCGCGTCGGCCGCCACGGGATCCAGCAAGGGATTCGTGCTCTGCGACCTCCTCCGGGTTGAAGCTCTTACCCAGCTCCTCCATTAATTCCGCCGTTTTGATGCAGGTCCCGCTGGGGGCATCAGCTTTGCGGTTGTGGTGCAGTTCCGTGAGTTCGGCGTGGTCGTAAAACCTTGCCGCTGCAGCTGCCGCTTGCTGCAGCAGAACCATGCCGACGGAGAAATTGGGAATCACGGCGCCGCCGATCGAGGCCTTGGTGGAGAACTCGCTGAGGTCTTTCAGCTGTTCCGGTGAAAGCCCAGTGGTTCCGATCACCGGATGAACTCCATAAGCGATGGCAGCTCTGGTGTGTTCGTAGACAACCGATGGATGAGTGAAATCCACCAGAACAGCAGCCTGGCCGCTGTCTCGAACCGACTGGCTCACGGCGCAAAGGCAGCCCTCGAAATCCGCTGTCACGGCCACTTCAAGTTCACCCAGTCCCAGTTCCAGCCCGACGTCTGCTCCCTCCTTGCCAGGGGTGTTGTCGACAGCACCAACCAGTGAGCAGTCCTCGGTGCCAACGACGGCGCGAATCACCTCAGCGCCCATTCGTCCCAGCGCACCTGCAACCACAACGGGGATCTGAGCGGTCATCGAAGCATTTGCTGATGACCTGAGCCTATGGGGGCGGTGATGTAACGCGAATCAGAAATCTTCGCGTAAGCCCGGTCTGTCGCCGTAAGGTTCTTCACATTGCTCAAGAAGCGCTGATGTTCACGCAGGTTCGCTCCGCCGACCGCCGAGTTGCTCCTGTCGAGGGCCAGAACCACAAAGCCGTGATGAAGGCTGTGTACGTGGTTCTCGAACCCCAGTACCAAAACGCGCTGACCCAGGCAGCTACTGCCCTGAACGCCTCCGGTGCCGATCTGGGAATTGAACTGAGCGGATATCTGATCGAAGAGTTGCGTGATGAAAGCAACTACGCCGACTTCTGTGCCGATGTCGCCCAGGCCGACGTTTTCGTCGCCTCGTTGATCTTCATCGAAGATCTGGCCCAGAAGGTTGTCGAAGCAGTTGCTCCTCACCGGGATCGCCTGAAGGCGGCTGTGGTGTTCCCATCAATGCCGGAGGTGATGCGCCTCAACAAGCTGGGCAGCTTCTCGATGGCTCAGCTGGGGCAGAGCAAGAGTGCCATCGCCGGCTTCATGAAGAAGCGGAAGGAGGCCGGTGGGGCCGGGTTCCAGGACGCCATGCTCAAGCTCCTGAACACTCTCCCCACCGTTCTCAAGTATCTGCCGGTGGAGAAGGCTCAGGATGCCCGCAGCTTCATGCTCAGTTTCCAGTACTGGCTCGGGGGTACGCCGGACAATCTGCGGAATTTTCTGCTGATGCTGGCGGA